>JABHVM010000060.1 GCA_018658305.1 Thiotrichales bacterium | reverse complement strand
TATCAGCTGTAGCCACATCCAGTTCAAGCGTAGAGTCCACTCTATTATCAATAGTTTTTGTTATCACTTACTTTTCTCTCAACCAGTTTAATTATTTATTATTCAAATAACATTCTAAAAGTAAGTATAGCAACAAGTGGGCAATAAATGTGACATATATCACATATGATATATATATATATCAAAAAGTTGCGCAACAGGAACTACCTATATTATTTCAAGAATAATCCATCAAGATTATTCTGCAGGAAAAACTCCTGTTGAGAGGTAACGATCTCCTCGATCACAAATAATTGTAACTATTGTTGCATTATCAACTTCATCTGCCAACTTAAGTGCTGCGGCTACTGCTCCACCTGATGAGATTCCAGCAAAGATCCCCTCTTCCGCTGCCAACCTTCTAGTTATATCTTCTGCCTCCTGTTGAGATATATCCATAAGCGTATCAACCATAGTGGCATCATATATTTTTGGGAGGTACTCTTTTGGCCATCTTCTAATTCCTGGAATAGTGCTACCCTCTTCTGGCTGCACTCCTACTACCTGCACGGATCTACTTGTTGTTGCACTCTGTTCTTTAAAATAACGGGAGTTACCCATAATTGTTCCTGTAGTTCCCATAGCACTGACGAAGTGGGTTATCTCTCCATTGGTGTCTCGCCAGATTTCAGGGGCTGTTCCATTATAGTGAGCTAGTGGATTATCTGGATTTGAGAATTGATCCAGTATTTTTCCAGCCCCTTCGCGCTCTAACTCTCGCGCTCTATCTATAGCCGACTCCATGCTTCCCTCCGCTGGAGTTAGCTCTAGCTCTGCACCATAGGCCCGCATAGATGCGCGACGCTCCACACTCATATGTTCTGGCATCACCAAGATTAGACGATATCCCATAATCGCAGCTGCCATCGCTAGAGCTATACCTGTGTTACCACTGGTTGCTTCAATTAGGGTGTCTCCAGGAGTTATGTCACCTCGCTCTGCTGCGTGCTCTATCATACTAAGTGCTGGACGATCTTTTACAGATCCTGCAGGATTATTCCCCTCCAACTTAACTAAGACTCTATTGCCACGAGCTCTTGCCTTACTACTTACTAAGCGCTGCAACTCAACCATAGGGGTGTTGCCTACAATATCTTGCATTGTTTTATACTTTAATTGATTCATTTCAATTTACCTCTTATTTCGACTCCAATATTACTGATGCTACTGCGTAACTACGCTCATCTGAAATTGAGAGATGACTGTTAATAATATTTAATTTCGCACAGAGCTCTGCTGCCGCGCCGCTAAACTTCAACTCTGGTTTACCACTCTCAATATGCACTACAACTATCTGCCGCATAGTAATTCCGCCACTAAACCCACTACCTAGAGCTTTTGCAGCTGCCTCTTTTGCGGCAAATCTTTTAGCGATAAAATGGTTTTGAATACGCTCACTACAGAGTCTCAGCTCCTCTAACTCTGATTCAGCAAGAATTTTCTCAGCGAAACGCGCACCATGTCTATTCAGACTGCTCTCGATGCGACCAATTTCAACAATATCTATACCAGTTCCAACTATCATAATAGTACTCTATGCCGAGAGGATCAAACTCTTCATCTCAACCACAGCTGGCTGGAGCCCTGTGAAGAGAGCGCGAGCGATTATGGCGTGCCCTATATTTAACTCTACAAGCTCTGGTAGAGCTGCTACTGCCTGCACATTGTGGTAGTGCAGACCATGCCCTGCATTTGGCTGGAGCCCCAATTTATACGCATAACTGACTGCAGCACGGATTCTCTCGAACTCTTCGGCAACAGTTTTGGGATCGGTTGCATCTGCATAACTCCCAGTATGAATCTCACATACTGGAGCACCGATTTCAGCCACTGCCTCAATCTGTTTTGGATCTGGATCTATAAATGGAGACACTCTGATATGGGATGCGGCAAGCTGCGCTACCGAATCACGCATCTTCTCTAGTTGCCCTGCTACATCTAGCCCACCCTCTGTGGTCAGCTCTTCGCGCTTCTCTGGCACTAGACAGCAATCCGCTGGAGCTATTCGCTCTGCAATAGTAAGCATCTCGGGGGTTACTGCCATCTCTAAGTTCAGTTTTGTCTGCATAACCTCCACCACCAACTCAAGGTCGCGCTCTTGAATATGGCGGCGATCTTCTCGTAGATGCATAGTTATCCCATCCGCTCCAGCTTGCTCAACCTCAATTGCTGCCTGTACCGGGTCTGGGTAGCGAGTTCCACGCGCTTCACGCAGAGTTGCGATATGATCTATATTCACCCCTAATTGCCGTTTTAATATTTCCACTCTCTACTCCACCATTCCATTTTTTAGTAGCGATAATTGTAGCATACCTTTGGCGTTCCAGCTCTTACCGCTGCAGTAACTTTCGACTCTGAAGCTCGCTGGGGAGGTGGTAATCAAGGGCAGCTCGCAGTAACTGTTTTGCCTCTTGTTGCAGTTTTGCAGGTAACTCTTGATCTGCTTTAGGAAACGATTCAATATTTGATTCAATATTTGACTGCCCTAACCATTGCCGCAGTACTTTCAGGGTTGTTCCGCTCACTTGTAGCGTGCTGGTGTTTATATCAGAATCCTGCCTCACTCTTGCCAACCCATCCTCTGGATAGTAGCAGTAACTCTGTTCAGTTGCGATAGGATCACCTGCAATGTCGTAGTTTAGGTCAAAACCAAACCCTACCTCCTCTAAGAGTTGGAGTTCAAAGATACGCAGTAGATGCGCTTCATTCTCGATAACTAGTTCAGCTAAGAGCAGACTGTATCTATCAAAAAGTGTAGAGTGGGGATCGCCGTGATGGAGGAGTTTTATTAAGAGTTCATTTAGGTAGAGTCCACAAATCAGTCTACGCCCTACTAGCCTATGTGCTATTCCCGTAGCCTCTACCTTAGTTAAAGTTTTAAGTTCACCTCTGCCGCTCCAGCTAATCTGGAGTGGGGTAAATTGTTGGAGTTGAGTTGCGAGTGGAGAGCGCCCTTTTGCTCCTGCTCTGGTTGAGCCACGAGCCACTACTGATACAAGTCCTGCATCTCTAGTAAAGAGCTCTATAATCTGACTGGTATTGCGAAAAGGTCTAGTGTGAATAACAAATGCGGCGTGAAAGTCAGCTTTCACGGTAACCTAAGCTCTGCAACGCCCTGTCATCATCAGACCAACCTTCACGCACTTTAACCCAGAGTTGGAGGAATATTTTGCGCCCTAGCAATTCCTCTAACTCTTCCCTAGACTCCTGCCCTACTGTGCGCAGTCTTGAACCTTTATTACCAATTACAATTCCCTTCTGACCTTTTCTCTCAACCCAGATTACTGCTGCAATCTCAGTCAACTTGCCCGTCTCTTTGAATTGCTCAATCTCTACAGTGAGTGCATAAGGGAGCTCTTGCCCAAGTTGGCGGGTCAGTTTTTCACGAATCCTCTCAGCCACTAAAAAGCGTTCGCTCCTATCTGTAATCTGATCCTCTTCATAATAGTGAGCTCCAGCTGGAACCAGCTCTTTAAGTTTCTGCTCTAGATTATCAACCCCATGCCCTTTTAGTGCAGAGAGTGGAATTATTGCGTTAAACTCCATTCGTGCAGATAGCTTCTCAATAAGAGGAAGAAGCTGATCTTTTTGGGCAACTCTATCTACCTTATTTATTACTACAACTACTGGGGCTTCAAGGTTGCGCAGATGCTCAACCACTAACTCATCTTCACTGCTCCACTTCTCACCATCAACTACAAAAATTACAATATCAACATCTTCTAAGCCACTAGTGGCAGCTCGATTCAGATATCTATTCATCGCACTCTCGCTATTGGAGTGGATACCAGGGGTATCGACATAGACAAATTGAGCACTGCCAATAGTTTTTATCCCTAAAATACGGTGGCGTGTGGTCTGTGGTTTGCGTGAGGTTATGCTAAGTTTCTCACCTAGAATTCGATTCATTAGCGTAGACTTGCCGACATTGGGTCGCCCCACAATAGCAATCATTCCGGATTGACTGTTCATCTATTTAACTCCATAATTTTCTGCAGCGCAGAATCCGCTACAGACTGTTCTGCTTTACGGCGGCTCGTCCCCTGAGCGCTCAGTTCCAGCTCTAAACTCTCAATCTGACAACGGACAGTAAACTGTTGCAGGTGTCCCTTTCCAGCCACCTTAGTAACCTCATAACTAGGAAGCGCCAACTTCCGACCTTGGAGCCACTCTTGCAGCCTGGTCTTCGGATCTTTTAGTTCATCTAACGGCGGAAGCTCATCAACTTTTTTAGAGAAAAGTTGTTGTAACCACTTTTCACAAACCTCAAATCCACCATCTAGATATATAGCCCCGATTACCGCTTCTAGCGCATCAGCTAGAATAGAGTCTCTTCTATAGCCACCACTTTTCATCTCACCAGCACCAAGCAAGAGTGCTGCTCCGAACTCTAACTCTCGTGCAATCTCTGCCAAACTTTCACCTCTAACCAGCCGTGCTCTAGTTCGACTTAGATCGCCCTCTGCAGCAGATGGAAACTTCTCATAGAGCATTGCAGAGACCACAAAACCTAAAACTGAGTCACCCAAAAATTCAAGGCGTTCATTATTATTGTAACCAAGACTACGGTGGGTCAGCGCCTGTTTCAGCAACTCTGGCTGCTGAAAACTGTAGTTGATTCTGCCAGAAAGCGCTTTCAGAGGATTCATGCTATCAATCAATTGAGCCAATTCTATTCCAGCTAATACCATCTCCGCAGTTGAAGTCCCAGCTCATCCATACTGCTACAGCTTTACCCACAATATTCTCTTCTGGCACAAAGCCCCAATAGCGGCCATCACGGCTATTATCACGATTATCACCAAGCATAAAGTAGTGTCCTTCAGGAACCACCCACTCTCCCTCTCTGCTGGAGGAGCGTTGTGGAATAATTAAGATCTCGTGATCTGTGTCAGCTGTCTGCTCACCGAAACGGAGGGACTCTATGGTTCGACACTGGCTATTCATCCAGAGGTGTGAACCATGTTTACTCATTTTTGCGAGCTCACCATTAACTGTAAGGCGGCGATTACGGTACTCGATACGGTCACCAGGAACACCTACCACCCGTTTAATATAATCTATACTCGGATCTTCTGGGTAACGAAACACCATAACATCACCCCGTTTAGGATTGTCTACATTTAAGAATTTAGTATCTACAACTGGGAGTCGCAATCCATAAGCAAATTTATTCACTAAGATAAAGTCACCCACCACTAAGGTTGGGCGCATCGAACTAGAGGGAATACGGAATGGTTCAAAGATAAATGAACGGAGCACTAACACTATTAAGATCACAGGAAAGAATGAACGAGCATACTCAACTATAATTGGCAGCTCACTATTACCTCTGTGTGGAGCCCAAAGTTTACTATCTAAGAACCAGATCAGACCAGTCACTAGAAGTGCGATTATTAAAATTCCTGAAAAATCTAAATGCATATTTTGCCTCTTATTTATATCTTAAAATTTATCTATTATTTATCTTTATGACTCTGTTAAGAGTACTCTATTAAGAACCTTTACTAGTCTGTAACACTGCCATAAATGCCTCTTGCGGAATATCTACCTTACCTACCCGCTTCATTCTCTTCTTACCCTCTTTCTGTTTAGAGAGAAGTTTTTTCTTTCTGGAGATATCTCCACCGTAACATTTAGCTGTCACATTCTTACGAAGTGCCTTAACTGTGGTCCGCGCAATTATTTTAGCACCTATTGTTGCCTGAATTGCAACATCAAACATCTGGCGAGGAATAATCTCTCGCATCTTCTCTGCAAGCATCCGTCCACGAGGGATAGATTCTACTCGATGCACAATCATAGAGAGTGCATCCATCTTATCCCCATTTATCTGCAGATCAACTTTAACTAGGTCTGCAGCTTGGAAGTGTTTAAAGTGATAATCCATTGAGGCAAAGCCACGACTGACCGATTTCATCCTATCAAAGAAATCTACTAACACCTCAGAGAGTGGTAGCTCATAGGTTATTGAGACTTGTCGCCCCATATACTGCATATCTTTTTGCACTCCGCGCTTCTCAATACAGAGTCCAATCACTGCCCCTACAAAATCTTGCGGGACTAAAATGTTAGAGGTGATGATAGGTTCACGAATCTCATTAATCTTATTAACTACCGGAAGGTCTGCAGGATTGTCTATATAGATAACCTCTCCATCACTCTTCTCAATTTCATATACAACAGTAGGTGAAGTGGTGACTAGATTTAGATCATACTCTCTCTCTAACCGTTCTTGAATGATCTCCATATGAAGCATTCCAAGAAAACCGATACGGAAACCAAAACCGAGAGCTGGAGAGACCTCTGGCTCATACTCTAATGCCGCATCATTAAGGGTTAGTTTAGCGAGCGCATCTCTAAAGTCCTCATAATCATCAGTGTCAACTGTATACATACCAGCAAAAACTTGCGGTTTAATCTCTTGAAATCCAGGAAGACTGTCTGTAACTGGGTTAGCAGCATCAGTGAGTGTATCACCAACTGGCGCTCCATCAATCTGCTTGATTCCTGCAATCACATAGCCAACCTCTCCTGCTGCTAGCTCATCCTGTTTACTCTGTTTGGGGGTGAAAATACCAACCTCGTCAACCAGGTGTGTATTGCCAGTAGAGAGCACTTTCATCTTCATTCGCGATCTGATACGCCCATTTACTACTCGCACCAGTGAGACAACACCAAGGTAGTTATCGAACCAAGAGTCTATAATCAACGCTTCGAGCTTACCATCTGGATCGCCCTCTGGAGCTGGAATTTTAGCTACAATCTCATCTAAAAGTTCATTAACTCCTAGACCACTTTTAGCACTCACCTGTTTTGCTTCTGTAGCGTCAATTCCAATGACCTCTTCGATCTCCTCTATAACTCTCTCAGGTTCGGCTGAAGGTAGATCTATCTTATTGAGTACTGGAAGAACTTCAAGTTCCAGATCAATAGCTGTGTAACAGTTGGCTACAGTCTGTGCCTCAACCCCTTGCGCCGCATCCACAACTAGCAAAGCACCTTCGCATGCGGCAAGAGAGCGAGATACTTCATAAGTGAAGTCTACATGCCCTGGAGTGTCAATAAAGTTAAGGAGGTAAAATTTACCATTTTGAGCCTTATACTCCAACGATACGCTCTGCGCTTTAATGGTGATACCTCGCTCTTTCTCAATATCCATTGAGTCAAGCACCTGCGCTGACATCTCTCGATCTGAAAGCCCACCACAGATCTGAATAAACCGATCCGCAATGGTCGATTTACCATGATCAATATGGGCAATTATTGAGAAGTTTCTTATCCGTGAAAGTTCGTACATTCTCTATCTCGGTAACCTTAGCGCTAGAAAAATAGGTCCATTCTCTCTAATAATATAGAGCGGTACTCCTCGTCCTCTAGGGAGAGTATCAATCACCTCTAGCAACTGCTTAACACTCGATATATTTATTCTATTTAGTTTACTAATTACATCCCCCTGCTTAACTCCAAAGCTGGAAGCAAGACTGTTTCTTTCGACCTCAGCCACCAATACTCCGCCCGCATCAAGTGCAAGCTTTTTGCGTAATTGAGTTGGGACTGGCTTAAGAGTCATTCCAAATATCTTCTCTACACTCTGCTCTGCTGGATGCTCACCACTCTTAGTAATAGTAGAGCTTGCCACAACCTCTTCTGGCAGTTCACCAATTACAATATGGATAATCTGCTCACTTCCATTACGCATAACTTTAACAGGGATAGATTCCCCAACAGGAGAGCTTCCAACTATTGGAGGGAGATGACTGTTACTCTCAATGAATTTATCATTAAACTCTATAATCACATCTCCAACTTTGAGCTCAGACCCATCTGCTGGGCTCTCTTTCATAATCTTAGCGACTAATGCACCGATAGGTCTATCCATTCCAAAGGACTCTGCTAAGTCACTATTCACGGGCTGAATCATAACTCCAAGCCATCCACGAGATACATGTCCGCCATTTTTAATCTGCTTAACTACATCCATCGCTACTTCAATTGGGATCGCAAACGAGAGCCCCATATAGCCTCCTGACTTGCTAAATATAATTGAGTTAACCCCTACCACCTCACCATTAAGGTTAAAGAGTGGGCCGCCAGAGTTTCCTGGATTTATCGCTACATCTGTCTGAATAAATGGAACATAGTTGAATCTATTATCACCCTCTGAAATATTCCGCGCTTTGGCACTAACTATGCCTGAAGTGGCTGACATTTCAAATCCAAATGGCGAACCTATCGCTAGAACCCACTCTCCTATCTCAAGGGTGGTGCTGGTACCAGTAGTAATAGTCGGTAGGTTATTAGCATCAATTTTAATTAACGCAATATCAGAACGCTCATCCGAACCAACCACCTCTGCTTTCAACTCTCGTCTATCACTCAGACGCACCATAATTTTACTAGCTCCATCAACTACATGATGGTTGGTTAATATATATCCGTCTGCGGTTAGAATGCTTCCAGACCCTTGCGCCTGAGTCTCAAACTCACGGGGCTGATGCTGACGACCATTAGGGTCCACCCCTCCAAAACCGCGATCTTTAAAGAAGCGACGAAAAAGATCGGGCATCTCATTCATCTCACCATTTGGTCCGATCCCTCCAAGCCCCCCGAAACCTGGCATTGAGTCGATAACTTTAGTTTGAGTTACACTGATACTAACTACCGTAGGCATCTGCTCTTTTACTAAAGAGACAAAATCTGGAAGCTCTGCACGAGCTACTGTAGAGACCATCAACATCCCACCTATCAACAGGGATAATAGTACTCTTGATGCTCTATCTTTTGATGCACCACTTTCTGATAAACTAGTTGTAAAATTCACTCTTGACCCTTCCATAAAAAATAGACTCCTTAACAATAAAAACTAATTACTAAACAATAGGACTAATAATAGGATCATTATACAGCTTTACAATAGTAGGGATTAACTCTTCACTCTCAAACAGCCCTCTACTTTTCATCCAGCGCACGGAAGCAAAAGCACCAACCGCCCCTAAACCGATAGTTAACAACTCTGATGAAGTTGAGAACCAACTATCTAGAATCCACTCCGCACTCAGCACAGTAACGAACAGTGCAAGTAGTGGTATAAGATATAGTCTAGCTGCTCCGCGCAGAAGACCACCCTCACTAATCGCGATAACAACTCGCTCCCCCACTTTTGCGCCAACTCTATTGATCACCTTAACTCTATTGGAACGGTTTCCCATTACTTTAGAGAGTGTCGATGTACCACAACTAGAGACAGCACTACAACTACCACAGGATGAGCTTGCACTACTCTCAATCCAGGCATTTTCACCATCTACTGCTACAACTATTGCGCTCTCTTCAATCATTATATATTTTCATCTCCTCAATACTTCACCATCTAAATATTTTATTAAATGTCATTAAATGCCATCAAATGTATTCGGGTATTGTAGAATATATCTTATGTCTCTATACAAATATGATGTATTGATTTTAGGTACAGGAGCAGCTGGACTAACCTTAGCACTCCAGCTTGACCCTAAACTAAAAATCGCAATTCTTGCTAAAGACTCTCTTAACGAGGGGAGCACGCTCTATGCGCAGGGTGGGATTGCTGCGGTGCTCGATAGTAAGGACTCGATAGAGTCACACATTGAAGATACACTAAATGTTGGAGCTGGTCTCTGCTCTGAAGAAGTAGTCCGTTTTAGCGTAGAGAATGGGCGCAACGCTATTGAACAGTTAATCGATTCAGGAGTTGAGTTTTCACGCACTAACGATAGCGACAGCAAATCTCCACTCCATCTCACCCGCGAAGGTGGACACTCTCACCGCAGAGTAGTACACGCTGCAGACGCTACAGGAAGAGCTATTGAGACTACTCTCCTAGAGCAGCTCTTAGCACGGAAAAATATAGATGCTTTTGCAAAACATATCGCCATCGATCTTATTATAGATAAGCAGAGCAGAGACAGTACTCATAAAAAAACATCTCACAAAGTTAGTAAAAAGGTAGTTATCGGTGCTTATGTGTTAGACCGTAACAGTGATGAAGTTCACTCGTTTCAGACAAAAAAAGTTGTGCTCGCTACTGGTGGTGGCAGCAAAGTATATCTCTATACTAGTAACCCAGATATCTCAACTGGAGATGGTATCGCTATGGCATGGCGTGCTGGATGCCGAGTAGCGAATATGGAATTTAACCAATTTCAT
Organism: Thiotrichales bacterium; assembly: GCA_018658305.1. Taxonomy (GTDB): domain Bacteria; phylum Pseudomonadota; class Gammaproteobacteria; genus Thiopontia. The sequence continues at coordinate 10,146 of JABHVM010000060.1, read as the reverse complement.
CCCACCTGTCTCTACCATCGACAAGCTAAATCATTTTTGGTCACAGAAGCTCTACGCGGTGAAGGAGCTAAACTTCTTCTCCCTAATGGTAAACCATTTATGCATAATTTTGATTCGAGAGAGGAGCTCGCACCAAGAGACATTGTCGCTCGTGCCATCGACCATGAGATGAAACGACTCGGAGCTACTCATCTTAATCTTGATATAAGTTCTAAACGGAGTGATTTCATACAGAGTCATTTTCCGACTATTCACCAAAAACTTCTAAATTTTGGAATTGATATGACTAAAGAGTCAATTCCAATAGTTCCTGCTGCCCACTACACCTGTGGTGGAGTAATGACTGATATGGATGGTAGAACGGATATTGATGGACTCTACGCAGTTGGTGAGGTTGCCCATACGGGACTACATGGAGCGAATAGAATGGCGAGCAACTCTCTGCTTGAGTGTCTAGTATTTGCCGCCTCTGCAGCTACTCATATCAACTCAAACTCTATTAATGGCTCCATATCTGACAATACAACTTCCGTAGATATTCCACCTTGGGATGCAAGCCGAGTTACTGATTCAGATGAAGAGGTAGTTGTCTCCCACAACTGGGATGAGCTACGGCGCTTTATGTGGGATTTCGTTGGGATCGTACGAACAACTAAGCGCCTAGAGCGAGCTGCAAGAAGAGTAGAGTTACTTCAAAATGAGATTGCAGACTATTACGGAAACTTCCGCATCAACAATAACCTACTAGAGCTCAGAAATTTAACCCAAGTTGCAGAACTTATTATAAAATCTGCCCTGCAGCGCAGAGAGAGTCGCGGACTTCACTATACGCTAGACTACCCTGAAAAATTGGCGACAGCTGAAAATAGTATTTCAGACCCAAATAGTTACATTAAATAGCTTAAGATTACCGGGTAATAGACGATAATTAATATGACTACAAAAACATATAAGTGAGAGAATAGATTATGAGCGCAAATAATAGAGAATTTTTTCGGGTAGAAGAAGAGGCGTATGTGATAATTAAATATGTCCCAAAGAACAATATTCGTCAAGTTGCAGCCGATATAAGTGCCAGTATGAGGATGAATAATCTAGCAACAATTAATAAAAACATTAAGGATGGTTTAGCTCTTATTAATGGGCGTAATAGACAATTGGCTCAACTTATGGCAAGTATGGATGAGAAGATGGATTACATTCTACGGGTAGTGGAAGGTGGATCTATGGAAGAGACAAAAATACAGCCTATCAACCTTAGTTCAGGAGGTTGCCGCTTCTATACTACAGAGGTCTATGGCTCTAGAGAAGTTATCGATATAACTATCCGTTTTACTAATTTAGTTGAGGTTCGTGCACTTGCTATGGTAGTCTTTAGTAAACCAGCCTCAGATACCAAATATGGAACTCATGAAATGGCATGTGAATTTAAAGCTATCTCTAAATCTCATAAAGAGGCTATTGATACAAGGGTTATGGATCGTCAACAGCAAGATCTAAAAGTAAGGCACGACGATAGATATCAAGCTAAACCTGAAGGAGTAGAGGATGGAAGTTAGTTGGAAAAGTTTTATACAGAGTGAAGGTGGTGAGTTTAAAGATGGTACTCTACTAAGTTTCGGTAATCCAGAGCAGGAGCGCCATATAGCCTCTAGCGGTGATCTTTTTTCCGACCTATCCCACCTTGCCCTCCTTGAAGTTGGAGGGGAAGAGAGTGCATCCTTTCTCCAGAATCAGCTAACTAATGATATTGCTGCACTTAAAATTGGCGATAGCCAACTAGATGGTTGGTGCACTCCTAAAGGACGAATGCTTGCCCTGTTCTTAGTAGTACGAACGGACGAGAGTAAGTTTTTACTTCAATTTCCAATTGAGCTTTTAGAGATGGTTAAAAAGCGTATGCAGATGTTTATTATGCGCTCTAAAGTCACATTAACAAACCTATCCAACTCATTAATCTGTATTGGAGTATCTGGTCCAACTGCAACCAAACAATTAACTAACTTTACCCTCAGTAGCGGAGAGCAACCAACCGTGGTTTCACTCCAAGCTGGAGCTTTTCCGAGAGCTTTTGCGATCAGTACTATCCAAAATGCACCTCAACTTTGGGAGCATCTGAATGTCAAATCAGCCCCTGTTGGAAGTAGAGTTTGGGAGTTAACCAATATTCGCGCTGCTGTACCAACTGTGGTAGCTGCAACTCAAGAGTCATTTATCCCGCAGATGTTGAACCTACAAAATATCAACGGACTAAGTTTTACTAAAGGGTGCTATCCAGGGCAAGAGGTAGTTGCGCGAATGGAGTACCTAGGAGAGCTTAAACGGAAGCCATATCGAATAACTATCTTAGAAGATATTACCCCTAGCAGTGGAGATAGACTCTACTCAAAAAGTTCAACATCTGGGCAGGGGGCAGGAGAGATTATCTCTATTGAAAAAGATGGTGATGGAGTATGGGAAGGACTTGCGGTCTTAGCAGTTAAAGTCGCTGAAGCGGATGATCTAACTTACGCAGAAGATGGCTCAATCAGCGTTAAAGTGATACAACCTCTATAACATTTTCACTTCGCGCTGAGGATATGGAATCTTAATTCCAGCTTGTTGAAACTCTCGCCAGATTACTCTGTTAATATCTGAACGAACTCCACCAACTCCATTGGTTGGATCTGAGATCCATACTCTTAACTCGAGATCTAAGCCATTCTCTCCAAACCCCATCAATCTTGCAACTGGGGTTGGTTCAGCGAGTGCGCGGTTGCAATCTGCAGCAGCTTTAACCAACAACTGCATCGCCAACTCTGGATCACTCTTATAACTGATCTGCACTGGAACCTTTAGCCTTACCTTCTGATCGCTATAACTCCAGTTTATAACCTCGGTAGTGATTAAGTTCTCATTAGGAATGAGTGTCTCTACGCCATCTCTGTCTCTCACTACTACATAACGAGCTCGTAGCTCCTGCACCCAGCCAAACTTCTCATTAATACTAATCACATCACCGGGTCTAATTGAGCGATCAAAAATCAAGATAAAGCCAGAGATAAAATTGCTCGCAATTCTCTGCAGACCAAAACCAAGCCCAACACCGAGCGCCCCTCCAAATACTGCAAGTGCGGTCAGATCAATTCCTACCGAATTTAGCGCGATCAAGATAGCAACAACAAAGAGCGCAAGCTTACTAGCTTTGTTTATTCCAACTTTGGCAGCTGGGGTTAATATTCTCGAACCTTGTAGGGAGCGTTCGATAAGGCGTGAGATCCAAGCACTAATAATTAGCAGTAACCCAACCACAGAGGCAAGCTTAACTACGGAGAGCAGGGAGATTCTGATCTCTCCAACACTTACTCCGACCACATCAAGTGCCTTAATCACATCTGGTAACCATCCCAAAAGATGGAAAACCACTACTGCCCAGATAACCGTACTGATCAAATTCTCCCATGCTTTTACTAATGGACCAGGACGCAGTGCCATTCGAAGCAGATAGACCAGCAAGCGCACCATCATCAGAGAGAAGAGAAGTGGCGAAGCGATATTTAAGAGAGTTCCAGCAGACGAGAATTGCCCAAAAATTGCACGCCCAACCAACACAATGAAGAGCATACTAAAGGGGAATATTATTTTCTTAATAGACTGGACTGTTATCGTCTTGAGATGTGTCCGTTTTTCAGTAGCAATTTCAAGGTAGAGTACAATTCTCTTCTGAGTCCAGAACGCAAAGACAATAGATACCATAACTATCGCCGCCTCAATTAGCAGCAGCAGCGGATCTATATTTATCAACAGCTGCCCAAGCGAGATCTGTTGAAATTCTTGGATGAAATCATTCATAAATTTGGTGGGGCGTCGGAGACTCGAACTCCGGACCAAGAGATTAAGAGTCTCCTGCTCTACCAACTGAGCTAACGCCCCATTTTCTTCTAAATAACCCTAACTATAAAAGAGTGCGCATTATAGGGCAAACTATATAGTTGAGCAACTCATTTTTAATTACTTTTTTATAATTGCTAATTATATCAGCTGCAGACCTAGAATACCCTCCATCTTCTCTGCTGTCTCTGATTTACCTGTTCTACTATCGCCAACCAATGCTACGGTTATGCTAACTTCTTCACTCTTACCAGTAGAGTGTTTACGCTTCTCAATAGCCACCTCTTTAATTAGGTCGATCAGATCTTCCGCAAGTCGTACTGGAGCAAGCTGCTCGACCTCATCTCGATCATGGTATCCGCAACGGGTTAAATCTTCATCACTATTATCACCATATACGCCAGCCATCAGTTGACTATGAGCAACTCCAAGATGAAGATCGCCATTATCTACCATAGTTTTAGCCATAGCTATAAACTTCTCTTCATTCTTCACAAACTGCTGATACAGTTCTGGATGGAGCTCTGTGCCATTTTCATCAAGAAGTAGTGGAAATGGGTTAGCCCAATAGCTACTCTCTTTTGCTCCTCGATGAGTATGAGTACTACCAGCTGCAACTCGCTCACCAAGACGGAAGTGTCCTATCGCTTCATCAACGCTCATTGATGCAGAGACTGTTGTTTTACCCTCTTCCACCAACTCAAAGTTATTCATATAGAGTAGTACATCTAGTGGATTACCACTCATCACTTCAATATCTTCAGTAACAGGAACAATCTGTCGCGCATTGGATCCTGTATCTTGGTTGTAGCCAACCTCTCGCCCAGCCATCTGGAGTTTTGCCTGCTCACTAAAACCATCTAGACAGGCAAATGCTCCTGTTTCTGTTCCATAGAATATTGGTTTATCGCCATCAATAGATATGCGCCCCATATCATCAGCCTTAATTAGCATTTCAGAGATGTATGGTTCGCCCTCACTCCCCTCCTCTCCATCGAAACGAACTAGATAGCGTGTACATCCGCAGTGCAGAGGAATCTCGCCTTTACGAATAGCCAACACATTGTGGAGAGTTAACACTGGTTTTTTACAGTAGCCGAAATATTTAAGCTCATCTCGATCAGGAACTAACCCAACTAAAATATCATTATCCTTATCCCAGAAATATCCGAGATCATGATCAGCAGCATTTGGATCACTAAATATAAAGATCCCATCAGGTCGCTTACCATTTTTCAGATCAACCACACTAGCGAATGGGAAGAGATTTAGAAGTCCTGGCTCCATCTCAATACTACCACGCGACTTATGCAGGTAGACTACAATTAACCACGCTCCAACTTGCAGTGGTACCGAGACCCAATCTTCTGGATTAAAATTATCTAGATTAAGTGGATTGTACGAGAGTTCGTAAAATGGTTCTGCTCGCTTATTAGATGGAGTTGAATAATCCACCCCAGTTTTGATGTCTGCTGCAATAGTTAGCGGAACATGAGAGAGCGACACATAATCTGCGGGAAGATTAAAGTAGTGACCAGAGATCTCTCCAGCGGTCACATTTGGGGACACATCCAAGCCGTGACTTCTACGAACACCCTTTTCTAGCCCAACTTTACGCAATAATCTTCGTCTAGTTTCCAATATTAGATCAGAGAGAGAGCCAGCTTTTTCTGTAACCTTATCTTTAACAGAGTCCGGGGTCTCAGAGCCTGTAGAGACCACATCATTCTGCAAGCGTACTAAACGAGAATAGCTACTGGAGCGGAAATGGTGAAATGCACCATCTATAAAGCGGACCACATTACGACATCTTTCAGAGTCATTAGCAACCTCTTCATCACTCAGAGCTAAGATGTTTAATAGATTTCTAGCAGAGACATTTTTAATGAAGCTGACTTTATGCATCGCCTCATTCTGATGTCTCTCACCTCTATTATCCAAGTTATCAATAAACTCTATCTTGTACTGTTTAAGAAAGCGTGAAAAAGGGAGACTTTTAATCAACTGCTCTGGAGTATTACACCCCTCTCTTATCTCTAAAATTTGTTCCATTTAATAAATCCAAATATAGTAAATATAAATATACACATAAAATTAAGCGCATATTCTACCATAAAATAGAGATTTTTTTAAAATACCTGATATTTAATCTGCCTGTGTAGTTTAGTGTACTATTGAGGTGTAACTTTAACTCTTACTCTAATAGAGTCGCCTGGATCTCTATTCATCTTAGTTGAGAAGTTATGTCCACTATAGCTGTAATTTACAATGTAGTGTGAGACCTCTCTTCTCTTCTCTGTCTCATATACGGTTTCACACTGCTCAACTTCTCTATATTGAGATCTGTTGTTAGATCTTCCAGAGTCTATTTTCTCTTGATCATTAGCTACAGATGCGCCAAGTGCTGCTCCCGCTAAAGTCATCGCATCTTTACCGCTTCCACCTCCAAATTGATTACCAATAACTCCTCCCAGTAGACCACCTAGTAGTTCGTTAGTATAACTCCCATCCGATGATCCAGGTTGCTCTACTCTTACTGTCTCCGTCCAACATTTCTCGACTGGCTTGCGTATCGTATAGTTTTTCTCAACAGGTGTAACATTAGTAACTGTTGCCCACTCACTAAATCCTCCGTTATTGCCAGCCTCTAGTGTGGCAGAGAAAATGGTGGCTAAGGATAGTCCAACGATAGCTGGTTTAATATTCATTTTTAAACTCCTAAAATAGTTAATTTAATATTGTGAGATATAATATTCTAAGCTGATACATTTTGTCAAGGTAAGATAGATATTGTATTGTATTGTGATTCTCGCCCGCTTACACACTTCTATTTTTAAACCATGGTCATCTATACTAAAACAGATTAGGTGTAAATATTATACGAACAGATAGTTATTCTTGCCGCTATTTTTTACTGAATACATGGATGAATCAGCAAGTTTTAGGAGCTCTTCTGGAGTATCAGCATCATCTGGATAAACTGAAATTCCTATACTACATCCGATCAAGCTCTCTCCAAAACTAAGCTGGAATGGAGAAGAGATACTCTCAACTATTTTAGTGGCAATCGCATCAATATCTATTTTTTCGGCAATATCGAATAAAACTACCACGAACTCATCCCCACCTATTCGAGCAACCGTATCGACTGCTCTAAGGCAGCCAGACAACCTCTTCGCCACGTCAACAAGTAGTGCGTCACCTGCCTCATGCCCCATTGTATCGTTAATTGATTTAAACCCATCTAAATCGATAAATAAAACAGCCGTCTGTTTTTTATCCCGACGTGCTGATTCTATCGCCTGCTCTATTCTATCCAAGCAGAGCCGGCGTGTTGGCAGTCCAGTTAAAACATCATGGTTCGCAAAATGTCTCAGCTCATCCTCTATTTTCTTTCTATCACTAATATCGTGTACAACAGCACTAAAATATCTTGTCTCAGATTGTTTCCATGTTCCCAATGAAAATTCTATCGGAAACTCTACACCTAGCTTATTCAATCCTGCCAGCTCTACAGTTTTATTAATTAGTTTAAAATCCTCTCTATTTACTGCTTGTTCAAGACCTCTGAGATACTCTTCCTGATACTCAGAGGGAATAATTTTCACCAAAGGCTCTCCAAGCATTTCTAATTCAGAATAACCGAATCCTCTTTCAGCAGCAGGATTCCAAGTAACGATATTACCAGAGTCATTGACTGTAATAATCATTGCAACAGATGAGGTTGAAGTTATAGAACGAAACCGCTCCTCATTCTCTCTTAACTCATTCTCAGTCTTGATTCGAGTCTGAATTTCACTCTTAAGCTCTTTTGTTCTTCGCTCAACAATATGCTCAAGACCCTCATTAATTTTCTTTAACTCAGCTTCAGCCCTTTCTTCAGCAACCCAGGATTTTGCTAATCGCCAACTGCTATAACCATACCCAAGAATAATCAAAGTCGAAATAATTAATAACCAGTAACGACTTTCATTGATTGGAGTTTGGTACTGCTCCTCAGGAAGAAACAGCACAGACTTCCAGTAATAATCATGAAACTCTAAGTTAGTCAAGCTGGATGAAAAAGCTTCACTTGTACCGCTGCTTGTTTTTTGCCCCTCAACAAGCGGATAAATTGTTGAAAATGTCCACAAGCCATATTCATCTACAAACTGCCCCCTATCTTCAGATACAATTTTTTTCCATGCTTCTGGGTATCTTTCACGCATCGAATTTTCTCTGTTTTTATACATAAACCCCCATTCCATTTCTGGGTTTGTCCCCTTTAACCAGTACCCATCTCGATTCAGCATCCATGCCCTAGAACCACTATCCCCCATTGATTCTTTATACACAGTAAGGATTCTCTCTCCACGGTAGTTCAAAAGAAGAACGCCTTGTTTTTGTTCGCTTTCATCAAATACAGGCGTCCCAATTCGTATCATTGGCTTAATGGGTTGTTCAATCTTCCCCTTTTCAATATTGAGATCTAAGGGGGAAATAAAGAATTCCCCCTCATTTAACTTAAGAGCATCAGCAAAATAATATCTTTTGCTTTTATCCTGAAGTTCTTGTTTTGGGATGATTATTGGCTTATCTTTGTTGTAGTTGACCCTAGCCTTTTCCTGTCCAGTATGATCCATCCACCGAATCTGATCATAAACACCTTTTGATAACGAGAAAGCCAACCAATCTTTTTCTAGATTCTTTGCCTCTTCACTATGAGCAGGTGCTATTTTAGTCATAGTGTGCTGCTTAACAAGAAAGCCGAGGTCACTTGTCACACTGTGCAAGATCTTCTCAATCGATGTTACTCCAACACTTATAGATTTTTGTTCTGATGAGTGAATAGCCTCTAGCGCTGCTTTCTTACTTGTGACATATATATCTAACACCATTGTAAACACAACTATTACCACTGGCAAAAAAAGCTTTTGAAACTTTACAATTGCATGGCGAGTCCAAGAATCCCCTATTTTTTCTAATATTTTCACAACTTAGATTCAACCTTGAAATGCACAACCAGCTCCAAATACCCCCCCAAACCCGTAATCATTTAGGACCAGCCTCTAGTGTGGCAGAGAAAATAGTAGCCAAAGATAGCCCAACGATAGTAGGTTTAATATTCATATTAAAACTCCTAAAATAGTTAATTCAACATTGTGAGATATAATATTCCAAGCTGATACAATTTGTCAAGGTAAGCTGCTTGGTTTGCTTGGCTTTATTCTTGACAAAGTGTTAGCATATTGCTAACATAAGAGTTATGTTTAAAATAGAGTACAGTAGAGAATCTTTGAAAGCACTTAAAAAAATGCCTCGAAACAGCTTAAAGCTTATTCGCAGCAAGATTGAAAACTTAGCAGAGAACCCTTACCATCAAAATAATAATGTAATTCAGTTGACGGGATCAGAGGAATACCGGCTTAGAGTTGGAAATTGGAGAGTATTTTATACACTAAAGGATAAACTCTTGACGATTGATATATTAAAAATAAAACCGCGCGGAGGTGCATACCAATGAGTACCATACAATTTATTGAACAAAATGGAATACGAGAATATGCAATTATTCCAATGGATCTGTTTGAGACCATTACACCATCACTTGAAGAGCTGGAAGAGATAGCAGAGTTAAAAGCATTTAATGAAAATGATGATGGGTTCCGTATTCCATCCGAAGTCGCTCATCCTATTTTAGATGGTATGCACCCTATCAAGGCGTGGAGAAGAGAGCGAAACTTAACCCAAGAGCAGTTGTCAAAAAAAGTTGGGATTAGTAAAGCCTACCTATCGCAGATAGAAAATCATAAGCGTGACGGAACATTGAAAAACATTAGAGCAATAGCAAAAGTGCTGAAAGTTAATATTGATGATTTGGAAGATTAGGGAACCTCTGATTAAGTCTGCGCGAACTGAATCGTGCATGACTTGATCAGGGGCTCCTTGATATATTGTGGACTAAACTCGCTTTTTAATTGTGCACTTATTGGTTGGTAGATAAGGGTAGATAAGGGGACACAACACTTAATTAATTATCTTTTTTCTTTGGACCTGGCCTACCCTTGCTCAACACTCGACTAACAATCTTTTCCGCCATCTGTACAAAACCTTCTGCACCAAGTGGTCTACCGGTACGAGTATGCTTTTGCAAATCAGTCACTTTATCACCTTGAGACTGGCTCAAGTAAAGCTTCCAATCGCCTACCAAATCTAATAAGTGATTTGGATTAATAATATCCAATTCATCTTTACCACTAAGGTGCGCATGCACACTGCTATATGGATAATCCCATG
>JABHVM010000059.1 GCA_018658305.1 Thiotrichales bacterium | reverse complement strand
GCAGATATATCTGTGGCGGCAGGGTCTCCTATGATCATGCAGATGGTTCAGAGTAGGGCTGGCTTAAATTTTTCCAACCAAGATATGGTGGCAGATATCGCCTGCCGTGGGCCAGTAACTCCGGACCATGTACTTCGCACTAAACGCATCCCTATGGTAGGGCGCGATGTTACTGCTTATGGAGACGAATACAGAAAATATTTTGAACAGCACTCTCCTAATGCAACTGAAGCTAAAACAATATTAGATTCAGCGCCAAGAGTAGTGTTAGATCAATCTTTAGGACTTTGTGTGGTTGGAAAAAGTGTTAAGGATGCAGATATAGTGGCAGACCTATATGAACATACTATGGTCTGCATTGAGCGAGCGGAGAGCTTGGGTGGATGGAGAACCCTTCCAGAGAGTGATATATTCAATCTTGAATATTGGGATCTGGAACAAGCTAAATTGAAGAAGAGCAGTGTTGCTCCACAATTTCAGGGAGAGGTGGCTCTAGTGACAGGGGCTGCTTCAGGGATAGGCAGAGCGTGTGTCGCTTCATTTATTGCACGAGGTGCTACAGTAATTGGCTTGGATATAGATCCTTCTATTGTTGATCTATATCCAAGCAGTCAGAGCTCATTTTTAGGTGTAGAGTGTGATATAGCAGATGAAGATGCGCAACGATCCGCCCTAGAGCAGGGGGTGCGCCGTTTTGGTGGTATAGATATGGTAGTCCTAAATGCAGGGCTATTTCCTGGAGGAACCCATATAGCAGAACTAGATAGTAAGAGCTGGAGACGAGTGCTAGAGGTTAACTTAGATAGCAACTTAGCACTACTGCGTGAGAGCTATCCTCTCCTTAAGTTAGCACCTAATGGCGGGCGCATTGTAGTTATGGGCTCTAAAAATGTTTCAGCACCAGGAGAGGGGGCAGCCTCTTACTCCGCATCTAAAGCAGCACTTGTTCAACTAATGCGCATTGCTGCACTTGAGTGGGGCAGAGATGGGATAAGAGTCAATGCTCTCCATCCAGATGCTGTATTTGATACAGGGATATGGAGTGAAGAAGTGTTACAGAGCCGCGCACAACATTATGGGATGAGTGTGGCTGAGTATAAAAGTAGAAATGTTATGGGGGTAGAGGTGAGTAGTAGAGATGTCGCAGAGCTTACAGCCGAACTCTGTGGAGAACTATTTGCAAAAACAACCGCAGCTCAAATTCCAATTGATGGAGGAAATGAGAGGGTTATATAGCGAGCAGAGTCTACGCTGTCGTTAATCAGTGAAAAATTGCTGAGAGAAATTTATCTCTACAATCTGTTTATCAATTTTCCCAACTTGAGTTATGTTGGTTGAGAATGGTTGTAGATCAATAAAGATCTTAAAGTTTAGCCTCTCTTTATCAGTTATGCGGAGCTGATCTATATAGTAGACCGTCCCCTCCTCTCGTAGAGGAAAGAAGTGAAGAGACTTGTTCTGTCCATTTAGATTGGTTGCGATTCCCCATATATCCGCTTCAACAGCACTGCCCATCTCCCCTTCACTACCTTTTTTTATAACAGTTACATTTATTACAATACGATGACTACTTCTTACTATGCCGTGCAGTCTAGCAATCTCTGGAGTTAAGGTATCTGCACGAAATGCATTGTAATGGATGGTATGTTCACCAAATGTTTTAGACTGTTCCGCGCTGGCCTGGAAAGGGAGTAGTGCGAGCAGACTAACAAGTGCTACACTAATAACGAGCAGATTGATTTTGGTTGAGATAACTATTCTTCTTAAATTCATAATAATATTCATAACTGCGCATATTGACATATTAGAGTGGGCAGGTCAACTCTGAGTTTATATAGCGGGGTTACTCTCTCTTAAATCGGTAGATTGCAGTCTCTCCTAATAGGTTCGGGGCTATTTTATGCCGACTCCCTATGACTGTACGCTGGATAATGTGAATCTTTTTCTCTCTACATAGAAGTTCAAAGTCTTTCATGGTGCAGAGGTGGATGTTTGGGGTGTTGTACCAGAAGTTGGGCAGACTTTTGGTAACGGGCATTTTTCCTTTTAGTAAAAGCTGGATGCGATTTTTCCAGTATCCAAAGTTTGGAAAGGTGATAATTCCCTCTTGACCAACTCGTAACATCTCATCTAAGAGTCTATCTGGAAAGTTCATTGCCTGTAAAGTTAAGCTCATAATTACATAGTCAAAGGAGTTGTTGTCGAAGTAGTCACTAAGTCCGTGGTCTAGGTCTGACTGAATTACATTAACCCCTTTAGTAAAGCACCCCAATACTTTTTTATCATTGAGCTCGAGACCATACCCTTTAACATTGCGTCTTTCTATAAGTGAGTTTAGTAGAGTTCCATCACCACAGCCTAGATCTAAGATGCGACTATCATCTTCTATCCAGTTACAAATTAACTCTTGATCTGGGCGCATATCACTCACTGTTACTATCTCCAAAATCATCTCTATCTATCACTTTATCCATATATGCCTGCAGTATATTTAGGTATTGAGGGATTGGCATTAAAAATGCGTCATGTCCATGGTTAGCTTCTATCTCGGCATAACTAACATCTAGTCCACAATCTATTAGTGATCGTACAATCTCTTGTGAGCGTTGCGGTGGAAAGCGCCAGTCACTGGTGAAGGAGATTACGCAAAATTTTGATTTTACATCTTTTAGTGCTACAGATAGATTGTCAGCGTGGTTTAAGGCTGGGTCAAAATAGTCAAGAGCTTTGGTCATTAGGAGGTATGTGTTGGCATCAAATCTACCGATAAAGCTGTCAGCTTGGTAGCGGAGGTAGCTCTCTACCTGGAATTCCACTCCATAGCCGTAATTTATCTGTCCATCGCGCAGCTCTCTCCCAAATTTTGCTCCCATCGCTTCATCTGATAGATAGGTTATATGTCCTAACATCCGTGCTAGGCGCAGTCCTCGTTCTGGAATAGTATCTGTATGCTCTAGGTAGCGACCTTCATGGAAGTCTGGATCGGTGCGAATTGCTTGGCGTGCCACTTCATTAAATGCTATATTTTGTGCGGTAAGTTTTGGGGCTGCAGCAATTATTACAGCGTGTTGTATCCGTTTTGGATAGGAGATGCTCCACTGTAAAACTTGCATTCCGCCAAGGCTTCCTCCTACTACCGCTGCCCACTTATCAATTCCAAGTCTATCTGCAAGAAGGGCTTGGCTCTCTACCCAATCTTCAACTGTTACAAATGGGAAGTCTGGTCCATAAGGGATTCCACTCGCAGGGTTGATGGTGGCTGGTCCTGTAGAACCATCGCATCCCCCAAGGTTGTTTGGTGATACTATAAAAAAGCGGTCACTATCTATCGGTTTTCCTGGACCAATAGCTGTCTCCCACCACCCTGGTTTTCGTTCTGGATCTCCATTTTTGTCTAAGTGGTAGCCCGCAGCGTGGTGGTTGCCAGAGAGGGCGTGACAAATAAGGATTGCATTGCTCGCATCCTGATTAAGTGTGCCGTAAGTCTCATATACTAATTTGTAGGAGTTTAGGGTGTCACCACTGCGTAGTTTGAGCGGTTGTCTGAATTCTGCGCTCTCTGGGCTGACGATCCCAATTGAATCTTTCATTAGAGTGCGCGAGCAAGATCTTGTAGAATTGCAGTCACTATCACCTCAAATATTTTTACCCCTAATAGCCCTATGATGGGGGTGAAATCAACTCCACCATTTGCTGGTATTAATTTGCGAATTGGGTTTAAGATAGGCGCAGAAAACTGGCGGAGGAGTGTTATACCAGGATGGTTTTCAATTGATGATTGAAACCAGCTTAGAATTGAGAGGATGAATATCGACCAAAATAGAATGTTGGCAATTAAGGATACTATTGCAGCTATGGTTGCAAAAACTAAAACAGTGGGAGTAGTCCCAGTAGTAGCGAGAGTTATGCTTATGTATTGAAGAGCGAACAGGAATATTAGTGATGCGCTATCTACCTTATCTGTCGATGGTACGAAGGAGCGTAGAGGCTTTAAGAAGGTATCACTAATGCGAACTATAGCCTGAGATATAGGGTTGTATTGATCTGCTTTTACCCACTGCAGCATAAAACGGAGTAGTGCTATCAGCACTACAATTTCAAGTAGAGTTTGGATCAGTATTATACCTGCTCCAGCAGTATTGTTCATTATGGGGCTCCCTCTAGTGATTGATCTCCCAGTATATCACCTAGTTCAATAGAACGTTTGTGGGCTGCACTTACTGCATCTTTAACTAAGTTCTCGAACTCACCTTGTTGAAAAGTTAATATTGCTTGCTCTGTAGTTCCGCCAGGAGAAGTGACTTGTTGGCGTAGTTCCGAGCTGCTTTTTGGTAACTCAAGAGCCATCTTTGCTGCTCCAAATGCAGTTTGCAAGGTTAGAAGTCTAGCACTCTCTGCACTTAATCCTAGTTCTACTCCAGTACGCTCCATCGCTTCCATTAGGAGGAAGAAGTAGGCTGGTCCACTACCAGATATTGCAGTAACTGCATCCAACTGGCTCTCATCATCAAGCCATGCGGTGACCCCTACGGCACGCATAATAGATTCTGCTAAATTGCGTTGATTCTCTGTTACCTCTGAGTTTGCATAGAGTGCTGTAGCACCACTCTGTAGGAGTGATGGTGTATTCGGCATAGTGCGTACAATTGCATGTCCTCCACCTAACCAGCGCTGTAGATCTGGCTCCCTAACTCCAGCTGCGATAGATATAAGTAGTGATTTATTGGTTAGCGATGAAGCGATCTCTGTAGCAACCGCAGCGAGTTGTTGAGGCTTTACTGCAAGTAGTACAATATCAGCATCTACGACGGCATTACAGTTGTCAGCTACAAATGTTTTTACTCCAAATTGATCCTGAAGTAACTTCAAGCGTTCACTATCTGGATCGGAAACGCTTATATTTCCGCCAGGACAGTTGCCAGAGACTAGACCGCCAATTAGACTTAAAGCCATATTGCCGCCACCAATAAAAGTTATTTTGCTATTTTCCATAAGGTAAAATTCTATCATAAAAAAACCTCAAGGTTCTCGCCAAGAGGTTTTTATAGTTACTTTATATTTACTGTGCTTAAGAGCAGCCTCCGCCGGAGGTAGCTGATCCACAAGAGCCGCAACCACCACTATCAGGTGCTTTAGTATTATTAAATACAAAACTAGGTCCTTGCGGCCCATTTACATAATCTATCTCAACTCCATCTAGAGTGGCTAGACACTGAGGATCAACATATATGTTTAATTTACCTGACTCTAATACTGCATCATCATCAGCTACTTTATCGGCAAATGTCATGCCCCACTGAGTTCCACTGCAGCCGCTTCCTGCAACATAGATCCGTACTCCTTGAATATCTTCACTGTTCTCTTCTTGTAGAAGAGACGCTAATTGTTGCTCTGCATCATTAGAAACTTTAAACTCATCATTTACTGCTATAGCCATAATATAAATCCTCAAGCTTGATTGGTGTTTGAATGGAGGAATTATACCATCATAACTTTTGAAGCGCATATATTTCTTGACTGCTTTACTGTGGAATAGGTTTGGTGAGTTAGAATAGTGTAGCGAGTATGTTCTATTGTTGCGTGATAGACTAGATCTATTGTGAGTATAAAAAGTAAAAATAGCTCCTCTAAAAAGAGAGGAGTTCCCAAAAAGAGGGTATCTAAAAAGAGCCCTCCTAAGCAGAAAACATCACCTATTCTTAGTTGGCGTGCTCCGCTGCGCTCACTATTTATTTTGCTATTGCCACCGTTTATCTTATATATACTCTGGCTGGACTATACAGTTCGAAGCTCATTTGAGGGGAAGCAGTGGGATCTTCCAGCTCAAGTGTTTGCCGCTCCGTTGGAGCTGTATGTGGGAAAAGACCTTACTCCAACACAGCTGGTTAACCACCTTGATATGTTGGGATACCGTAAACACAATAAGATGCAATCTACTGGAACATATATGTTGAGAGGTGATGTTGTATCTATCTATCGTCGCCCTTTTAATTTTCAAGATGGATACGAAGCGGCAAGGGTAGTAGAGCTCTCTTTTGGTAGTGGTTCTCAGTATAAGATTAAAACTCTGCGGAGCAGTATGGCATCAGGTGAAAATATTATCGTGGGAGCTGTTAGATTGGATCCACTGCAGATTGGAAGTTTTCATCCAGCACATGGTGAGGATAGAATGCTCACCTCACTTGATGCGGTGCCCGAGTATTTAGTTAAGGCTCTGCTAGTTACAGAGGATCGTAATTTCTCTCGTCATATTGGGATTAGTCCACTCTCTATTGTGCGCGCAACTATTGCCAATATTCGTGCAGGTAGAGCGGTACAGGGGGGCAGTACGCTA
Source organism: Thiotrichales bacterium (assembly GCA_018658305.1). Taxonomy (GTDB): domain Bacteria; phylum Pseudomonadota; class Gammaproteobacteria; genus Thiopontia. The sequence goes on along the minus strand of JABHVM010000059.1, from coordinate 21,868 downwards.
ACCCAACAGTTGGTGAAGAATCTTTTTTTAACTCCAGAACGGACTATTTTGCGCAAGCTGAATGAGGCATTGATTTCACTAATTTTAGAGTATCGCTATCAGAAGTGGCAGATCCTAGAGAGTTATCTCAATGAGGTTTACTGGGGGCAGGATATACAGCGTTCCATTCACGGGGTTGAGACAGCAAGCCGTTTTCTATTTGGGCATGGTGCCAGTGATCTTACTTTGGCAGAGTCGGCGTTGATGGTCGGTATGTTGAAGGGACCATCTCGTTATAATCCGCGCAGACATCCTAAGAGAGCGAAGAAGCGGCGTAATTTAGTGCTTACTCTTATGCAACGAGAAGGGGTGATAAGCGAGGGTCAGATGATTAGTGCGCAACAAGAGGCGATAGTAGTGACTAAATCTATTGCTGGCAGTTATCGCTATCCAGCATTTTTGGAGTTAGTAAGAGCCCATATTTTAGAGCAGTACCCTAGGGAGGAGTTGCGAACGGGTGGACTCCAGATTTTCAGCTCTTTAGATCCTCTAGTTCAAGATGAGGCTGAACAGGCACTAATAGGGCAAATTAAAAGGTTAGAGCAGGGTGGTAAAAGCAGGTTGCAGGGAGCTGTAGTAGTTGCTGATTATGCGCGGGGTGAGATTGAGGCTATAGTAGGTGGGCGTAATCCAAGAGATAGAGGATTTAACCGAGCACTTAATGCGTTGCGTCCAATAGGTTCTCTGGTTAAGCCGCCGCTATTTTTGGCTGCACTAGAGATGCCACAACGCTACACTCTACTTACTCAGCTTGAGGATAGAGATTTCAGTGTAGAGAGTGGAGGTAAAGTCTGGAATCCCAAAAATTATGATCATAAGGAGCACGGTCAGGTTCCGCTCTATAAAACTCTTAGCCACTCTTATAATCTATCTACTGCCAGAACTGGTTCGGAAATTGGGATTGAAAATGTGGCAGATATTTTACAGAGTCTTGGGGTTGAACGAAATATTCCACTTTATCCCTCGCTTTTTTTGGGGGCGTTAGAGTTATCTCCAGTGGAGGTTACAGAGATTTATCAGCCTATAGCTAATGGTGGAGTTAAGATCCCGCTACGCACTATTCGAGCAGTTCTTAATAGTAGCGGAAAACTATTAAGTCGTTACCCAATGGAGGTGAATGAAGTTGCATCTAGTGAGGCTGTGTCTCTGCTTCAGTGGGGGATGCAAGAAGTGGTACGTAATGGTACAGCTCGTTCGTTAAATAAGACCCTTTCTCCACACTTAAATTTAGCTGGTAAAACTGGAACTAGTGATGAGTTAAGAGATAGCTGGTTTAGTGGTTTTAGCGGTAACCATCTTGCAGTAGTGTGGATGGGGCGTGACGATAATAGCTCTGCAGAGTTGACGGGGGCTAGTGGTGCACTGAAGGTGTGGGAACAACTTTTCTCAAAGCTTAAAGTAAAGCCGCTTAAAATAAACTATCCAGAAGGGGTGAAGCAGTTCTGGGTGGATTCAGTAGGAGGTAGAGCATATAAAGGATGTAACGGCTCCCGTTTTATCCCGTTTATTAAGGGGAGTGAACCAGAGCAGAATGGGTGTAATTAAAAGTTTAAATTAAGAGTTTTAGTTAAAGAATGGGCTTGACCACAACTAAGATCACAATCGCAATAAGTAGTACTGTTGGTATCTCGTTAAAGTAGCGGTAGTAGACGTGGCTCTTATTATTTGTATTCTCTTTAAATCTGTTAACCACTCTCCAGCACTGGTAGTGATAGATAAGAAGTAGCGCAACTGCAGTTAGTTTAATATGGAGCCATACAGGAAAAGTCCATTGCCAGAGATCTACCATCCAGAAACCAGCAACTATAGTTAGCACCATTGCTGGAGTCATAATATAGTAGAAGAGTTTATGCTCCATCACTTTTAGAGTTGCAATTAGCGCAGGTTCTGGAGTGCTCTTTCTTTCACTCATCGCGTGATAGACAAAGAGGCGAGGAAGGTAGAAGAGTCCTGCAAACCAAGATATTAGTGCGAGTAAGTGAATTATCTTGGCGCTGTTAAAGCTTTCGCGCTGGAGTATAAAAAACCCACTAACCACAACTAATAGAATGGTTGGCTGTAAAATTTTTAGTAGTTTATTGTTCATTATTTTTCTCTTTATATTGACTCTTTTATCGCTTTCCTATGATCTCTTCTATCTCTAGCGTCACTATCTAAAAAACTTTCTGCTAGGAGTAAATATATAGGTTTAGGGCAGAAAATCTTGGAGATGTTGTAGGCTATAAAGGCAGTAGCCATTAGTGGAAGCAGCATCTGTTGATTATCGGTTATCTCCATAACAATTACAAATGCAGTTATTGGGGTCTGTACCACTCCAGCAAAATATCCAACCATTCCCATTAAGACCATAGCTGGAAGTAGTTCTGCTGGAAACCACTGTGCAAAGCCAGCCCCTAATCCTGCGCCGGTTGCTAGTGATGGGGTGAGAATGCCGCCAGGTATACCGCTAAAGAAAGATGCAATAGTCGCAACCATCTTCATTATGGAGTAGTTGAAGCCGCTCGCTAAGTTACCATCACTGTATGAGCCATTTATAAATGCGTGCGCCTCTCTATAGCCAGTTCCAAAAGAGCTATTGTCAGAGAGTAGCCCAGCTGTAGCAATCACAACTCCGCATAGTGCAGGAACTAATATTGGGTGTTTAATGAGGAGAGGAGTTATATGACGAGTTCCGTGAATTAAGGTAGATGCAAAGATGCCACCAATTGCCCCTCCCATAACTCCACAAACTATAACTGCGCTGATGGTGGTGAGGTTAAAGGTGGAGCCTAAGTTTAGAGATGCCTCGCTCTGTCCAAAGTAGTGATAGTCTCCTAAGATTATAATTGCTACTACTCCGGCTAAAAGTGCGGCTAGAATTACTGATGTAGATATAGAGTTATTGATATGGTGGCGGGCAGAGCGGTTGAGCTCTTCGAGAGCAAATACAATTCCAGCGAGTGGGGCATTAAATGCGGCAGCAAGACCTGCCGCTCCTCCCGCTAGAATCAGTCGGCTATCTAACTCTACACTCGAAGAGTTAGTATCTCTTCCAATACTGTATAGGATTGATGCTCCGATATGAACAGTTGGCACACCTCTTCCAATAGATGCGCCTGATAGTAGGGCTAGAAGTGACATTCCTACTTTTCCAGCAGCTATTCTTAGTGAGAGTAACTTACTGCGTTGTTGGTGGGATTCCATCTCTAGAGCGGCAATAGTCTGTGGAATGCCGCTACTTTTAGCGTTAGGAAAGTAGCGGCGGGTGAGAAGAGATACTATAACTAATCCTGCTGGAGTTAAGATGAATGGGATGTATGATGAGCTCTGAATAGAGCTTCTAAATATCTCTTCACTAAGAAGAGCAAGGGATGCGAAGATAGCAGAGACCACTCCAACAGCAACTACTCCCCCAAAGAATAGAAACTTATTCACCCCCTTAACTGCGGAGAGAGATGATCTCCCAATCTCTCTCAGTTGCAGTGCTGCGTAATATGTCATCTGGATCAACTGCCACTGGTCTAGATACACTCTCTAATAGCGGCAGATCGTTGTGTGAGTCGCTATAAAAAGAGGAGTTATCCATAGATATATTGCTCTGTTCAGGTCTGCCTAGCCACTCATTAAGACGGGTAATTTTACCCTCTTGATAAGATGGAAGTCCTGCAACTCTACCGCTAAACTCACCATCTATCATCTCAGGATTAGTTGCAATGAGATTTGGTATACCAAGCAATTCAGCAATTGGAGCAGTGATAAAGTGATTAGTGGCAGTGATGATTAGGAGGGTGTCACCGAGTTTACGGTGTGACTCAATCAAGGTTGCTGCCTTGGGTAGAAGAGCAGGTTTAATCATCTCCTCCATAAAGGCTTGGTGCCATTTTACTAATCTAGCGTAAGGGTTGTCTGTAAATAGTTTGAATTGAAACTCTAGCCACTCATATATGTCTAATTTTCCAGCGTTGTATAGATCGAAGAAGCGATCATTTTCACTGCTATGGAATTCTCTATCAACATAGTTGTGGCGCACTAAAAAGTCCCCCCAGAGGTGGTCGCTATCTCCACCAATAAGAGTGTTATCTAAATCAAAAATTGCAAGTGACATAACTGTGTATTATACAACTTATATATATTTTGTATGGTAGACTTCTAACAAAATTAATACTAGAGTGAAAATTAAGATGATTGATGAAAATGGATACCGCCCCAATGTTGGGATTGTGGTGATTAATAGTGAGAATAGACTATTTTGGGGGCGTCGTGTTGGGCAGGATGGGTGGCAGTTTCCACAGGGCGGGATTAAAATGGGTGAGAGCCCAGAGGACGCGCTCTATCGTGAGCTCTATGAGGAGGTTGGGCTTAAGCCAGAGCATGTCGAGATATTAGGTTCTACCCGTGGATGGTTAAAGTATCAACTTCCAAAGCGTTGTATTCGTAGTGAGCAGAAACCGCTCTGTATTGGGCAGAAGCAGAAGTGGTTTCTATTACGCCTAGTTGCTCAAGATAATAGCTTTAATTTGGACTCAGTTGAGCATCCTGAGTTTGATGAGTGGCGTTGGGTGGATTATTGGGATCCGATAGGTGATGTGATCTACTTTAAGAAGAGCGTGTATCGAAAGGCTCTTTGTGAACTATCACATCTTGGCTTGCCACAGGGGATTGCGCGTAGATTACCAGATCAGTACCGCCTCGCCTGCCGAACGTAGTTACAACTGCAACTGACTAGTTATATTATATCCTCACTAATTATTATAGCATCTTCCAGTGTAGTTTCTCACCTGCTCTAAATGGTATTAACGACTCAGTTCCAAACTCTAAACTATTTGGTACCTCCCACTCCTCGCGGTGAAGAGTTATAGTATCTATGTTGTGAGGTAGTCTGTAAAAATCAGCACCATAAAAACTAGAAAACCCCTCCAGCATCTCTATTTTATCTACACTCTCAAATGCCTCTGCGTAGAGCTCTATAGCAGCATGTGCGGTATAGATTCCAGCACAGCCACATCCGCTCTCTTTAGCGTGTTGTGGGTGTGGCGCACTATCTGTACCGAGGAAAAATTTAGGGTTGCCACTAGTTGCTGCATTGAGAAGCGCAATACGGTGCTCTTCCCGTTTTAGGAGTGGTAGACAGTAGTAGTGAGGGCGCATTCCTCCTTGAAACATTGCATTTCTACTTATTAGTAGATGGTGTGCAGTGATGGTTGCAGCAATGTTGGTGGAGCCACTCTCTACAAACTCAACCCCCTCTTTTGTGGTTATATGCTCTAGTACGATCCGCAGCTGCGGAATTCTCTCCACTATGTTGCTTAAGACTTGATCAATAAAACACGCTTCACGATCAAAAATATCTACGCCTGAAGTTGTTACCTCTCCATGTAGAAGAAGCGGCATCTCCAGCTCTGCCATCTTTTCCAGTGTATCCCAAATATTCTTAATATTGGTAACTGCAAGATCAGAGTTAGTAGTCGCTCCTGCAGGATATAGTTTTGCGGCAACTACCACGTCGTCTGCTACTGCCTCTGCTATCATCTCTGGAGTTGTGTTGTCAGTTAGGTAGATGGTCATAAGTGGTTCGAATGACTCTCTTTTATTGAGAGCTGAATCTGTTGTGAGTAGATCAGTTATTCGTTGCTTATAGAGTAGAGCTGCACTACTATCACTTACTGGGGGAGATAGATTCGGCATAATGATGGCGCGCCCAAATTGATGTGCGCTATCTGGAAGTACAGCTTTAAGTGCTGTACCGTCTCGAAGATGAAGGTGCCAATCATCAGGGCGGGTTATAGTTAAACTATTTTTTGTTATGTTGTTTTTCATTGTGAAGATAATACAGTAAATCCAACTTGACCTGAAGCGTTTAAGAATGGATGATATACGAATTATTAGCAAGTATTAATTTGTAGATATGAATTTGTAGATATTATTGATAAAGAAAATATAGAGGTTATTTTATGAGTACACCACAAGAGAGTGATCCACAAGAGACCCAAGAGTGGCTAGAAGCGATAGAGTCGGTGATAGAGATTGAAGGGGCAGAACGAGCTCACTTTTTAATAGAGCGTTTGATAGATCGTGCACGCCGTTCTGGAGTGAATCTGCCGTATAGCTCTAATACTGCTTACGTGAATACTATTCCTGTTCATCAACAAGAGCGTATACCTGGTGATCAAGCGATGGAACATAAGTTGCGCTCTTATATCCGTTGGAATGCGATGGCTATGGTAGTTAAGGCTAACCATAAGCCTGGGAGTGTGGGCGGGCATATCGCTAGTTTTGCCTCCTCCGCAACTCTATATGATGTGGGTTTTAACCACTTCTTTAAGGGGAATGATGCTAAAAATGGTGGTGATCTTATTTTCTTTCAGGGGCATATTGCACCAGGAATCTATGCACGGGCATTTTTAGAGGGGCGGATAAGCCGAGAGCAGTTAGAAAACTTTAGGTTTGAGTCAGATGGTAATGGAATCTCATCTTATCCTCACCCTTGGTTAATGCGCGATTTCTGGCAGTTTCCTACAGTATCAATGGGTCTGGGTCCTCTACAGGCAATATATCAAGCTCGCTTTATGAAGTACCTTGATCATCGAGAGATTGTTAATACTGATGGTCGTCAAGTCTGGGGGTTCTTAGGTGATGGAGAGATGGATGAGCCCGAGTCGCTTGGTGCTATCACTTTAGCAGGGCGAGAGAAGTTAGATAATTTAACTTTTGTTATTAACTGTAACCTACAACGCTTGGATGGTCCAGTACGAGGGAATGGTAAGATTATCCAAGAGCTAGAGGCGCTGTTCCGTGGTGCTGGTTGGAATGTTATTAAGGTTATCTGGGGGTCAGGATGGGATGGGCTACTTGCAAAGGATAAGAGTGGTCTGCTCCTGAAGAGGATGGAAGAGGTGGTAGATGGAGATTATCAGGCATATAAGTCACGAGACGGAGCCTTCGTGCGTAAGCACTTCTTTGGTGCTTATCCTGAACTACTAGATTTGGTCTCAGATATGACAGATCAAGATATCTGGAAGCTTTCTCGCGGAGGACATGATCCCCGTAAAATTTATGCAGCCTATAAAAGTGCTAAAGAGCATAAAGGACAGCCTACAGTTATTCTTGCTAAAACGGTTAAGGGGTATGGTATGGGCGAGGCTGGTGAGGGGCAAAATGCTACCCACTCTCAGAAGAAGATGGGTGTAGAGCATATGCGCCGCTTCCGTGATCGTTTTAGTATTCCTGTACTTGATTCGGAGATGGAGGAGATTCCATTTATCTCACCAGAAGAGGGAAGTGAAGAGCTTGAATATCTACATTCACGCCGTAAAGAGCTGGGTGGTTACCTACCAGAACGGAGAGTAGAAGCTCCTCCACTTGAAGTTCCAGAATTAGATGCATTTAGCGCGCTCATCAAGGGGAGCGGAGAGCGCGAGCTGTCCACTACTATGGCATTTGTAAGAATACTTTCAACTTTGGCTCGTGATAAAAAGATTGGTAAACATATTGTTCCTATCGTACCAGATGAGGCTCGCACTTTCGGTATGGAAGGTATGTTCCGTCAACTTGGAATCTACTCATCTTCTGGGCAGCTCTATGAGCCAGAAGATCATGATAAAGTTATGTGGTATCGAGAAGATGAAAAAGGGCAGATTTTGCAAGAGGGAATTAATGAAGCTGGAGCGATGTCTGAGTGGATAGCTGCAGCTACTGCCTACTCAAATCATGGGATCAGTATGATTCCGTTCTATATCTACTACTCAATGTTTGGGTTTCAGCGTATTGGAGATCTTGCTTGGGCAGCTGGTGATATTCAAGCGCGTGGCTTTATGATGGGCGGAACTGCTGGGAGAACTACGCTTAATGGTGAGGGACTTCAGCATCAAGATGGACACAGCCATATATTTGCATCCACTATCCCTAACTGTATCTCCTATGATCCAACCTATACCTATGAACTAGCAGTTATTCTGCAGGATGGTATGCGCAGAATGTATAAAGAGCAGGAGAGTGTCTTCTACTATATTGCAGTGATGAATGAAAATTATCGTCATCCCGATATGCCAGAGGGTGCTGAAGAGGGGATTATAAAGGGTATCTATAAACTAGACTCAGTTGGTTCAGGTTCTGGTGACAAGCAGGTTCAGTTGTTAGGTAGTGGTGCGATCTTGCGTGAAGTTGAGAAAGCTGCAGTTATGCTGTTGGCAGATTGGGGAGTAAGTTCTGATATCTGGAGCGTTACCAGCTTTAATGAGTTGGCTAGAGATGGCGCAGATGTGGCGCGTTGGAATCGTCTCCACCCGACAGCAGAACCACGCAGCTCTTATGTTGCTCAAGTAATGAAATCAGCAGAAGGCCCAGTGATTGCAGCTACCGACTATATTAAAATGTATGCGGAGCAAGTTAGGGATCTAGTGCCAGGTAGATATGAGACACTTGGCACAGATGGGTTTGGACGCAGTGATACTCGTGAAAAATTAAGAGACTTTTTTGAAGTTGATCGCAACCATATCACTGTTGCAGCTCTTAAGGCGTTAGCAGACGATGGCGTAGTTGATCAATCTATCGTAGCTGAGGCTATAGTTAAATATGGGGTTGATACAGAAAGAGATAACCCTATAACAAGGTAAGTGGTAGAGTATGAGTTTCAACAATAGTGTGACAGGATAAGTTATGACGCAGATAAGTGAGGTTGTAGTCCCAGATATTGGCGACTTTGATAGTGTCGAGGTGATCGAGATTATGGTTGCAGTCGGCGATAGTGTGGAGAAGGAAGATTCCATAATATCATTAGAGAGTGATAAAGCAGCTATGGAGATACCATCTCCATATAATGGAGTTGTTAAGGAACTTAAAGTTGAGCTTGGAGATAAGCTCTCTGAGGGTGGGCTGATTCTAATGCTAGAGATAGAGCAAGAAGAGATGAGCTCTGAAACTGTAGATATTGAGAAATCTACTAGTAGTGTTGTTGAGGAGAGTGAAGTTTCTGCTCCTGCAGCGAATACTATATCTCCATCTACTACAGTGTCGCCAGTAACTGCGCCACCTCCTGCTAATGGCAAAATGGCACATGCGTCCCCGTCAGTACGCCGCTTTGCGCGCGAGTTAGGTGTAGTATTAAATCAAGTTGGTGGCACAGGAGTTAAAGGGCGTATCACCAAAGAGGATGTTAAGCTGTATGTTAAGGCAGCTCTTAGCGGTGGTGGTGTAGCTGCTCCAGCGACTAGTGCTATTCCTGAGATAAAACTCCCAGACTTCTCTAAGTTTGGAGAAGTTGAAAATGAGCCTCTTTCACGCATTAAGAAAATATCTGGAAAACATCTCCATGCTTGTTGGTTAAATATTCCTCATGTTACACAGTTTGATGAAGCTGATATAACCGCACTTGAAGAGTTCCGGCAATCTAATAAAGAGGATGCAGCTAAACGAGGGGTTAAACTAACTCCACTAGTATTCATTATGAAGGCTGTAGTTGCTGCGCTACGAGAGTTTCCACAGTTTAACTCATCTCTTGATTTGGAAAATGAGCAGTTAATAGTTAAAAGCTATTATAATATTGGAGTGGCAGTAGACACTCCCAACGGTTTAATGGTGCCGGTAGTTAGAGATGTAGATAGCAAAACTATCTATGATTTAGCTGCAGAGTTAATGGAGTTAAGTGGGCGTGCACGAGATGGCAAGCTGAAAAGTGCAGATCTCCAAGGAGGAACTTTCTCTATCTCTAGTTTAGGTGGCATTGGAGGCACTCAGTTTACCCCAATTGTAAATGCGCCAGAAGTTGCTATTCTTGGAGTTGCTCGTTCTCAAACTAAGCCTATATGGAATGGAGATGAGTTTGAGCCCCGTCTAATGCTACCGCTTGCTCTCTCTTATGATCATAGAGTGGTTGATGGTGCAGCTGGTGCTCGTTTTATTACTAAATTAAATCAACTTCTGCGTGAATATTGTAAGGTGCTACTCTGATGACTATGGAGAATATAGAGACTGAGGTGTTGGTTTTGGGATCAGGCCCTGGTGGTTATACCGCTGCTTTTAGAGCTGCAGATTTAGGTAAGAGAGTGGTTATGGTGGAACGCCACCCATCCATTGGAGGAGTCTGTCTCAATGTGGGTTGTATTCCATCTAAGGCTCTACTGCATACCGCACAGGTTTTAAATGAGGCAAACTCAATGCAAGAGCATGGAGTTAGTTTCAATGCCCCAGATATTAATATAGATGAAGTGAGATCTTGGAAGGATGGCATTGTTACTCGCTTGACAGGTGGTCTTGCAATGTTGGCAAAACAGCGTAAAGTTGAAGTTGTAACAGGTGAGGGTAAATTTATATCTCCTAACAGTATGGAGGTAGAGACAGCAGATGGCAAGAGGAGTATCTCTTTTAAAAATGCAATTATTGCAGCTGGTTCTCGTTCAGTAGAGGTTCCTATTTTTCCTCATGATGATCCACGAGTCTGGGACTCTACCGATGCATTGCGTTTGCAAGAGATTCCTGAGCGACTCTTGATTGTAGGAGGTGGAATTATTGGGTTAGAGATGGCTACAGTATATGAGGCTCTTGGTTCTAAAATAACTGTAGTAGAGATGCAGGATGGGCTGATTCCAGGAGCAGATAAGGATATCATACGCCCTCTCCAGAAGAGAATAAGTAAGCGTTATGAGAATATATATCTTAAAACTAAAGTAAGCTCAATGGCTGCAGAAGATGCTGGAATTAGAGTTGGCTTTGAGGGTAGTAAAGCTCCTGCTGAAGATACATTTGATGCAGTACTAATATCTGTAGGACGAGCACCAAATGGTAAGTTGATAGGCGCCGATATGGCAGGAGTTGAGGTTGATGAGAGTGGGTTTATATCTGTTGATACTCAGATGAGAACTAATGTATCTCATATATTTGCCATTGGAGATATTGTTGGGCAACCAATGCTTGCCCATAAAGCGACTCATGAAGCTAAAGTTGCTGCAGAAGTTATTGCTGGTGAAAAGTCAGTATTTGAACCATTGACTATTCCATCTGTAGCCTATACAGACCCAGAAGTTGCTTGGGCTGGTGTGACTGAGATAGAGGCTAAATCCAAAGGTATTAACTATACTAAGGGCGCATTCCCTTGGGCAGCAAGTGGGCGCAGTCTCAGTATTGGACGAGATGAAGGTATGACCAAAGCTCTGTTTGATAAAGATACAGGGCGCTTGATTGGCGCGGCAATTGTCGGCACTAATGCTGGAGAGTTGATAGCGGAAGCGGTTTTGGGAATTGAGATGGGGGCAGATATGCAAGATATAGGGCTAACTATTCATCCTCATCCCACCCTTTCTGAAACTCTCTGTTTTGCCGCAGAGATGGCGGAGGGCACGATTACTGATCTTCTTCCTCCTAAAAAAAGATAATAGATAATATAAGGAACAATAATGTCAGAAATTAAAAAAGTGGTGCTTGCTTACTCTGGTGGGCTTGATACATCAATTATTCTAAAGTGGTTAGAAGATGTATATGGCTGTGAAGTTATAACCTTCACAGCCGATATAGGGCAGGGTGAGGAGGTGGAGCCAGCTCGCGCTAAAGCTGAGGCTATGGGGATTAAAGATATCTATATCGAAGATCTGCGCGAAGAGTTTGTTCGTGATTTTGTGTTTCCAATGTTTAGAGCAAATGCAGTGTATGAGGGAGAGTACCTGTTAGGAACTTCAATTGCTCGTCCTCTAATATCTAAACGATTGGTTGAAATTGCGCAGGATACTGGGGCTGATGCTATCGCGCATGGAGCTACAGGCAAGGGAAATGATCAAGTTAGATTTGAACTTGGAGCCTATGCTCTGATGCCAGACGTTAAGGTTATTGCCCCGTGGCGTGAATGGGATCTACTCTCACGAACTAAGTTAATGGCGTATGCAGAGGAGCATGGAATAGAAGTTGATTTTGCTAAACAGGGTAAAAAGTCTCCATACTCGATGGATGCAAATTTATTGCATATCTCTTATGAAGGAGATATTTTAGAAGATCCTTGGAATGAGCCAGAAGATGATATGTGGCGCTGGAGTGTTTCACCAGAAGATGCGCCAGACAGTCCTACATATATAGAGATTACATACAAGAGTGGAGATCCTGTTGCAATAGATGGGGAAGAGATGAGCCCAGCAACTATTCTGGAGTCACTAAATAAGATAGGTGGAGATAATGGAATTGGACGAGATGACATTGTTGAGAACCGTTATGTGGGGATGAAGTCTCGAGGCTGTTATGAGACTCCAGGTGGAACCATAATGCTCAAGGCGCACCGCGCTATGGAGTCATTGACTTTAGATCGTGAAGCTGCTCATCTAAAAGATGAGATGATGCCGCGTTATGCGGAGATTGTCTATAATGGATATTGGTGGTCACCAGAGCGTAATATGCTGCAAGCAGCAATTGATGAGACTCAAAAAGTTGTAAATGGGGTAGTTAGGGCTAAGCTCTATAAGGGGAATGTAACTATTGTGGGACGCAAGTCAGAGAGTAATAGTCTCTTTAGTGAAGAGATTGCAACCTTTGAAGAAGATGATGGGGCCTATGACCATAAAGATGCTGCTGGGTTTATTCGGCTTAACTCACTTCGTTTGCGTATAGCTGCTAAGGTTGGTTGAGTAGAGCTTTAGTTTCATGCTCTGGTCTGGAGATATATTAATGGTAACTATTCAGCTCACCTCTAAAATTCACCATCTCTGCGTTACAAAATTATCATATATACCTATATACTCAAATTTTGCGCCTTGATCTGATGAATTTTAGAGGCAATCTGAACAGTTACAACTGCAACTGAATAGTTACTATTAATGAAAGTTTCAGCGCAAACCATTTTTTCAAGCCCTACCCATCTTTTCGCATTTGGGTTTGGGTCTGGATTAGCTCCCATCGCGCCAGGAACTGCTGGTACTCTAGCTGCGATTCCAATTTATCTACTGATAGAGGGGCTCTCACTGCCTCTGTATTTAGGGTTTATTCTCATCTCATTTCTGTTTGGGGTAGTTATCTGTGGGAGAACTGGAGATGCTCTCGGTGAGCATGATCACGGTGGCATTGTCTGGGATGAGTTCGTAGGTTTTTGGATAACTATGATTGCTGCTCCCAGTGGATGGATATGGATAGCCTTAGGGTTTATCCTGTTCCGTATCTTTGATATTTGGAAGCCTTGGCCTATCAACTGGGCTGACCAGAAGGTGGCTGGTGGTTTAGGGGTGATGTTGGATGATGTTATTGCCGGAGTTTATGCAGCACTATTTTTACAGATCATTTATCTGTTGATGTAAGTAGAAGCTCTAGTAGAGCTTTCTGTGCATGGAGACGATTTTCCGCTTCATTCCAGACGACACTCTGATCTCCATCAATGACTGAGCTACTAACCTCCTCTCCACGGTGAGCTGGAAGGCAGTGCATAAATAACGCCTCACTGTTAGCTTGCTGCATAAGTTTACTATTAACCTGGTAGTTACTGAATAGTTTAAGACGCTGTGCACTCTCATCCTCTTGTCCCATGCTTGCCCATACATCGGTTACAACTAAGTCAGAACCTGTTGTTGCTTCCAGTGGGTCGCGCATTAGATTAATGGTAGTCCCACTATTTTGTGCGGAATTAATTATTTCACTATCAGGTTCAAAGCCATCAGGAGTTGCTATGTTTAGGGTGAATCCAAACTGCTGCGCAGCATTTATGTAGGAGTGACACATATTATTACCATCTCCTATCCAAGTAACTATTTTTCCTTGAATGGATCCACGATGCTCTAGATATGTCTGCATATCAGCAAGTAACTGACAAGGGTGGTAGTCGTCAGTTAACGCATTTATGACAGGAACTGATGAGTACTCAGCAAAGCGTTCAACTTTATTATGTTCAAAGGTGCGAATCATAACAGCATCAACCATGCTAGATAGAACTCGTGCGCTATCTTCAACTGGTTCCCCTCTGCCAAGCTGCGTATCATGCGAGGAGAGAAATATAGCTGACCCTCCAAACTGCGCCATACCTGCCTCAAAAGATACTCTAGTGCGAGTTGATGACTTTTCAAATATCATTCCAAGAACCTTATTTTTTAGTGGTTCATATATCTCTCCACTATGTTGGATCTTCTTTAACTCTATGGAGCGCTGGAGAAGCTTCTCTAATTCAGTGGAGGATAGATCTTTAAGGGTTAAAAAGTGGCGTCTATTTTTTATGTTCATAATTGCTGTCTGTTTTATCTATATGTTATATTGTTGAATATCTTATTGAGCAGTTTTATTTAGTGGTGAATTCATTAATAATTTTAGCGACAGTCTCAATAATCTGTTGAGCCTCTTCATCACTTAAAATAAGTGGGGGAAGAAGTCGCACTACACTATCGGCAGTCACATTGATTAGCAATTTATTGTTAAGGGCTATCTGTACTAACTCAGAGCATGGACGATCTAGTTCAATTCCAACCATAAGTCCTCGATTACGAATACTGAGCACCGTAGAGTTATCTTGAAGTAGTTCTGCAAGACCTTTATGGATATACTCTCCTAACTCTTCTGCGCGTTGTAGCAGATTGTCCTCTTCAATAGTTTTTATTACTGTTAAAGCTACACTACAAACTAGAGGATTTCCTCCGAAAGTTGAGCCATGCATGCCTGGCTTAAATAGAGTTGCAGCCTCTCCCTGTGCAAGGCAAGCTCCAATTGGTACTCCATTGCCTAGGGCTTTAGCAAGAGTCATCACATCTGGTTTTATAGTGCTATGCTGAAAGCCAAACCATTTTCCAGTGCGTCCCATTCCAGTTTGAACCTCATCGAGTATCATTAACCACCCCTCTCTATCACAGAGTTCACGCACCTCTGAAAGATAGTCGGCGCTTGGGATCCGCACTCCCCCTTCACCTTGTACTGGTTCTACCATAATCGCAGCAATATTCTTGGAGTTGGCAGCAATATCTTTTAATGCGTCTATATCATCATAAGGTGCTCTAATAAAGCCGCTAACTAAAGGTTCAAAACCAGCCTGCACTTTGCGACTACCAGTGGCACTTAGAGTTGCAAGAGTGCGTCCATGAAAACTATGTTTTGCGACAATAATAGATGGTGAATCTATTCCCTTGTTATGTCCATGTAGACGAGCCAACTTTATAGCAGCCTCATTCGCCTCTGCTCCAGAGTTAGAGAAGAACATATTTTCCATTCCAGATATTTTACAGAGTTTGTCTGCAAGTTCTTGCTGTTTAGGTATTCCATACAGGTTGGAGGTGTGGAGTAGGGTTCCTGCCTGTTCACAGATAGTTGCAGTAACTGCTGGATGGCTGTGCCCAAGCCCACATACAGCAATTCCACTCAAAGCATCAAGATACTTCTCTCCATCATCACTCCAGAGCCAAGCTCCTTCACCCTTTACAAAAGAGAGAGGGAGTCTCCCGTAGGTTGGCATTATTGTATTGTTACTATGCATAATATTTTTCCAAAAAAGAAAACGGCAGACTCAAAAGAGATACTGCCGAAATAATAATGTAGTATTGTATAAAAAAACCTGACTAATGTCAGGTTTTTTTATACCAATTTTTCACTTAATTATTGGGGAAGCTAAAATGGCATTCCATGCATCTGTCCTGTCATTCCAAGTAGCATAGGTATGGAGAGTACTACATTGGTACGAGATGCCATAAGAGCAACAAATTTTGCGGTAATAATCTCTTCCGCAGAAGCCTCTTTCATTCCTAAAATTTTCTGCTGATTTGGCCAGATCAGAATCCAGACATTTAACAGCATAATTGTCCCTAGCCAGGCGCCCATGCCAATTAGCTCAAAATTGTCAGCAAAGGTGAAGGCTGCAACTACTCCAGATCCAGGCGCACCATGGAGTGACTCTAGTGCCATAGTACCAGTTAACCAGGTTAGTACCGCAGCCCAACGAAACCAGAATAGAGCGCGTGGAGCAATATATTTATTTATAGCGGCTGGACCAGGATCACCATCTGCTAAGGCGGCACCAACCGCAGGTATTTGGATACCATTAAAGTAGTAGAGTATTCCAACCCAGGCTATTCCCACAACAACATGAAGTAAGACAAAAATTTCTAAAAGGTTAATTGAGCCACGAGGACCAAGCACTGCTATTGCGATTAGAGCTGCTCCAACTCCAGCACCTAAAGTTCCTGCTCTACTGTTTAATGGGTTCATAATGATTTCTCCTAAGTTTAGATGATAAGTAGCTAATTACAATATATAGATATAATATAACATATAACCAACCTTAATAGTGCGGTATTATATTCTAATTAAAATAAAATTACAACATAGTTTAATCGTGCTATTATTTGAATGTATAGGCATAATGAAATGCATAAGGTAGCGTAAGTTAGTTGTATGAGTGAATATAGTTCAGATCTGTTAACAAAAACATAGTAGGAATATACAATGGCAGTAGAGTTAAAAAAATATTCAGAAAATGATGAAATATTAAAGCAAGGTGATCACGGAGAGTGGTTAGCCGTAGTGCGTTCTGGATCGGTAGAAGTTGAGGTAGAGAGCGGTGAAGATAAGAAAGTTTTAGCTAAACTGGAAGCTGGATCAGTGTTTGGTGAGATGGCAGTTCTCTCTGATGATGATATAAATTCAGCAACAGTTAGAGCTCTTGAAGATACAGAGCTTATGCAGGTTTCTAAAGCTGATGTTGATAATCTATTTAAACAAGCATCCCCAGACCTTAAAATTATAGTTAAATCTTTAGTTAAACGCATGCAGAAAATGTTGAATAGTGATGAGGATGAAAAATGACAATAAAAAAATATTCAGCTAATGAGAGAATCTTTCAGCAAGGAATGCGAGGTGAGTGGGCTGGCATTGTGCGTGAAGGCAAAGTGGAAATTTATATTCAGGATGATAATGGGGCAACAGAAGTTGTGGCTACTCTTAATAAGGGAGAAATTTTTGGTGACCTAGCTCTGTTGTCAGACAGTGAACTGCGAGCAGCTAGTGCCCGCGCTTTAGAGTATTCAGAAATTCAGCAACTATCTCGCAAAGATATGAACACTATGTTAACTCAAGCTCCACCTCTACTTAGAGCTATTGTAATGGCTTTAGTTAAACGGATGAAAAGTGTTATGGAGGGGTAGTAAGTAAAAATAGGCATAGTTATTGCATATAACCATCTATTACAGATTTATATGGTGAAGTTTCGTCAAAAAAACATCATCAACCATAATTTTATAGAGAGGTTAAGATATGTCAATAGGTACTATAGTAGGAATTATTGGAGGATTCGCCCTCTTTTTCTGGGCAATTTTTGCTAACACAGATAATCCAGCAGTATTTTTAAGCTTATCTAGTCTTGCTATGGTTGGTGGTGGAGCTATAGCAGGATCATATATGTCCTATCAAGCACTATATGTTAACCGTGCTTTTGGAGCACTAGTTAGTCAATTCAGTGCGTCAACTGTCACTTTTCAATCTCTTCTAGCAGATGTGGCGCTGATGATTGACTGGGCTAAAGTGGTTCAGACTAAAGGAGTTGTTGCATTAGAGGCAGAGATTGGTAGTGATACCAGCGACTCCTTCTTAGCAGTCGGTGGTAAATTTCTCCTCTCTAACTATCGTGGAGATGATCTGCGTAATCTATTAGAGACTGCCAATGATAGTTCATACCAACGCAATACAGTGCAAGTTACAGTGTTGAAAAAGATGGGTTCCCTATCGCCAGCCTATGGAATGATCGGAACTCTAGTTGGTCTAGTTATTATGTTGGGTAATATGGGAGGCGATCCGGCCTCGCTAGGTGCTGGAATGGCAGTTGCAATGTTGACCACCCTCTATGGTGTAATATTTGCACAGATGGTCTTTAATCCAGCTGCAGTAAAGTTAGAACAGAAAGAGCAGATGATAAGATTTAGAAATACTCTTCTAATTGAAGGTTTTCTCATGCTAGCAGATCAGAAGCCTGGACGAGAGATACAAGATAAACTCAATAGCTACCTAGCCCCTAAAGCTTGGTTTGATATTGCGGAGGACTAGCTAGTGGCTACAAAAAGTAAATGTCCTGAGCAGGAGGTGTGTGAAGAGCCTGATGAGATGATGGCAACATTTGCCGATATGATGTCTCTATTGATGGCATTTTTCATTATGTTGCTTGCAACAGCACACTGGGATCCGATCAGGTACGGTGAAGTTTCTGAGGGAATGAAAGATGCATTTGCAAGAGTAGTGACCACCTCAATTCAGGAGGAGTTGGTTATGATTTCTCCAACTCCAGAAGAGAAAGCAGAAGAGGAGAAGGATAAAGATAAGAAAGAGAGTGCTACTGAAAAAGCTGTTAAGTCAGTAGAAAATATGGTCGAAAATCGTGGGATTGAAGAGTTTGTTAAGATGAAAAAGATTCCTGGTGGTTTCGAGTTAGAGCTCGCAAATAGTTCACTCTTCACCAGTGGCTCTGCAACTCTACAACGCACTATAAAGCCAGTGCTTACTCAGTTAGCTAAGAAGATTTCCAGTATTAAGGGTGCGCAGATGGAGATTCAGGGGCATACTGATGATGACCCTATCCATACCGTTAAATTTCCATCTAACTGGGAGCTCTCATCCAGTCGAGCCATTAATGTGCTACGCTTTATGACTAGTCACGGGATGGATGCTCAGAGAGTTAATGCAGTCGCTTATGCAGACACAGTACCTAAAGCTCCAAACCGTGATGCAGCTGGGCGTGCTATAAAGAAGAATCAAGCTGACAACAGAAGAGTGATTATAAAAGTTACTCAAGAGGTGAAGTTTGAAGATCCTGAAGGTGAGGTTCCTGCTTGGAAAAAGAGAATCAAAGTACAGGGTGGTAAGCGAGTAAAGAGTGGTAAGCGAGTTGACAATAAAAAGAAGAGAAAGAAAAAGAAGAAAAAAAATAAAAAAGATATAAAAAATAAAAATAGATAGTAAGGTTAGTTAAAGAATGAACAGTAGATATATTATAGTCGCAATTCTTATGCATTCTCTATTCGGCAGCTCTATTGCAATGGCTGCAGAACAGAATGATCTGCGTAAACTTAAAGCAGGTAGAGTTTGTGTTAAATGTGATCTACGAAGTGCCAACTTAGCAGGAATAGATCTTGGTAGAAAAAATATGAGTGGTGCTAATCTGCAAAAGGCAGATCTGAGTGGTGCAAAGATAGAGATGGCGGTTATAAGTGGAGCCAAGATATCAGGAGCAAATCTCTCTGGTGCTAATATGAAAGGGGTTACGGCTAAAAAAGTTAAGGCGTATGGGGTGAGTTTTTCTAAAGTTAACCTCTCGTATGTCAACTTTAAAAAAGCAGATCTTGCGGCGGCAGACTTTAGAGGAGCAACTCTTAAAGGGGTAGATTTCTCTGGCGCAGATTTGAGTTGGACAGACTTTAGAGGGTGTAAGCTTGGCAGCTCAAACTTTACAGGTGCAAATATTGAGGGGGCAGATTTTCGTGGAGCTGATGTGCGTTCGGTAAAAGGAAGACGCAAAGTTAAGCATGGTATTTTAGCTGTTGGTTGGAAATAAACTTATGGAGTACTGCTCTTGAGCGGAGTTTGAAATAGGATTCCGTTGTGAGCTCTGCCAATATTCAACTCATCATAGAGAAAAGAGAATACTTCATCGGCCTGTTCAGTCGAAACAACAACAGTAAGAGCCTCGGACTCTATAGCTCTATCTGAGCGGTCAAATAGATCACTGCGTCCACCAGATACATTTGCACTATCTATATTTAGCTTCTCTTTAAGTGCGGCTACGGTTGCTGCGCCTTTTCCCTTAGGGATAAGACCGGTAATTAATTTATTATCTTGCTGTAGCTTCATAACTATCTCCTCTTTAATTTGACTATTTTATGATGATTGTTTTATGCAACTTTATCTAATACTTCTGCAGGTATATAAGTTGCAGCTTTGTCTAGAGGAGTTGTATACATAATTCCCATTCCTGGAGTATCTAATTTTCCGGCAAGATACATCTGTTCAAAGATTAACTCCTCCTGTTCAGATGAGACAATTACCTGAATTATCTCTTTATCAACCTCAACTGCCACCCCCATAACCCCCATCCGTTCACGAATACCAGTACCTTTCGCATAGTTGACGGTGGCTCCCTGCGCACCTGCTTCACGAGATGCTTTAATTACCGCATCAGCATTTCCTCGTTGTACAATACAGGTAATTAGTGAAACCCCTGTTAATACTGTAATATTGCGTGCACTCATAATTATCTCTCCATTTATTATCTGTTAATTTATATGTCTGTCTGTTTACTGAGTTGTGATCACTGCTGCGGTTGCTAAATTTGCACTATTGTCATTTTTAGTTTGGCGTTTTGCTTGGAATTGAATCCAAAGTCCTACCGACATTACTGACAAGATAGGACCAATAGATGCCATCGATAAAATTCCAAATCCATCTACTGCATCTACGGCATTTCCAAAGCCTAGCCCCATAGCGAGTACCAATGGAACTGTGACAGGGCCTGTTGTTACTCCAGCACTATCCCACGCCACATTCACAAACTCTTCAGTTGAGAGTACTGTAAAAATAATAGCTATGGTGTATGCTGGTAGAAGCAGGTATGCGATTGGAATATTGAAGATGATTTTTGCAATACCTATTGCAATACCACAAGCTACTCCAAATGATACAGCATACATAAGAGTACTCTTTTTGAAAGCACCGTTTGTTAGATTCTCAACGGTCATTCCGAGAGCGTTGAGAGCCGGTTCGGCAAGAGTTGCTCCAAAGCCGAGAATCCAAGCAAAGAGGAGAGCGATAGCTACTCCAGTTGCATAGTCATAGAGAGGGGAGGATTCAACACTCGCCATCTCGGAGAATGCAGCAGGAACTAATCCTCCAGATTGCCCACCCAATTTAGCTAAACCATAACTTAATCCAATGCTAAATATGATCATCCCACCTACAGCGAGAACGATTCCATATATAACAATGCCCGGATTATTGATCTTCTCTTTTAGGACAAAGGTTAAGACTAAAAATAGGAATATGACTAAAGGGATGATAGCGCGAAAGCCGCCAATAACTTCCAGCATAGGAGTCTCTTCAAACCAGAGCGCTGCTTGAGGAGCTGCTGCTGCACTCTGTGCTGCTGCTATGATCTCGGCAGGAGTTGTAATTGATGAGACAAAAAGAGTTAAAATCAGTACCGCTGCAATTGGAAAAATTGAGGCGAGAGTTACGATTCCAAAACCAGATAGTGAAGAATCTCCTTTGCCAGAAGCTGCAGCAATACCAATACCGAGAGAGAGAACCAATGGTACTGTAACTGGCCCAGTAGTAACTGCACCACAATCCCAGGCCAATCCTAGAACGGTTGCCAGCTGAGGATCGGTCATCATATAACTAGTAATTAATAGGGTTGGAATTAAAGATGCGTAAAGCATAGGTTTAAGACTCCATCCGCGGAGGAAGCGCAGAGCTCCGAGTACAGCTGCAATACCAACTCCAGCTCCTACCATAAGAACTAGAACTCCAGACCACTCAGTCAATAGAGTGTAAAGATATGGGGCTTTAGTGACATCTACACTAGAGCCAACTGCTTGTAGAGCCCCAATAGCAGGCTCTGCAAAGGTTACCCCTATTCCTAGCAAAAACGCTATTATGAGTACTACTGGGAGGGGGGATTTTTTAGGAAGCCCATTTCCAATAATTTCACCAAATGGCATTAGTCCAAGTTTAAGCCCTTCCATAAAGAGCATAAGTCCGACAATAACTGCGGCAAGACCTAAAGTTATGGTCCAGGAGTCAGCCACTCCTTGGCGTAGCATTAAGACCTGAAAGAGAGCAAGATAGAGTCCTAACGGAATAACCGCCTTCATCTGCTCTACAATACGAACTCCAAAATATGGCTTTAGTAGTTGGTAGATATCAACTGCGCTAAATT
>JABHVM010000058.1 GCA_018658305.1 Thiotrichales bacterium | reverse complement strand
TTCCCGGGCCTTGTACACACCGCCCGTCACACCATGGAAGTTGGTTGCACCAGACGTCAGTTGTCTAACCCCTCGGGGAGGACGCTGCCCACGGTGTGATCAATGACTGGGGTGAAGTCGTAACAAGGTAGCCCTAGGGGAACCTGGGGCTGGATCACCTCCTTTAAGAGATTGACGGGTATTGGTGCAAGCATCCTCACAAGTTATCTGATTTGAAATAGACTGCGGGTCTGTAGCTCGGTTGGTTGGAGCACACAGGACTGGATATGAGGTGAGGTCACCGACCGGATTGTAGTGTATTGGTAAAGAATTTCGGGTCTGTAGCTCAGTTGGTTAGAGCGCACCCCTGATAAGGGTGAGGTCGGTGGTTCAAATCCACCCAGACCCACCAAATTTCCTCAGCTTGAACCTTTGGAGTTACACATACTTTAGTGTGACGGTTAACTCCAAATACCCAACCTGAGAAAATTACAGCAATTGGGGCCATAGCTCAGCTGGGAGAGCACCTGCCTTGCACGCAGGGGGTCGGCGGTTCGATCCCGCCTGGCTCCACCAATAGCTTAAAGAATAGATTTTTGCGAAAGAATCTATTCTCTAATCTAAAATTAGACTTGATATTTCAAGTTTAGAGTTAGTTAGTTTGATCTTTAAAAATTAGGAAATTGAAAAGGCGCGATTGGACGGGTCTCAAATCCCCGTCCAAAAGCAAAAAGTCGTATTTTTTTGTGATGAAAAAATACACTTGTACATGGGTCAATACATTTCCGTATTGATTTAATAAAGCTTGTTGTTCAAGAAATTGAATGATAAGCGGGTATACTCAATCGTTACTGTGATTTTAATGTTGTAATGTGAAATCTGATCTCAGAGATGAGATCTGTGATTATAATCCTAGATATTTTGGGGTTATATGATCAAGTGAATAAGCGTATATGGTGGATGCCTTGGCAGTAAGAGGCGATGAAGGACGTAGTAACTTGCGATAAGCCTCGGGGAGCTGGTAAACAAGCTTTGATCCGAGGATTTCCGAATGGGGAAACCCGGCTATCTTTGATAGTCACTCCTACCTGAATACATAGGGTAGGTAGAGCGAACCTGGAGAACTGAAACATCTAAGTACCCAGAGGAAAAGAAATCAACCGAGATTCCCTTAGTAGCGGCGAGCGAACGGGGATTAGCCCATAAGCTATATTAGTTTTAACAGAACAGTCTGGAAAGTCTGGCCATAGAGGGTGATAGCCCCTTATGTGAAAAAGCTTTTATAGTGATATCGAGTAGGGCGGGACACGTGAAATCCTGTCTGAATATGGGGGGACCATCCTCCAAGGCTAAATACTCCTTACTGACCGATAGTGAACTAGTACCGTGAGGGAAAGGCGAAAAGAACCCCGGAGAGGGGAGTGAAATAGATCCTGAAACCGTATACGTACAAGCAGTGGGAGCAGACTTGTTCTGTGACTGCGTACCTTTTGTATAATGGGTCAGCGACTTACTTCTCAGTAGCAAGGTTAACCGTTTAGGGGAGCCGTAGGGAAACCGAGTCTTAATAGGGCGCATAGTTGCTGGGAGTAGACCCGAAACCGAGCGATCTATCCATGGTCAGGGTGAAGGTGGGGTAAAACCTACTGGAGGCCCGAACCCACTTATGTTGAAAAATGAGGGGATGAACTGTGGATAGGAGTGAAAGGCTAATCAAGCTCGGAGATAGCTGGTTCTCTTCGAAAGCTATTTAGGTAGCGCCTCGTGTATCACTCTAGGGGGTAGAGCACTGTTTCGGCTAGGGGGTCATCCCGACTTACCAACCCGATGCAAACTCCGAATACCTAGAAGTGCAATCACGGGAGACACACGGCGGGTGCTAACGTCCGTCGTGGAGAGGGAAACAACCCAGACCGCCAATTAAGGTCCCAAAGTTATAGTTAAGTGGGAAACGATGTGGAAAGGCATAGACAGCCAGGAGGTTGGCTTAGAAGCAGCCATCCTTTAAAGAAAGCGTAATAGCTCACTGGTCGAGTCGGTCTGCGCGGAAGATTTAACGGGGCTAAACTATACACCGAAATTGCGGATGCGAGTAATTAGCAATAATTGCACGCATGGTAGAAGAGCGTTCTGTAAGCCGTTGAAGGTGAACTGTAAGGTTTGCTGGAGGTATCAGAAGTGCGAATGCTGACATGAGTAACGATAATGGGGGTGAAAAACCCCCACGCCGAAAGACCAAGGTTTCCTGCTCAACGCTAATCGGAGCAGGGTGAGTCGGCCCCTAAGGCGAGGCAGAAATGCGTAGTCGATGGGAAGCAGGTTAATATTCCTGCACCACGCAATATTGCGATGGGATGACGGAGAAAGCTACACCAGCCAACTGTTGGATATGTTGGTTCAAGCATGTAGGGAGAGAACTTAGGAAAATCCGGGTTCTCACTATCCTGAGGTGCGATAACGAGTCCTCTTTTGGACGAAGTGGTCGATGCTATGCTTCCAAGAAAAGTCTCTAAGCTTCAGATATTGTTGTGACCGTACCCCAAACCAACACAGGTGGTCAGGGTGAGAATCCTAAGGCGCTTGAGAGAACTCGGGTGAAGGAACTAGGCAAAATGGCACCGTAACTTCGGGAGAAGGTGCGCCCCTTGTATGTGATCGAATTTACTTCGTGAGCAGAAGGGGGCCGCAGTGAAATGGTGGCTGCAACTGTTTACTAAAAACATAGCACTCTGCAAACTCGTAAGAGGACGTATAGGGTGTGACGCCTGCCCGGTGCCGGAAGGTTAATTGATGGGGTTAGCACTTGTGCGAAGCTCTTGATCGAAGCCCCGGTAAACGGCGGCCGTAACTATAACGGTCCTAAGGTAGCGAAATTCCTTGTCGGGTAAGTTCCGACCTGCACGAATGGCGTAATGACGGCCACACTGTCTCCACCCGAGACTCAGTGAAATTGAAATCGCTGTTAAGATGCAGTGTACCCGCGGCTAGACGGAAAGACCCCGTGCACCTTTACTACAGCTTTGCATTGAACTCTGAATCTATCTGTGTAGGATAGGTGGGAGGCTTTGAAACTTGGACGCTAGTTCAGGTGGAGCCATCCTTGAAATACCACCCTGGTATATTTGGGGTTCTAACCTAGGTCCATTATCTGGATTGGGGACAATGCATGGTGGGTAGTTTGACTGGGGCGGTCTCCTCCCAAAGAGTAACGGAGGAGCGCGACGGTACCCTCAGCATGGTCGGAAATCATGCTCTTGAGTGCAAAGGCATAAGGGTGCTTGACTGCGAGACAGACACGTCGAGCAGGAGCGAAAGCTGGTCTTAGTGATCCGGTGGTTCTGAATGGAAGGGCCATCGCTCAACGGATAAAAGGTACGCCGGGGATAACAGGCTGATTCTTCCCAAGAGTTCACATCGACGGAAGAGTTTGGCACCTCGATGTCGGCTCATCACATCCTGGGGCTGTAGCCGGTCCCAAGGGTATGGCTGTTCGCCATTTAAAGTGGTACGCGAGCTGGGTTTAGAACGTCGTGAGACAGTTCGGTCCCTATCTGCCGTGGGCGTTGGAGATTTGAGGGGAGCTGCTTCTAGTACGAGAGGACCGAAGTGGACATTCCTCTGGTGTTCCGGTTATCATGCCAATGGTATTGCCGGGTAGCTATGAATGGAAGGGATAACCGCTGAAAGCATCTAAGCGGGAAGCCTCACCCAAGATAAGATCTCCCTAGACTCTAGAAGTCTCTAAAGGTCCGTCGAAGACTACGACGTTGATAGGTTCGGTGTGGAAGTGCAGCAATGCATGAAGCTAACGAATACTAATTAACCGTGAGACTTGATCATATAACACCCAAGCTATTTGGTGGTTATATGTTCACATAGAGCATAGAAGTGACAATAACGATTGTTACCAACGAAAACCATGTGCAAAACACTGATTGTGATCTATTAGATCAAAAACTTCGCAACTTTTCAGTTTCCAAAATTTTTCTATCTTGTTCTTAATTGAACAGTTTAGAGATCAAGAATTGCTTAGTGACCTTAGAGTCCTGGACCCACCTGATCCCATCTCGAACTCAGAAGTGAAACAGGTCATCGCCGATGGTAGTGTGGGGTCTCCCCATGTGAGAGTAGGACATTACTAGGCTTAAATCCCTAAAATCCCGTGTTGCAAATTGCAACGCGGGATTTTTTTTGGTTAAAAATCTACTCTTTCACAAAACTGTTTTAGCACTCAAAGCTATCCTGTTCGCATAATCAGCCATCAACTATAAACTAAAAACCCTCCATAGAGAAATCTATGGAGGGTTTTTAGTTTGACACCTTATCAGTTAAATATTATTTAACTTTGGCTGCATAAGGACTTTATTTTATCTTACAAATCACCTTCATGTGATGCAAGATAAGAAGCAACGCCATCTGGGCTTGCTTTCATTCCTTCGTCACCATCTTTCCAACCAGCTGGGCAGACTTCACCGTGCTCTTCTGTAAACTGAAGTGCATCAACCATTCTTAACATCTCATCGATGTTACGACCAAGTGAGAGGTTGTTGACAACCTGATGCTGTACAATATTGTCTTTATCCACTAAGAAAGATGCACGTAGTGCAGGTGCGCCACCTGGAACTTGAACTCCATAGTCTTGAGTAATAGACTGCTTCATATCGCCAACCATAGTGTATTTAACAGCGCCAATTCCGCCATCGTTTACTGCAGTATTACGCCATGCATTGTGAGTCCAATGTGAATCAATGGAGACACCGATTACTTCTACATTTCGCTTTGTAAACTCTGCAATACGGTGATCAAAAGCGATAAGCTCTGATGGGCAGACAAAGGTAAAGTCTAGTGGGTAAAAAAATATAACGGCATATTTGCCATTTTTTGCTTCATGCAGATTGAAATCTGCTTTAACATCACCGTTTCCTAGAATGGATGGTGCGGTAAAATCTGGTGCTTCACGACCTACGAGTACGCTCATTTTTTGAACTCCTTGTTCATTTATTTACTGAAAGTAGGAGTATCATATCATTAAAAAATATTTTGTCAAGACCAACTATTTTAGTCAGGAATCTTTTTTATTTCCTCAATGTTAACAGTCACATGCTGGGGTGGCAGGGGCGGGAGTATTGAGATTTAGGCTACCAGTGAGCTCTTTTAGCGCAGCAATTTTATGTCTTTGCATATACTCTGCGATACCACGGTTTATACTATTACAGATAAGTGGATCGCCAAATAGTGCTGTACCTATACCGATGGCAGTAGCTCCAGCGATCAAAAATTCAATGGCATCACTGGCTGAATTAATTCCACCTTGCCCTATTATCGGAATATTATGCGCTTTGCATACTTGATAGACCTGATGTACCTTTAGTAGAGCTACAGGTTTAATAGCTGGACCAGATAGTCCGCCCATATTGTTCCCAATAATAGGTTTGCGCTTCTCAATATCGATAGCCATTCCCATTAGAGTATTTATCACTGCAAAAGCATCTGTGCCCGCATCAATACAGCGCTGAGCATTGTGAGCGATATCAGTTTGGTTAGGGGATAGTTTAGTTATAAGAGGTTTGTTAGTTGCTTTACGACAGACTTCAACTACTCGTGCAGAGACATCGGGATCATTACCGAACACTGCTCCACCCTCTTTTACATTAGGACAAGATATATTGACCTCTATTGCTGAAACTGGAGAGTCATCAAAACGGGCAGCTATCTCTCCATACTCTTCAACACTAGAGCCTGAGATATTGGCAATGTAGTGGGTCTCAGTTAAATCTAGTTCTGGTAGAATATTATTTATAACATACTCTGCCCCGGGGTTTTGAAGGCCGATAGAGTTGATCATTCCAGCAGGAGTTTCAATAACTCGGTGCGGAGTGTTGCCTAGACGAGGTTCAAGGGTCGTACCCTTTAAGCAGATCGCGCCAACTTCATTGTTAGAGTAGCCTTTAACTCTGGTGTACTCTTCTCCAAAGCCAACACACCCAGAGAGAAGAACAACAGGGCTCTGTAACTCTAAGCCACAAAACTCTACACTAAGCGATCTATTCATAAATTTAAAACTCCATTTCGTGTTTGATGCCTCGTTGCAGTAGATCTTGTACTGCTCTTTGCGGCTCTTTATTGTTGTGGATTACGAGAGAAACTTGTTCGCTAATCGGTATCTCAATACTGTTTGCCTTTGCTAGTTCGACAATATCACGAGCTGCTTGAGCTCCTTCCACTACTTGATTAATTGAAGAGATGGCGCGTTCTATGTTTTCACCTCCACCAATAGCAAGTCCTAATCGTCTATTTCTTGATTGGTTATCTGTGCAGGTCAAAATTAGGTCTCCTAACCCCCCCATACCCATAAATGTCTCTTGCTTACCACCTAAGGCAACACCCAACCTTATGAGTTCGTGTAGACCGCGAGTAATAAGGGCAGCGCGAGTGTTGGCACCAAAACCTAATCCATCAGCAATACCAGCGGCAATAGCAAGTACATTTTTAGTGGCTCCACCAATTTCGACTCCGATAATATCTGTACTGGTGTAACAGCGAAAATTTTTACTATGAAATATTTCAGCAACGGAGTGGGCGATATCAATAGAATCGGCAGCGATAGTGACTGCTGTTGGTAAACCTTCGGCAACCTCACGCGCAAAGGTTGGGCCTGATATTATAGCTTTAGGGTGATCTTTACCAAGCTCCTCCTCTACTGCTTGATGTAGTAGTTTATGAGAGGTTGGTTCAACTCCTTTGCTTGCCCAGATGAGGGTAGTCGAACTATCTATATCTGTTTTTATCTGCTGAAGGATCTCTCTAAATGCGTGACTTGGAGTTGCGATCAATAGAGCATCACACCCTTTAACTGTAGTTGTGAGAGAGCTCTCTAGCCGAATGTTGTTGGATAATTTAACACCCGGCAGATAGCGTACATTCTCTCGTTGTTCATCTATTGCTGTAACCGCATCAGTACGATGTCCCCATAGCGTGACTTGATGCTCTCTGCGTGCTAGTTGAATGGCGAGAGCTGTTCCCCACGATCCAGTACCAAGCAGAGAGATGTTCATAAGTTTAGCTTTAAACCTAATTTACTCTTAATGTTTAACTTCACCGTCGGCATCACTTTTAGCTTGAGCTTCTTCTTGTTGGCGTTGTGCGAAGAGCGCATCAAAGTTGATTGGAGCGAGAAGTAGTGGAGGAAAGCCACCTTTAGTACTTAAGTCAGAGATAACTTCGCGTGCAAATGGAAAGAGAGAGTTAGGGCAGTATGAGCCAAGTAGATGAGCTAAAGCATCTTCCTCAAAGCCAGCTAAAGTAAATATTCCAGCTTGTTGAATTTCAGCAAGAAAAGCTGTCGTCTCATTAACTGTAATAGTTGCAGTTAAGTTGAGAATAACTTCATAAACATTGTCGCCTAGCTTCTGTTGTTTGGTACCAATTTGAAGGTTAGTTGCAGGTTCCCACTTCTCTTGAAACATGGCTGGAGATTGTGGAGATTCGAAGGATGCATCTTTAAGATATATCTTCTGGATCTCAAAAGTTTGCTGTGGTGCTTCGGTTGATGCTTCTACGGTTTTACTACTCTCTTCTTTCTCGCTCATCTCTCTATCCTATAGTTGATTATATCGATTATTTAAATTGTTTGATCCAGCTTACAAGCTGTGGAAGTTGCATCGCTCCAGCTTGGCGCGCGATCTCTTTCCCATGTTTGAATATAGCTAAAGTTGGAATGCTCTGTATACTGTATTGCGCAGCCACTTGTTGATGTTGTTCGGTATTAACTTTAGCCAAAATATATTGTGACTGGAGCTGTTCTGCGGCTTGGCTAAAAACTGGAGCCATCATTTTACAAGGTCCACACCAGCTTGCCCAGAAATCTACCACAACAGGAAGATCATTTTTAGTTATGTGGCGCTGAAAATTTTGGGATGTTAACTCTAAGGGTGCTCCTGTCACTAGCTGTTTATGACATTTACCACAACTCCCGTTAGATTTTAATTTTGCAGATGGTACTCTATTGACTCCACTGCAGTGGGGGCAGACGATATGGAGCGAATCACTCACTATTAATCGCTCGTAATCTCTAGTAGAGCGTCTAATTTACCAGCTGCATTTAGAGCTGAGAGATCATCAAAACCACCTACATGAGTATCTCCAATAAAGATCTGAGGCACGGTTCTGCGTTGACTCCGCTCCTCCATCGCTTTCCATCCTGCAGTGTCTCCATCAATAAAAATTTTCTCGTACTTATCGCCTTTTTTATCTAGCAACGCTTCCGCCATGCGGCAATACGGACAGGTGTGGGTACAGTAGATATTTATATTTGGCATAATGCTTCCCTATTTTATTTCTGAGTAGTTGGTAGTCCAGCACCTTTCCAAGAGATAATTCCCCCCTTTAGGTTGTAGACTTGTTCAAAGCCACTCTTCTTCATTTGCGCACAGGCTGTAGCTGATCTTTGTCCAGAACGGCAGATCACTACGACAGGAGTGTTACGATGTTGCTCTAAACTATCTAGCTTAGATTTTAATGCGCCAAGTGGAATATGAGATGACTCTTGAACTTTTCCATCTTTAATTAACTCATCTTTAT
The DNA here is from genome assembly GCA_018658305.1 of Thiotrichales bacterium. GTDB lineage: Bacteria > Pseudomonadota > Gammaproteobacteria > Thiopontia. The sequence continues at coordinate 295 of JABHVM010000058.1, read as the reverse complement.
TGCGCACATCAATTAAAATCGCACCTTCACTATTCAGTACTCTAATTGCTGCCTCTGGGGTAATTGATTCAAATCCACGAATCTTATCTCCATAGAGGTTAAAGGTTAGCATTATTATGGTTAAGAACCATGCAGTAAACAGCTCCCAATTATTTATAGCAAAAGCAGATATATCTTGCATAAGTTATCCCTTTTTACTCTCTTCTGTCCAACAGCACGGCTTGCCAATATTTGTAGCCTCTAATATTTTCTCTGGGATACAAAATCCAGTGAAGCCGCTCTGGAATAGGTTTGC
>JABHVM010000057.1 GCA_018658305.1 Thiotrichales bacterium | reverse complement strand
GCCACGCACAATTCCAAATCTAGCATTAAAAACTCCTGCGAGAAGGGAGAAGATTATAGTTACCCACCACCCCACCAATTTAGAGTAGGTAGCAATATCACTATTACTAAACCCAATCTCTTTATAGAAGACTATCGACATTCTTCCAAGAAATGCCTCCCCTAGTTTAAACAGAAAGATAAAAGAGAGGATAGCAATTGCCAACTGCCACCCATTACGCCTAAAGAACTCAAGAAATGGTTCAACCACGGTAACTCCCCACCACGCCAACCAGTGATGATGCTCTAACTCTTCCTCATATACCTCTTCGCTGCGCTGTTGCATCTCTTCACGCATATTCTCTGGCTCCCGCATTCTCCATACAGTAATAGATAGTAGCGCAACAACAACTCCCATAACTAGATATACTGATGACCACTCCATTCCTGGCACATCTGATAGATAGAGAGCAATAGCCCCTGGAATACTAAATCCACTCCACCATCCACTGGTTGTTATTGCTGCTGCAAATGGGATCATATCCTCCTCATCTGTTGCTATAATTTCAATACGGTAGGCATCAATCGCAATATCTTGGGTTGCGGATGAGAGAGCAATGAGGAGTGCTAACAGACTAGTCCAGAGCATACTCCCTGCAGGGTCAGTAAAGCCAATGGCTACAGCTGCAACCATGATCACCCACTGCATTAACACAATCCAAGAGCGGCGCTGTCCAAGCAAATTATTGAGGAGCGGGAGTTTTACTCGATCCAGCAAAGGCGCCCAGAGAAAGTTCAGTGCATAGACAATAAATACCGAACCAAAAAAACCGATTGCACTTCGAGTCAATCCTGCCTCTTGCAGCCAAGCGCTCATCGCAGAACCGATCAACACCCAAGGAAATCCACTAGAGAATCCTAGTATAAATATCCACAACATTCTCTTATCTTTAAACGATGAGAGAAGTTGTGCGATTGTCGGTGGAGAGGTATTTGATTTCATATTCACAGCAGGTAAGTATATAACATTGGATTTGGGTATAATTATGTTTTTAACTATAGGAGCAATAAAAATATGCAGCAATATAAGAGAGATTTTCTAGAGTTTGCGATTTCAGCTGGCGTACTTCGTTTCGGAGAGTTCACCCTCAAATCTGGAAGAGTCAGCCCATACTTTTTTAATGCTGGACTCTTTAATCATGGGGCACAACTTGCACGACTAGGAAGATATTATGCGGCAGCAATTGTAGAGAGCGGCATTGAGTTTGATCTTCTCTACGGACCGGCATACAAGGGAATTCCTCTAGCTGCAGACACAGCTACCTATCTTGCAGAAGAGCATAACTTAGACATTCCATTTGCGTTCAACAGAAAAGAGGTCAAAGATCATGGTGAGGGTGGAGTTATTGTGGGAGCTCCACTAGAGGGGCGTATCTTAGTGATTGACGATGTAATTTCCGCAGGCACCTCAGTACGGGAGTCTGTTGATATTATAAAAGATAACAGCGCCACATTTGCTGGAGTTGTAATATCGTTAGATCGGCAAGAGCGAGGGCAACGAGACCGTTCTGCAATCCAAGAGGTGGAGTCAGATTACGGGGTTGAAGTTGCAAGCATAGTTAATCTAGAAGATATGATAACCTATCTCAAAGATCTCCCCGATTTTGCCAATTCACTAGATAGTGTACGCAAATATCGGGAACAGTATGGTGCTTAACCACCTAAATCAGACATTAAGTTAGACATAAAAAAACATCAACTCATTACAAGTTGATGTTTTTTTGCTTTATTGGCGTCCCCAAGGGGTTTCGAACCCCTGTTGCCGAGATGAAAACCCGGTGTCCTAGGCCTCTAGACGATGGGGACTTAGAACTTTTCACTTACTCTACTTTTCACTTACTTCTTCAGCATTTTTGGTGGAGCTAGGCGGGATCGAACCGCCGACCCCCTGCATGCCATGCAGGTGCTCTCCCAGCTGAGCTATAGCCCCAAAAGAGCGAGCGCATACTTTACTTACTTTCACCTAAAATGTCAACAACTTTTTGTCACAGAGTTTATTAGATAATTTATTTATCTATTTTATTAAGAAAAAACACCGTCCACTTTATACAAAATTAAAAACACTCCACTTTAACACATAAAAATATCTATCCTTGCGCAGCTACTCTCTGCTCTATAAATTTAAGAGCCATATCTACTCTATTCAATACTCGCTCTCTACCAACTAACTCTAGAGTTACATCTATCGGTGGTGAGATTGCGCCACCACTAATTGCAACTCTTAACGGTTGTGCTACTTTACCAAGTTTTAAATCAAGAGTTTCAGCAACCTCTTTTACAATTTCATGAAGAGGGTCTGCATCCCATATTTCCAACTCCTCAAACATTTCCCTCATTTTAGTGAGCGGTTCTGCTGCCGCTGCTTTCAGGTTCTTCTTTGCCGCCTTCTCATCAAACTCTGTAAAATCTTTATAAAAAAAGCGACTGTTATCTGCCATCTCCACCAAGGTTTTAGCTCGCTCTTGTTGAGCAGCGACAACCTTGGTCAACTCTGGACCAGATTTTGTTGGATCTATATCTCTCTCCCCAAGATGCCAGGATAGATGCCTTGCAATATGCTCTGGAGAGCTACTCTTAATATAGTGCTGATTCAGCCAGAGTAGTTTTTCTGGATTGAATGTTGATGCGGAGTTATTCACCTCTGAAGTATCAAACAACTCAACCATCTCATCCATAGAGAATATCTCTTGATCTCCATGTGACCACCCTAAACGCACCAAGTAGTTAAGAAGTGCTTCTGGCAAGAAGCCATCATTTCGATACTGCATAACACTCACTGCTCCGTGCCTTTTAGAGAGGCGTGCGCCATCAGATCCTAATATCATTGGGAGGTGAGCATATTTAGGTGGAGCAGTCCCTAAAGCTCTAAGTATATTAATCTGCCTTGGTGTATTATTTAGATGGTCATCACCACGAATAACATGAGTCAATCCCATATCTAAATCATCTACAACTACAGTTAAATTGTATGTTGGAGTCCCATCAGAGCGAGCAATAATAAGATCATCAAGTTCGCTATTTTGAAATGCAACATTTCCTCTTACGCTATCTTCTACAATCACAACTCCATCAGTAGGATTTTTAAAACGGACAACTGGCTCCACCCCTTCACGAGGTTCACTACGGCTGCGACATATTCCAGTATAACGAGGCTTCTCTTTTCTAGATCGCTGCCCCTCTCGCATCTCGTCAAGCTCACCCTTACTACAGTAACAGTAGTATGCATTCCCATCATTTAAAAGCTGTTGGATTATCTCG
>JABHVM010000056.1 GCA_018658305.1 Thiotrichales bacterium | reverse complement strand
TCCCCTAGGGCTACCTTGTTACGACTTCACCCCAGTCATTGATCACACCGTGGGCAGCGTCCTCCCCGAGGGGTTAGACAACTGACGTCTGGTGCAACCAACTTCCATGGTGTGACGGGCGGTGTGTACAAGGCCCGGGAACGTATTCACCGCGACATTGCTGATTCGCGATTACTAGCGATTCCGACTTCATGGAGTCGAGTTGCAGACTCCAATCCGGACTACGACCGGCTTTAAGGGATTCGCTTACCTTCGCAGGTTTGCAGCCCTCTGTACCGACCATTGTAGCACGTGTGTAGCCCAGCCCATAAGGGCCATGATGACTTGACGTCATCCCCACCTTCCTCCGGTTTGTCACCGGCAGTCTCCTTAGAGTCCCCGCCATTACGCGCTGGCAACTAAGGATAGGGGTTGCGCTCGTTGCGGGACTTAACCCAACATCTCACGACACGAGCTGACGACAGCCATGCAGCACCTGTATCAGAGTTCCCGAAGGCACCAATCTATCTCTAGAAAGTTCTCTGTATGTCAAGAGCTGGTAAGGTTCTTCGCGTTGCATCGAATTAAACCACATGCTCCACCGCTTGTGCGGGCCCCCGTCAATTCCTTTGAGTTTTAACCTTGCGGCCGTACTCCCCAGGCGGACAACTTAACGCGTTAGCTTCGCTACTAAAGCCACTACAGCTCCAACAGCTAGTTGTCATCGTTTACGGCGTGGACTACCAGGGTATCTAATCCTGTTTGCTCCCCACGCTTTCGCACCTCAGTGTCAGTATTAGTCCAGGAAGTCGCCTTCGCCACTGATGTTCCTCTGCATCTCTACGCATTTCACCGCTACATGCAGAATTCCACTTCCCTCTACTATACTCTAGCTAGACAGTATTGAATGCAGTTCCCAAGTTAAGCTCGGGGCTTTCACATCCAACTGATCTAACCACCTACGCGCGCTTTACGCCCAGTAATTCCGATTAACGCTTGCACCCTCAGTATTACCGCGGCTGCTGGCACTGAGTTAGCCGGTGCTTCTTCTGTAGGTAACGTCAAGCTACATTAATATTAGTAATGCAACCAATCCTCCCTACTGAAAGTGCTTTACAACCCTCGGGCCTTCTTCACACACGCGGTATTGCTGGATCAGGGTTTCCCCCATTGTCCAATATTCCCCACTGCTGCCTCCCGTAGGAGTCTGGGCCGTGTCTCAGTCCCAGTGTGGCTGATCGTCCTCTCAGACCAGCTACAGATCGTTGCCTTGGTGAGCCATTACCTCACCAACAAGCTAATCTGACGCAGGCTCATCTAATAGCGAGAGCTTTCAAGAAGAGGCCCCCTTTCCCTAGTAAGGATTATCCGGTATTAGCCTGAGTTTCCTCAGGTTGTCCCCGACTATAAGGTAAATTCCTACGCGTTACGCACCCGTCCGCCACTCGACGCCTGGGAGCAAGCTCCCATCGTTTCCGTTCGACTTGCATGTGTTAAGCATACCGCCAGCGTTCAATCTGAGCCAGGATCAAACTCTTCAGTTTAATCACAGTAACTGCTTGTGGCAGTCAATCTTTTTACTTTCTCGAATTGTTCGTAAGCTTTCGAAAAGACATATATGCACTAACCTAAGCTAATACACAAAGTCTTCTCTAATGGCTACTTACATTCGATTTTCTTACTAAGCAAGATATCGACGCAAGTACCCACACAAATTATCTGATCTAGTTTTTAAAGAGCTATTCACATAACCATTGCTATGTGAGGAGGGCGTATTCTACACCCTTTTTCCTGTTTGTCAACAACTATTTTTAAATTAATTAAAAGCAATTTTTGACATCTTACATCTTTGTTGATGCTGCAGTCTTCGACTGCTTCCTCAACATCAGGAGCGCGTATTCTACACGCTTTTCAAACAATGTCAATCTTTTTTTTAAACTATTTTAAATAAACTCAAAATCAATTTTTGACACCTCATTTCCTAGTTGAAACTGCAACCTTGCGACCACTTCTTCAACATCAGGAGCGCGTATTCTACACGCTTTTGAACTAGTGTCAACCTTTTTTTTCATTGTTTTTAATTTATTTCTTGTTTATCTATTATTTCACCCCATTCCTGCCTAACGACTGGACTTAATCTTGGTTTAACTATAGATTACCTCTTACACTATTGTAATTCGTGCAAAACGACGCTTCCCTACTTGGTAGACTGCAATTGTGCCAGCCACAACCCTTACACTCCTATCAGAAACCACCTCGCCATCTATCTTCACAGCCTTCTGCTTAATCATTCGCATCGCATCCGAAGTGCTTTGCGTTAACCCTGCCTCTTTTAGCAAGTTAGCTATAGGCAATCCATCCTCCCCACCCACCAACTCTAGCTCTGGCATCTCATCAGGGATTGCGCCTTTACGAAAACGGTTAATGAAATTCTGCTCAGCCTGATCCGCAGACTCTATACTATGAAAACGCGCCACTATCTCTTTAGCCAGTACAACTTTAGCATCACGAGGATTCCCCCCCTCATCTACTATATGTTTAAGTTCTGCGATCTCACCCAGTGGTTTAAAACTGAGCAGCTCATAGTAGCGCCACATCAGTTCATCAGATATTGACATAATCTTACCAAACATATCGTCTAAGCTATCATTAACCCCTATGTAGTTGCCAAGAGATTTTGACATTTTCTGTACACCATCCAGCCCTTCAAGTATAGGCATAGTAATAACTGTCTGTTGCGGCTGCCCTTCCTGCTTCTGTAGTTCACGCCCCATCAGTAGATTAAACTTCTGGTCAGTTCCTCCCAACTCTACATCCGCCTTAAGCTCTACTGAATCCCACCCCTGAATTAACGGGTAGATAAACTCATGGATAGCGATTGGTTGCCCGCCCTTATATCTCTTTTCAAAATCATCTCTCTCCAACATTCTAGCTACCGTCATACGAGAGGCTAGTTGAATAAGATCAGCTGCCGATTTATCTCCCATCCACTCTGAATTAAATACAACTGTAGTTTTATCAGGATCAAGGATTTTAAATACCTGCTCTTTATAGCTTGCAGCATTAATCAGCACATCTTCGCGAGTAAGAGGTTTACGAGTCACATTCTTACCAGTTGGATCGCCAATCATCCCCGTAAAATCACCTATCAGAAACACAACTTCATGTCCGAGATCTTGAAATTGACGCAATTTATTTATAAGTACGGTATGCCCTAAATGGAGGTCTGGTGCAGTTGGGTCAAACCCAGCCTTAATGCGGAGAGGCTCTCCTTTTTTTAATTTCTCAACCAAATCGTCTCGCACCAGAATCTCATCTGTGCCCCGCTCTATCTCATCCATCATATCTATTACTGACTTCATAATCTCTTTCGCTCCACACCTTGGATTAAATTTAAAATATTTAACTTATAATTTTATCACACATAACTCGTATATAAATTCGGCTCTTCCATGGACTTATACATATATGATCATCCACTGCTTTACTAAAAACAGTTAGACCATCTCTAATTACAAAAAATTACTTGTGTTTTTATTTTATAGAAGATATGGTCACACCCCAACTAGCTGCAAGTAATTGATGGCTACTCTGTTTAGAATGCAACTTACACGGATAAAAATGTGAACCTTAAAAATTTCCCCTCAACTTTAATGGTGCAAGGTACCACATCTGATGCCGGCAAGACAGTTATTGTAGCTGGGATCTGTCGCTTACTAAAACGTAACGGAGTTAAAGTCGCACCTTTTAAACCACAAAATATGGCGCTTAACAGTGCGGTTACTGCTGATGGAGGAGAAATTGGACGAGCACAGGCCTTACAGGCTGTTGCAGCTGGCATTGCTCCAACTACCGATATGAATCCTATTCTGTTAAAACCTACTACCGATATGGGAGCGCAAGTCATTCTCAACGGCAAGGTACTTGGGAATAGAGATGCGGTTAGCTATCACCAATTAAAACCCAAGCTTCTTACCGAGGTAGTTTCTGCCCATCAGCGTCTCTCTTCAAAATTCTCCTACACTATTGTTGAAGGCGCTGGAAGCCCAGCTGAAATTAACCTCAGAGATAACGATATTGCCAATATGGGGTTTGCTGAAGAGATCGACTGCCCTGTTATTTTGGTTGCAGATATTGATCGTGGCGGAGTATTTGCACACCTTGTAGGAACGATGGAATTACTATCAACAAGTGAGCAGCAGCGAATTAAAGGTTTCATCATCAACCGTTTTAGAGGTGATATTACATTACTAAAGTCTGGTATTGAGTGGCTCGAACATCGTACCGATAGAGCTGTCTTAGGAGTTCTTCCATATCTACCTGGATTGCAGTTAGATGCCGAGGACTCTCTCCAACACTCTGCAAGAAGGTCTCTACAAAGCAACAGAGAGAGTGAAAATAAAAATGAAAATAGATTCAGAGTGGCAGTTCCCTCTCTACCTCGTATCAGCAATCACACCGATCTTGACCCACTTATAAACCACCCAGATATTGAGTTAACTATAGTGCCACCCAATAACTATGGTGAGGTTACTAATCTTATGGCAGACTTAATAGTTATTCCTGGAAGCAAAAGTGTTCGCTCTGATCTTGAATGGTTAAGAGAGCAGGGGTGGGAAAATGTTATACAGCGCCACCTTCGTTATGGAGGCAGAGTTTTTGGGATTTGTGGTGGATTTCAGATGTTAGGTTGCAGCATACATGACCCAGATGGCATTGAGGGCGAAGCTGGGTCAACTCCTGGGCTCTCTATACTTGAGATGGAGACAACTCTCGAAAGTGAAAAACAGTTAAAAAACAGCTCTGGCACCCTTATCTTAAATGAAGATGAAGATGATATAAAAGTAGTCGGATATGAGATTCACGCTGGAGTCACTAACGGAGCTGCTCTCCAAAACCCTCTTATTAAGTTGGATAACGGAGAGTTTGATGGGGCACAATCCAAAGATCAGCAGGTAGCGGGAAGTTATCTGCATGGGATCTTTGATCGGTCAACTGCTTTAGCATCAATCCTCAAATGGGCTGGTGGAGCAGAGATATCTATTCAACCATCCATAGATCAACTACGCGAAGATAATCTGGAACGACTAGCTGACGCTATAGAGGAGCATATTGATTTGGAACATATATCTAATTAAAATAGATCGGATTAAAGCAGAACTATTAATATCAAGAGCAGTGCTTCCATCTTCTCAACCATCGCTCCAGCAACATCTCCAGTAATCCCTCCCAACTGTTTTACTACCAACCAACGAAATATTAGCGCAGCAATGAATAACAGTAAAACTTGCAACCATCCAACTCCAAAATAGATAGCCGCGCCAAACATAACAACCTGTACTGCTACCCCTCCTATGTTTGGTATATTTTCTGATATACGCTCCCCCATTCCTCTCTCTCGCAGATAGAGTGTAGTCTGAAACAGTCCAATCAACAAGGTGCGAGCCAGCAAGGGCGCCCAAATTAAAAGTGACTGATCTCCACTTTTAAATAGCGCGAGCAGTGCGCTCCATTTTAAGAGTAACAGTAGCACGATTGCCGTAACCCCCATTGGTCCAGAGCTAGGATCTTTCATAATCTCTAACATCCGTTCACGATCTCCCATCCCCCCAACCCAACTATCTGCGCTGTCTGCTAACCCATCAAGGTGGAGTCCTCCAGTCAGGCCGACCCAGAGAATTAAAATTAATGCAGCTTGTAACTCTAAAAAATGATCTAAAAATAGGAGTGCAAATAACTCAGCAAACAGCACTAATATGCCTCCAATAACTGCCCCCACCAATGGATAAAACAGTATTGAATAACCTTGATTTCTGCTACTTCGTTCGACTGCAATAGGTATTGGGATTCTAGTTAGAAGTTGGAAAGCGATAATCAACGGCTGCATATTATTCCAGAGTGCCGCTTAGGATGCGACTCCTGCCTCTGCGAAAGTCGCCATATTAAAGTGAAGCTTACATGCTTGCATCAGTAGTGGAACTGCAACTGCTGCGCCGCTGCCCTCGCCCAGACGCATTCCAAGATCAAGCAGCGGCTCTGCCTGTAACTCTTCCAGCACTAGAGAATGCCCCTGTTCTGCTGAACGGTGCGAGAAGAACATCCACTCCCTAACCTCTGAATTTAATCTAACAGCCAATAATGCAGCAACTGAACTAATAAATCCATCCACCATAACTACTATGCCGCTCTGCGCTGCATATATATATGATGCAGCTAGTGCTACTATCTCAAATCCTCCAACTCTTCGTGCAATCTCTAGTGGCGACTTAAACTCATCCCCACAATCTCTCAGATGAAACTCTAAAGCCGCATTTACCACCTTAGCTTTATTAGCAACTCCCACTCTATCTACCCCTGTTCCGCTCCCAACTACTCTATCTCCAGCCACCTGAATAAGTGCAGATGCTAAAGCTGCTGCTGAAGTTGTATTTGCAATCCCCATCTCTCCACCTATATACAGATCAATACTTCGATCTAACTCCTCGATTGCAGCTCGACCAACTCTGAATGCCTGCTCTAACTCCTCTAAAGTCATAGCTGGCATATCAATAAAATTTTTGGTGCCTGCTGCAACTCTCGCATCTACCACTTTAGCAAGATTCGGTAACTCTGTTACTGTCCCCACATTAACCACCTTGAAGTTTGCCCCTAAACTCTCTGCAAGCACACTGATTGCTGCCCCTCCTCGTGAGAAATTTTTCACCATTTCCGCCGTTACCTCTTGTGGAAATGCAGAAACTCCTAACTCTGCAACGCCATGGTCTGCAGCAAAAACGACTATTTGAATGGAGTCTAACTCTGGCTTGACCTTACCTTGCATTCCAGCAAGCTTAATTGCAAGCTCCTCTAACCTACCAAGAGATCCAGGTGGCTTAGTCAACTGGGCTTGTCGTAACTCTGCCATCTTAACTATCTCGTTATCTATACCTTTAACTGGCAGCTCCCACCATTCACTACTCACGACTTTAACACCTGCGGTAAACCTGCGATAACCATCACTGCTCGGTTAGAGAGTTGTGCCAACTGCTGATGAAGCCGTCCACTCTCATCACAAAATTTTCGGCTTAAAAGATCCATCGGCACTACTCCTAACCCTGTCTCATTACTCACCATAATAATATTTCCCTCTAAATTTAGTAGTGTCTTTAAAAGTCTCTCTACTTCTTGCTGAAGCAAATCTTCATCCTCTGCCATAAGTAAATTCGTTAGCCAGAGAGTCATACACTCAACTAGTATAGTACGCTCTGCTCTAGCCTCTCTCTGTAGAACTTTTGCAAGATATAGGGGCTCCTCTATAAGATCCCACTCCAACGCAGAATTTTTTGTGGTATCTTTGCGCTGCTGTTGATGCTTCACTATTCTGCGCTCCATCTCATCATCACCAGCAGTTGCAGTTGCAATATAGAGAAGCTCTCCCTCCTCGTCTGCAGCAAACTGGAGCGCTCTGGACTCTGCATACCTACTCTTACCAGAACGAACGCCTCCAAGAATTAACTCAAACATAGGGATATCTGTTGTAGAATGGTTGTTTCATATCAGCATAATACCCTATTTTTATTTTGAAATTTGCTATATTTTTTTCTCTTACTGTTCACGCAGCTCTGCTCTTCTTTTGGCAGAATCCTGCTAATTTTCAGCTGGCTGGACATAGCCAAAATCAACAGCAAGTTGAGATATCCCTCACTGCCCCTCCCCCTGAAACAGTTACTATAGATACCCCTGTAGAGGAG
>JABHVM010000055.1 GCA_018658305.1 Thiotrichales bacterium | reverse complement strand
TTATGGCTACTCAGGATCAACTCACACTATTCTACTGGATGCGTGAGATTGCTGGAGTGGTCTTCCTTATCGGTTTAGTGCTCTACATAATGAGCTTCTTTATTGATGGCGATGGAGAGAGTGCAACCGAGTAACGAGGTCGTGTAACTCAAGCATAATATTTGTTGAGTTTACTTTGATGTATAATCCCTACCTCTTCCTGAGAGGTGGGGATTTTTTTATTAGGGGTAATATATGAAGAGTACAATTGGTTATAAAACAGCTATTCTACTGCTATGGGTGTGGTCAATTACTACTGTAAAGGCGGAGTATTTAGAGAGAGAAGTATCGTTGAGTGTGCCGCCAGTCTCTATTGCACAGTGGTATAAACCACTAAATCGACGGCAACAATTTTTACACACTATGTTCTCTCTGCGCCGCTCTATGCAAGCTATAGAGGAGTATGTAGTGTTGGAAGATAAAAACTCTGTAGAGAGGTGGAGTGCTGAGTTTGTAAAGAGGTATCGCTCAATTGGAGATATGGTTCCAGAGTGGTTTGATGAGTTAGAGTTGGAGTGGATAGATAAGTTAGAAGTGGCAGTTGCAAGTAGTGAGTGGGGAGAAGTAACTGAGGCGTTACGAAAAATAGATATGAGCTGTAGCTCTTGTCATAAAGAGTATCGTGCCACTACAGTGGCTCTCTATCGTACCCCTATATTTGATAATATAGATGTGATCAATAGTAACACTAAAGAGGAGATCTCATTTAAGGATGCGATGAAAGCTCTAGTTGTCTCTATGAATAGCTTTAAAATAGCTTACGATGATAAACATCAAGAGAGAGCAGTAGAGCGTTTAGCAGTTTTTAGAGAGCGTGTTGATGCTTTGGGAGAGAGTTGTCAAGAGTGTCATAAAAATGATGGTGCGGAGGAGCGTATCTTAGGAGAGCAGACTGAAGAGATGTTTCACGAGTTAAAACTGTTGGCAGAGAAGGGCGATAGCAAAGCTGGCAGAAAGCTTGGTGAACTGAGTGTGGTTATGTGTGCACGCTGTCATGCAGTACATCGTACCGTTGCAGATCTAAGATCTATAATTTCACGGTAAAATAGTCGTGTTGAGTAATATTGTCCGTTCACTACACTATCGAAATTATCGCAACTATTTAGTAGGGCAGTTTTTCTCCTTAAATGGTACGCAAATTGCGACTGTGGCACAGGCATGGTTGGTCTACAATATGACCCACTCAAGCTTAATGTTAGGGCTAGTTAATTTTACTATGCTTTTTCCAATCCTTCTGTTTGGTCTATTTAGCGGAGTATTAGCAGACTCTTTTTCTCGTAAAAAATTACTTTTCATCTCTCAAATGGGGGCGATGTTGTTGAGTTTCTTGCTTGCAGGACTTGCTCTGAGCGATCAGCTCGCACTCTGGCATATTTTTATTATATCTTTTTTGATAGGAACTACCCAGGCAATAGATATGCCTGTACGCCAAACCTTTCTTGCAGACCTTGTCCCTAAAAAGATGCTTACCAATGCCGTTGGATTGAACTCCACTATTTTTAATACAGCTCGCTTTATTGGCCCAGCTATTGCTGGAGTGCTGCTTCTTCAGTGGCAAGCTGGAGTGTTATTTGCAATTAATGGATTTAGTTATCTTATTTTACTCTCTATCTTGTGGAAGATGAAAATTACACCAGCACTACAAGTTGGAGATCCAAGTGCGAGAAAAAAATTAATAAATCCTCTTACTTCAGGGTTAAAGTATGTTGTGAATCACCTTAAAATCCGTCTATTGTTGCTCCATGTCGGAGCAGTCAGTATGATGGGAACATCATTTGTAGTGTTGATGCCAGTATTTGTAGATCAACAATACTCTGGAGGGAGTGATACTTTAGGGATGCTCCTCTCTGCAGGTGGTGCGGGGTCCTTGCTTGGAGCACTTAATTTAGCACGCAAAAAGAGTAGTGCTGAGTTGGCTCCATTAGTTGGATTGACAGGCTTAGTTGGAGCAGCGGCTTTGATACTATTTAGTCGTAACGATTCCATCTTTATATCCCTGCTAATTTTATCTGTTGCTGGATTCTCTATAACTACAGTTATAGCCTCTACCAATGCGTACATCCAACAACTAGTTGAAGATAAGATGAGAGGGCGAGTAATGTCGCTATTCTCTATGGTTTTTGTTGGGATGGCTCCCATAGGAAGTTTAGGAGCTGGAGCTATAGCAGAGTTTTGGGGAGTTGAAAATGCACTACTTGTTTTTGCTGTATTAAGTGGAATGATCTCTATATTTTTTATTAATAGAGTGAAATCTATTGGATATTAGAGTAATTTTCTTACGGTTTTTTTGATGTGATATAATAGCTAGATGAGTTATCGTATGGAGCTGGTATGCCCAGCAGGAAATCTTCCCTCGCTTAAAGCTGCTGTAGATAATGGTGCAGACGCTGTTTATATGGGGTTTAAAGACGACACTAACGCACGACATTTTGCGGGGCTCAATTTTACTGAAAAAAATATAGGTCAAGCGGTTGAGTATGTGCATCAGAAGGGAGCTCGTATTTTTACGGCTATCAATACATTCCCACAACCTGAAGGGTGGAGACGCTGGACTGATGCAGTAGATCGTGCTGCAGAGGCTGGAGTAGATGCGGTTATTTTAGCTGATATAGGGCTGCTAGATTACGCAGCAGAGCGTTGGCCAGATCTGCATCTTCATCTATCGGTACAGGGTTCTGCAACCAATTATGAGTCTCTAAAGTTTATGTATGAAAACTTTGGAATTAGGCGTGCAGTTATTCCACGAGTTCTATCAGCACCTCAGGTGCGTCACCTAACAGAGCAGACTCCAGTGCCATTAGAACTTTTCGGCTTTGGTAGTCTCTGTGTAATGGTAGAGGGTCGTTGTCTACTTTCATCTTATGTTACAGGTAGGTCTCCTAACACTTATGGAGCCTGCTCTCCTGCAAGTCATGTGGAGTGGGTTGATCTTGAAAATGGAAAGATGGAGACTCGTCTGGGAGGACTGTTGGTGGATCGTTATGAGGCGGGAGAGAATGCTGGTTATCCTACAATATGTAAAGGTCGTTTTGAGGTGCAGGGTAAGCAGGGTTACGCCATTGAGGAGCCTACCAGCTTAAATACTTTGGAACTTCTTCCTGAGATGATGGATATGGGAATTGCTGCAATTAAGATTGAGGGGCGGCAGCGTAGTCCAGCTTATGTGGCTCAGGTAACTCAAATTTGGCGTAGTGCAATTGATGCCTGTGCTAAAGATCCACAAACATTTCAGGTTAAAGATGAGTGGAATCGTGAGCTGGGGAAGGTGGCAGAGGGGGCGCAAACAACACTTGGCGCTTATCATAGGTCATGGCAGTGAAGATATCATTAGGCCCGGTCCTCTATTTTTGGAGTGCGGATAAGTTACGAGAGTTCTACCGTGAAATTGCTGGCTCTAGTGTAGATATAGTCTATCTTGGCGAAACAATCTGCTCTAAACGCCGTTCACTAACTCTGGCTGAGTGGATAGAGATTGGTGAAGAGTTGCAGAGTGCAGGTAAAGAGGTGGTGCTCTCAACTTTAGCTCTGCTAGAGGCGGAGTCAGAGTTGAAGAGTCTAAAGAGAATCTGCAATAACGGTAAGTTTATGGTTGAGGCCAATGATATGGCGGCGGTACAGATACTGAGCTCTCAATCTATACCTTTTGTAGTTGGTCACTCAATTAACCTCTACAACCAGAGAACTATATCGGTGCTGGCGAAACATTCTATGCGTCGTTGGGTTGCTCCAGTGGAGCTCTCGAAATATACAATTAAAGAGTTGCATCAGAGTAAACCTGAAGGAGTTGAAAGTGAGCTGTTTGTGTGGGGACGAATTCCACTATCTTACGCGGCTCGTTGCTATACTGCGCGACACTATGATCTACCTAAAGATGAGTGTCAATACAAATGTATTGAGGATCCTGATGGAATATTGTTAGAGACAAAAGAGAATGAAGAATTTTTAACCATAAATGGAATTCAGACTCAATCTGCTCAGAGCTGTAATCTATTGCCGCATCTAGAGGATATAGCTGATATTGGGATTGATATAGTGCGGATTAGTCCACAATCTTCTGCAACATTATCTATTATCGAACTCTTTAATAGAGCCCGCTCTAATCAGATATCAATAGATGAGCGCATAGTTGCGGCTAAACCATTTCTCCATTATGGTGGTGTAGATGGGTATTGGATGGGTAAAGCTGGTATGAAGAGAGAAATATAAGTAAGTAAATTAATAGGATAATTAATGACAACAAACCCACATTTACCCCCTTTTCTTGCAGCGCCCCTCAAAGTGTTGCCAGGAATAGTACACACCAATCTTCTCTTGGCACTACTAAATCACCTTTTTAAACAGCAGATGGCTGCAGGAGAGCTCGATTTTTTAGAGTCTCGTATAGTAGCTATTAGATTGCTTGATGCGGAAGTTGAGTTTCTGTTCACTATGGGACGAAGTAAGTTTGTTGCTCATACTGGAAGCGGCACTGTAGATCTCGCAATAAGTGGTAATTTGCATGATTTCATCCAGCTCTCAATGGGGGGAGAAGATCCAGACACTCTATTTTTTCAGCGTAGAATAGCGTTAAAAGGAGATGTAGAGTTAGGGTTGGAAGTTAAGAACTTAGTCTATAGTTTAACTATGGAAGAGCTCTCTATCCCAGCTCCTCTGCGTAAAGGGGTAGAGGCGGCTATTCAGCTCTATAGAGATAGTTCATCCTAAAAATAATCTCGCACTCCTGACTATTAACAGTCAGCACTATTCTATTTTAAAATACTAGATTTTATCTGGTTCACCATCTGCGTCATATCATAACTTATAGAAGAGAGTTATTATCTCTTTTAAGAGTTATTTCGTTAAAACTAATCTTTTAGGATATTGAACACATAAGTTAGACACTATTTCTCCACTTTTTACGCACAGTTTTGCCACTTTTAACTGTTTTAATAGCTTCTGGTTAAGTCCAGATAGTTTTAAATAATTTTAAATATATGAGTAAGTGGAGATCGTAATGCGAAATGTAAAATTGTGGTTGCTGGGTATGGTGTTGGTATTAGTTGCGGGGCTATCTTATGCGGAGGTGGTTGAAGAGTTTGAGTCAGAGATTGTTGATGTTTATAGTAATGAGCAGCGCAATTTTCCACAATTCTGTTTTAAGTGGACAGGAATCTTCTCTGAGTCAAATATACATTATGAAGATTATGTGCTACTTAAAGATGTAACTGATGATGCTGTAGTTGAGATAAAACCAGTTGTAACTACGAAAGATAAAACTCTCTGTGTGAATCATCTTAAGCATGGTAGGAATTATATAGTTGAGTTTAGGGCGGGTCTTCCTCTTACTGGGTCTCTACCAACCACTTCTAATAAAGTTCAGCATATATCTATGCCGAATCGTAAACCCTCCATTGCATTCCCAATGAACCGATCTATTTTGCCAACTCTCTCCTCGCAGCAAGTTACGCTTAATCTTATTAATACTCCAAAATTTACAGTTAAAGCCTATCGTCTGAATCCAGCTATGATAAATAACTATATTCGTAAAAACAGTCTACATAAAGCACACTATGAATATAATGATAATCAGTTAATAGAGAATAGTGAGTTTTTGGGAAGTGAGCAGTATGAGATAGATTTGGAGCCTAACCGTAAACAAGAGGTGGGGTTAGATCTCAGTTCTCTGATTAATCGTAAAGAGGCAGGAGGATATCTATTAGTTGTAAAGCCAGAATATGAGAACAATCCTGTGCGTATGTTTACAGACCTCCCAACTCAATTTCTACTGCTAACTGATATAGCAATAACCAGTTATAGACACCAGCAGGGAATGGATCTATATATTAGGTCTTATCAGAGTGGGAAGCTCTTATCTGGAGTGGAGGTGACCCTAATAGCAAAAAACTTAAATAAGTTATCCTCTGCTATAAGTGACAAAAATGGACATATTAATTTTGATCAGGCTCTACTTAATGGTAAGGGTGGAATGAAGCCAATAGCAATTACTGCACAAGGTATGTCTGAAGGGGATGAGCACTATGCATTTATGGATCTATCGAAACATAAGCTTGATCTATCTGATCGTGATATTGCAGGAAGAGAAGCTGTGCCTCTGATGGACAGTTATATCTATCTGGATAAGGGTGTCTACCGTCCTAATGAGAGTGTACATATCTCTGCAATCCTAAGAGACGCTAAACTTAATGCTCCGATAGGTATTCCATTAACTCTTCAGCTTATGCGTCCAGATGGTATTGTGATTGAAGAGGTGATAGTAACCCCCAACAGCGCAGGAGTGTTTAGTTATGAGTATAAGATACCCTCTTCAGTTAGGAGGGGGAGTTGGAGTATAAAGTTGTTAGCAGATCCAGAAGCAGCTCCACTAGCTATTGAAGCATTATTGATTGAAGATTATGTGCCACCAACCATAAAGAGCACTATTAGTTTAGATAATGAGGAGATTACTACTAAAGAAAATTTAACTATCGCAGTGCAAGGAGATTATCTCTACGGAGCTCCAGCTGCAAATAGAGTGGTTGAAGGAGAGGCTACCTTGCAAGCAGATAGAACTCTTAACCATAAATGGAAGGGTTATCTATTTGGGCGTGAAGATCACGGTTTTGCAAGTAGACGGATTCCACTATCTCAAACTATTACGAACAGTAAAGGTGGAGCGATATTGAGAGTGCCAAATTATCGTTTTCCTAAACATACGCCATCAGTACCTATATCTTTAGGTATCTCATCTGGGGTAGTTGAGCCTAGTGGTAGGGTGCAACGCTCACATCTAAAAAAAATTATGAAAACATATCCAGTCTGGATTGGAGTCAGAGAGCTAGATGATAAGGGTGTATCACTTAATAAGTCTATTCAACTCTCAATTAAGAGTGTAGATGGTAATGGAGATATTTTACAGAAGAGTTTATTGCAGTTTTCGTTAATTAGAGAGGAGTGGGACTACCACTGGTATAGAGAAAGTGATAAGTGGAAAAGTGAAACCTTAAAGTATG
Source organism: Thiotrichales bacterium (assembly GCA_018658305.1). GTDB lineage: Bacteria > Pseudomonadota > Gammaproteobacteria > Thiopontia. The sequence continues at coordinate 5,426 of JABHVM010000055.1, read as the reverse complement.
ATGTTGAGAAGGTTCTAGTTGGAGAAGTAGTGACTGATCAGAATGGAGATGGAGTTATTGAGGTTAATCCTCTTAGTTGGGGGCACTATAGAGTTGAGGTTATGGATACTGTGAGTGGCTCAACTACTTCAATGCGTTTTAAAGCTGGTTGGTGGGGAGATAGTCCAGAACAGAGTGCCCGTCCAGATAATATCCAGATGGCAGTGAGTAGTGCTCAAGCAGAGGTTGGAGATGTAATAAAAGTTTATGTAACTCCTCCGTTTGAGGGGGAGGCTCATCTAATGGTTGCACGAGACCATATTTTAGAATCACAGTTTATGAGTATACCTAAAGATGGAGGCGAGTTTGAGCTAACTGTAGAAGAGAGTTGGGGAAGTGGGGTCTATCTTATGTTGCAGATGGTGCGTTCTGGAGAGGTTGATTCTGGGCCAGCACGAGCAGTTGGGATCAGCTATCTCGAAATTAATATGAAAGATAAAGTTGGAGAGGTTGTGATTACAACTGCCCCTCGTATCGAGTCTGATCAGATTATTGAGGTTGAGGTGAAGAGTAGAGGGATGTCTGATAACGCAGTAGTAACAGTTGCGGTTGTTGATGAGGGTGTTCTTAGTCTAACTAACTTTAGTTCACCTGATCCAAAATCTCATTTTCTCGCTAAGCGTAAATTGGGAGTTGATATATATGATCAGTATGGGCATCTTATTCAGCACAGTTCTGGGGAGATTTTAAAAGCAAATTTTGGTGGAGATGGGGTGGTGAAGAGGTCTGGAACTCCTGAAATATTTTTTAAACCAATAGCACTCTTCTCTGGCATAGTGAAACTTGATAGCGCTGGTCAGGCAAAAGTATCTTTTAAGTTACCAGAGAAGAGTGGCTATAATGGAAAACTTAGAGTTATGGTAATCGCTGTGGATGAGAGAAGTTTTGCAAGTAGTAGCTCATCAATTGTGGTGAGAGATCCTGTGGTACTGCTTCCAGCACTTCCCCGTTTTATAGCTGTTGGTGATACTGCTGAGATATCTCTTAATGTTACTAATATGGATGCTGAGGAGGGGGTCTACTCATTAGAGTGGGAAAGTGATGATGGTCGTAAAGTAGGGAATCATACTCAAACTGTGCTACTGCAACGAAATCAAGAGCAGAGTGTTACCAACTATTTAAAAGGGGTGCACGACTCTGCAGGTAATGTAAGGGTAACTTTAACTTCTCCAACAGGTATAAGTTGGGAGTATGAGTGGGCAGTGCCAGTATATGAGATGCGCTCAATTTTCAAAGATAGTAATTTTGATAAGATAGAGTTAGGCGAACAAATATTTAAGATGTCACCTCGTAATGTTGTATATATACCTGAAACTATATCTACTACATATACTCTAGCAAGATATCCAAAGTTGGATATGAGATGGCTGGTAAGTGATCTGAATAGATATCCATTTGGCTGTCTGGAGCAGACTACTAGTAAAGCTTTTCCACTACTATATCTCTCATCATTTTCTGAGTTAAAAGATAAAAAGTTGTTAACTTCAGGGATGAGAAAGAGGATAGAGAAAGGAGTTAGGCGTATTGAGACTATGCAACTTGCCTCTGGGGCATTCTCATTATGGCCAAATCAGCGTAGAGAGGAGAGGTGGTTAACTGCATACGCAACCCACTTTCTGTTAGAGGCTAAGAGTCAAAAATATAGGGTAAGTGAATTTGTAATAAATAGAGCTATGAGATGGATTAAGAGAGAGTTATTAAACTCTAAGCATCTATCCCATCGCAGCTATGCACTATATCTCCTCGCAAGAGTCGGAGGTGTTGATATAGGGACTCTTCGGTATACTCTAGATCAGATACAGAGAAAAGGTGCAGATAAGATAGTTATTGCTCAAATTGGAGCAGCATTTGCGTTGCTGGGAGATAGTGAGCGTAGCCGTTCTGCGTTTGAAATGGTGACAAAGTATCAATCTCTAGATAAATACTCTTCATCAAGTTGGAGGAGAATAAATTATGGCTCAACTGTTCGTGACCTAGCAGTACTATCTTATTTTGAGCAAGAGTCTAAGCTACCATCATACAGAGGTGTAAAGAGTGCTCACATGGCAATTAAGAGTGCTCTTGACAGTGAATATCTAAGTACCCAAGAGAAGGCGTGGTTAGTGTTGATGAGCTATAGGATGCAGCAGCAATCAGAAGAAGATGAGTTGTATGCAACCATTCTGGTTGATGGGAAAAGAACAACTAAAACTAAATTTATAGATATGCTAGATAAATTAGGTAGCGACAGTGTAAATATTACAAATTTAGCTGGCTATCCATTATATCTTATAAGGAATAGCTCAGGGATGTTGGATGAGCCTGTTAAAAGTTCTGGTCGTGGGATGAGAGTAAAGAAGGAGATAAGAGATCTGGATACAGGAGATATTGTCTCTAGCCAAGAGGTTAAAAAGGGAGACTCTTATCAGGTTATTCTGCAGGTAGAGATTGATAAAGGCAGCGATCTAGAGCTCTCTATTATCGATCCTATTCCTGCTGGATTTGAGATTGAGAATAGTAGATTGGGTGGGCTTTCACTGCTTAATTCAGAGCTAGAAATAACCCAAACAAATTTTGAGGAGTTGAGAGATGATAGATATCTCGCTGCTTACACTCTAAACTCTGGGAGAAATTCAGTAGGGTTGAAGGATGGTGTTGTAGTTGCAGCTTATATTATGCGAGCAGTAACTGCGGGTAAGTTTATCGCAGCAGCAACAGAGGTTAAGGATATGTATCGTCCTTTGATCTCTGCTAATGGTGCTGAATCAACGCTAGTGGTGCGCTAAAGTGGGGATTGTAAAAGTATTCACTCTATTGTTAGTGAGCTCAGTGCTGATACTGCTCACTTGGCTCTATGGAACAGAGGATCAAAAGGTAGTAGATGGGTCGTTAGGGTATTCTGAAATAAAGCTATCTTCCGTAGTTAATGCTAGAGATGGAGATATGCTCTATCTATTTAGAAGTGACGATGACCGTTATCGTCTGCCTGCCAAGCTGCACTTAATTGATCGGCGTTATCAAGAGCTCCTTCTTGCTCATGAAGATCGTCGCTTTTATAAGCATACTGGGGTAGATTTGATTGCGATGGTTAGAGCTATATTTCGTTCAGTTATATCTGGAAAGGTAGTCTCTGGCGGATCAACTTTAACTATGCAGACAGTAAAGATGCTAGATCGGCAACCACGCAACATAAGCTCAAAATTAACTGAAATGAGACGAGCAATTACGCTGGAGAGATTGCTTAGTAAAGATGAGATCTTGCAACTCTACTTAACTCTAATTCCATTTGGAGGTAATGTCGAGGGGGTAGAGATGGGAGCGAGGCAGTGGTTTGGTAAAAGTGCAGAGTCTTTGACTCCAGCAGAAGCTGCACTGTTAGTGTCTATTCCTCGTTCTCCATACTGGTTTCGTCCAGATAAATTCCCAAAAAAATCAAAACAAGATAGAGATAGGGTGTTGAAGAGGGCATTTGAACATACCGTTATTAGTGAGAGTGAGTGGATGGATGCAACTCTATCTCCGGTGCCATCCAAGCGATTTGCATTTAATAAGATAGCGCCTCATCTTGCGTTAAAAGTTAAACAGGATGAGGGTACTGTTAACTCAACTATTGATTATGCGCTCCAAAATTCTCTACATAGAGTTGCTGAGATGTTAGAGATATCAAGTAACAGTAATATGGCGATTGTTGTTGCTGATGGTTTCAGTGGTTCTGTAGTTGGATATATTGGTTCAAAAGAGTATGTTGATAAAGGCAGAGCTGGGTTTGTAGATTATGCTAAAGCTATTCGCTCACCTGGATCTACACTTAAACCATTTATTTATGGTTTAGCATATAGTAGAGGTATTTCATCTTTTCAAACTCTTATTAAGGATGAGCCTATTAATATTGGAGGGTATCGCCCCAGAAATATAGATCATAAATTTAGAGGAGAACTCTCCATAGCAGAAGCTCTACAGCTATCATTAAATATCCCAGCAGTTAAAGTGTTAGATCGTATCTCTCCTTCACAATTTTATAGCTCACTAGAATCTGTTGGAGTGGAGTTGAAGAATGGTGATGGTCTACCTATTGCGCTTGGTGGAGTAGGAGTTAATTTAGTGGATTTAGTTCAGCTCTATACGGTTATGGTAAACAGCGGAAAAGTGATGCCGTTACGCTTTACTGGTGATCAGAAAGTTGGAGAGGCTAAAACGCTGATATCAGCAAGAGCTGCTAAAGAGTTAAATTGGATCTTGGCAAATAGTTATAGAGCAGAGGGTAGGGTTGGAGTGCAGTTTCAAAAGATGAGTATCGCTTACAAGACAGGTACCGGTCCTGGAGGGTCAGATGCCTTAGCGGTAGGAAGTAATGGGCGTTATGTAGTTGGAGTTTGGATAGGGTCAATAGATGGAGGAACTATAGCAGAACATAAAGGATTTGAGGTTAGTGCTCCAATTCTACAAGCTATTTTTGATCTACTGCCAACGGCCACTCTGAACCAGGAGAGGCCTAGTAAGTCATCTCTATTATTAGCTAACTTTGATCGTCCCCAAGGAAAGAGAGAGGGAGGAGTAGATATTATATATCCAGTCACCAAATCTACTATAGTTATGAGGAATGGTCGATCTACAGTCCCAATAAAAATTAAAGGTGATAGAGAGTATCCACTTTTTCTTATAATTAATGGTAAAAGCGTGAAGAGGGTGAATTCTCAGTCAGAGTTGTTGGTAGAGGCTGAGAGTAGAGGTCGGTATGATATTTCACTATTGGATAGTGGTGGCAATATAGATAGAGTTTGGTTTAATCGGCAGTAATGTATCTATAAAAATGTATCTTGAATAGTTGGAGCGAACTATTTATACTGTTACTCTAAATATAGAGTTATAACTAGGGGTAGAACGATGGTTTTGATTGAAGCGATTTCGGTAGTAATACGAGTAGACTCACTGTTAAAAGTGTGGAAAGATGATTGGGACGCCTTTAATAAGATAGTTCCCAATAGGACTCTATGTTCTGATGGAGAGCTGGTCAGAGTTGGATTTATGACCCCAGATGATGTGCAAAAATTTGTAGAGCGTTATCTTGTGCCACACGGATTGGTCTATCTGCATAATGATCAAGCTGTAGATATAGTTATAGTGGATCAGAATGAGGGAGTGATGAAAGAGTGTGACTGGGTTGAATTTAGCTATATTGATGTTGATATTGATAGCGAAGAGGAGCAACCTGTAGCAGGTTGCCGACTAGTTGGTGGCAAGGAGAGTAAGCTAGTAACTCCATCTGGATGGGAGTATGAGAAGTCGCTGAGTTACTCTAATATGTTTCTCCCTGCGGATAAGATCAGCAAAAATCTGAAGTTTGTAAGAACCGAAGATGGTGAAGATGTGTATCTCAACTTAAAAACAGGACAAGAGATCTATACAGG
>JABHVM010000054.1 GCA_018658305.1 Thiotrichales bacterium | reverse complement strand
AGATGGAGTGGCTTAAAGAGCGCGACTGCGATGAGATTCAAGGTTACTACTTTAGTCGCCCAGTAGCTCCTGAAGATCTTGCTGAGAAATGGTTCTAACTGCTGCGGTAACTGGAGTTGCCGCTGCAGTTATCGCAACCTCAGCCAATGGAGTTGAGTTAAATAGAGGCGTTGAGTTAAATGTGGCAGTAGCCAGTAATTTTAGGCAGGCTGCTCTACCAATAAAAGAGCGTTTTGAAGAGCTCAGTGGAGATAGGGTGAAACTAATCTTCGGCTCAACGGGTAGACACTACGCCCAGATTATTCACGGTGCTCCCTATGATGTTTTTCTCGCCGCAGATTCTAAACGCCCTCAGCTGTTAGAGGAGGATGGAGTTGCGCAAGCTGGAAGTAGGGTCACTTATGCGCTTGGTAAAACTTTACTCTGGAGTAGAGATGAGAAAAAAATATCAGTAGTAGACTCTAACCTACCAACACTATCAGCTGTAAAGTATGTCGCAATGGCAAATCCTAAACTTGCCCCTTATGGAGTGGCAGCTAAAGAGATTTTTGCGAAGATGGCAGATGGGGGAGCGAAGATAGAGCAGGGGGTGAAAATAGTGTATGGAGAGAATGTCGGGCAGGCATTTCAATTTGTAAATAGGGGGAGTGCTGATATAGGATTTATCTCACTCTCTCAACTATCTCCAGGGTGTATTTTAGCTATAGACTCATCATCCTCTCCATACTACTCATCTAAGCTCTGCGGCTCAGCCTGGACTCCACCACCACAACTATATAGACCAATCACTCAGCAAGCGGTAGTGTTGAGAGGAGATAATAGGCAGAGTAATATCGCAGCGGCTAAGTTTGTCTCATTCTTAACTAGCGCAGAAGTGCAGCAAATTATAGTAAAACACGGTTATGGAGTAGAGCACAATTATAGAGTGGAGATGGTTGGAGATGAATAGTTTTGAGTAGTTCAGATCTAAGCGCACTAATCGTAACCGTTGAGCTGGCAGCACTAACAACCATTATTTTGCTCATTATTGGAACCCCACTAGCGTGGTGGTTATCCCAGACTAAGTGGCGTTTTCGAGGAGTTGTTGATGCAATTATAGCACTTCCTATTGTACTTCCTCCAACCGTACTAGGATTCTATATGTTGGTCGCTATGGGTCGAGGTGGGGTCTTAGAAGGTTTTGCATTTACCTTTAGTGGGCTTGTGATTGGCTCGGTTATCTACTCTCTCCCTTTTGTAGTGCAGCCTCTGCAGAACTCTTTTGCTGCAATTGGTTCACGCCCACTAGAGGTTGCAGCAACTCTGCGAGCATCACCTCTCGACCGTTTTTTTACCACAGTGATCCCACTCGCCAAACGGGGGTTTATGAGCGCAATAGCGTTGGGGTTCGCTCATACTGTTGGCGAGTTTGGAGTGGTGTTGATGATTGGTGGTAATATCCCAGGAGAGACGCAAGTTCTCTCCATAGCAATATATGAGCATGTAGAGGCACTCGAGTATGCGCAGGCGCACACCCTATCTGCAGGGCTGCTTATGCTCTCATTTATTATGCTCCTCCTTCTCTACAGTTCACCTCTGCGAAAAGTTTAGGTTGAGGAGTATTTACAGTGTCATCCATAATAGCAAAAATAAAAATAGAGCGAGCTGAATTTTCTCTTGATGTTGAGTTCACAACTCCAACTCAAGGAGTGACCGCAATTTTTGGTCCATCAGGATCTGGCAAAACAACTCTCCTTCGTGCTATCGCTGGACTTGAACGAGTAGAGAGTGGTTATCTTAAAGTTGGGGATCAGGTGTGGGAGGATGGGAAACGCTCTATCCCAACTCATAAAAGGGAGCTTGGTTATGTTTTTCAGGAACCAAGTCTACTATCACACTTAACTGTAGAGCAGAACCTACACTACGGATTCAGACGGGCTAGGGTGGCACAGAAGCAACAGCTCCAGCAGGCTATAGATATTTTAGATATCAAACCACTCTTAACTAGAAAATCTGCTCAACTATCTGGAGGTGAACGGCAGCGAGTAGCTATCGCAAGAGCTATTGCTACTAATCCAAAGATTTTACTGCTAGATGAGCCGTTGGCTGCTCTCGATAGAGAACGCAAAAGAGAGATCCTCTCCTATCTCGAGACTTTGCACGCTAGACTAAATATTCCGCTACTCTTTGTGAGCCACGCTGTTGATGAGGTCTCCCAACTAGCTGACTATATTCTGCTGCTAAAGCAGGGTAGAGTTGATGGCTATGGGAAGGTTGAGCAGATGTTAACCTCACTCGACTCCTCCCTAGCACACGGTGACAGTGCTGCCGCTTTAATTAAAGCGGAAGTTAAGAAATTTGACTCTGAATTCAAGTTAAATATAATTGAATTTTCAGGAGGTCAATTTACAGTTGCGGCTCTATCTACAGCTACCCAAGCTCTTGCAGTCGGAAGTGTGGTGCGTCTAAAGGTAGCTGCTCGCGATGTGAGTCTTACTAAAGAGCATCAGAGT
>JABHVM010000053.1 GCA_018658305.1 Thiotrichales bacterium | reverse complement strand
TTATGCGGACATTAGGAGAGGGAATTAATAATGTTATAAACACGATTCATGCGCCGATTCATGAGTTATTAGAGGTATTACCTACTCTAGCAAACGGAGACCTGACCCAGCGTATGCAGGGAGAATATTCTGGTGAGTTTGAGATACTTCAAAAGGCTTACAATCGCAGTATGACGAACTTGCAGAATATTGTGCAAGAGGCTCGACAAATTTCACAAGAGATCTCCTCTGGCGCACGTCAGATCGCTAAGGGAAATGATGAGCTCTCTACAAGAACTAGTGAGCAAGCGGCAAGTCTCGAAGAGACCTCAGCCAATATGGAGGAGATGACAGAGTCCGTACAACGAAATGCATCGCATGCGAGTGAGGCGAACCAGATAGCAGTTGCTGCTCAACAGTATGCCAATGAGGGAGTCGAAGTATCGGCACAAGCGACCCAAGCCATGGATGGAATTACGGAAGCCAGTATGAGCATTACTGATATTATTAATATCATTGACGATATAGCCTTTCAGACCAACCTACTTGCATTGAATGCTGCAGTAGAAGCGGCTAGAGCGGGTGAGCAGGGACGAGGTTTTGCTGTCGTTGCTGGAGAGGTAAGAACCCTTGCACAGCGTGCAGCTGATGAATCCCAGAAGATTAAAAAGTTGATTGAGCAGACCAATCAAAAAGTAGAAGAGGGAAATAATCTTGTAAATCGTACCGGAACTTCGCTACAGACTATTCGTGAATCGGTTGAAAAGGTGAGTGCGGTTGTGACGAAAATTAGCCAGGCAAGTAACAAACAGTCTACTGGGATTGGTCAAGTGAATAATGCCATTTCCCAGCTGGATGGAGTTAATCAACAAAATGCAGCATTGGTGGAAGAGGCTGCTGCAGCTAGTAAAAATATGGATGAGCAGTCCCAATCTTTACATGCCTCCATGCAATCTTTTAAAACGGATGGATAGCTACTGCCATTCTCAATATGCCGTACTGAGAAGATAGAAAAAAATATTGTTGTAGCATAAGTAACACTCTGACCCTAATTATTCTAGTATAAACTATATTTTTAATTTTAATAGTGTACTGTTAGGTGTAAAAAAATAATGATAAATAAAACCATCGATAATAAAATCCCTTTTGGTGAAGCTCTGATCTACTGGTTTAAACTGGGCTTTATCAGTTTTGGTGGACCCGCTGGACAGATCAGTATGATGCATCAAGAGTTGGTAGAGAAGCGCCGCTGGATCTCTGAACACCGCTTTCTACACGCCCTTAACTATACGATGGTGCTTCCTGGACCAGAGGCACAGCAATTGGCAACATATATCGGCTGGCTGATGCATGGGGTCTGGGGAGGAATTGCTGCAGGGATTCTTTTTGTCATTCCGTCACTTTTTATTCTGAGTATTCTCACCTATATCTACCTCTCGTTTGGTGATCTTCCCTCTATTGAAGGTGTGCTCTACGGGATTAAACCCGCAGTCACGGCTATTGTGGTGTTTGCAGCCTACCGTATCGGCTCACGAGCGCTTGGTAACAATATACTGCGTACGATGGCACTGCTCGCTTTTATCGCCATTTTTGTTCTGGCGATTCCGTTCCCCTATATTGTTTTAATGGCTGGACTGATTGGAATTGCTGGCGGAATGGTGATGCCAGATAAATTTAGTGCCGGAGGTGGACATGCCGCCTCTGATAAAGCATACGGTCCTGCGGTGATTGATGATGATACGCCGATTCCTGATCACGCAAAATTCCGATGGAGTCGTTTTGCTATGTTTTTATTGGTAGGCCTCTCTATCGGAGCGGCTGTGATGGCTCTATTGACCATTAATTATGGGTGGGATGGAGTATTGACTCAGATGAGTTGGTTCTTCACTAAAGCGGCGCTAGTCACTTTTGGAGGGGCTTATGCCGTGCTCCCCTATGTCTATCAAGGTGGCGTGGAGCAGTATGGCTGGCTCACTGGTACTCAGATGATTGATGGTTTAGCGCTTGGAGAGACGACGCCAGGTCCGCTGATTATGGTGGTGGCATTTGTGGGATTTGTTGGTGCTTGGACTAAAGAGATTTTCGGCCCTGAGATGCTTCCACTGGCGGGATTAGCAGGGGCGAGTGTTGCAACACTCTTCACCTTTCTCCCCTCTTTTCTCTTTATTCTATTGGGAGGGCCGATGGTCGAGGCAACCCGAGGAGATATGAAGTTCACCGCTCCGCTCACGGGTATCACTGCCGCAGTGGTTGGAGTGATCTTAAATTTAGCCGTTTTCTTCGCCTACCATGTACTCTGGCCAGAGGGGATGGATGCAACTTTTGAGTGGTTTGCCGCATTGATCGGGTTGGGCGCATTTATCGCACTATTCCGTTATAAAATTGGAATTATCACTGTGATCGCAGCCAGTGCAGGGGTTGGTCTGACTTACTCGCTAATTTTATAAGTTATTTACCAATACAGAATGAAGAGAAGATCTCACCTAGAAGATCATCGCTGGTAAACTCACCAGTAATTTCTGAGAGTGAGTTTTGAGCTTGGCGTAGCTCTTCTGCAAGAAGTTCGCCTGCATGAAAATTAATTATCTGTTCCTGACCCTGTTGCAGTGAAGCACTTGCTCGCTGCAGTGCATTAAGGTGGCGTGCTCTGGCGAGAAAGATCCCCTCGCCGCTTGTCTGATAGCCTGCTCGCTCTTTAATAAACTCGCGTAGCTCTTTCATCCCCTCTTCTGTTTTAACCGAAATAGCTAAATCTGTCGACTGATTATATAAACGCAGACCTGATCTTTTTTCAGAGAGATCTGTTTTAGTAAACACTTTGGCAAGAGGGTTCGTGGATAAGTTCAAACCAGCTTCTTGTATGCGCATAATAATCTTTCTATCTGCATCTGTTTCACCCAACTGGTCATCAATCAGTAGCAATACAAGGTCTGCCTGCTCTATCTCTTGCCAACTCCTGCGAATCCCCTCTATCTCTACGAGGTCGCTGCTTTCGCGTAGCCCTGCTGTGTCAATAATGTGAATCGGAAGTCCGTCAATCTCAATCTGCTCTTTAAGAAGATCTCGGGTGGTGCCTGGAATATCCGTTACAATCGCAGACTCTTTTGCTGCCAACAGATTTAGTAGACTCGATTTTCCTGCATTGGGCTGCCCTGCAATAACGATTGTCATCCCCTCGCGTAACAGTGCGCCCTGCTCTGCACTCTGGAGTACTCGTTCAACTTGGTTTAAAATTTTTTGTAACTGACCCGCTACATCTCCCTCTTTTAGAAAGTCGATCTCCTCTTCTGGAAAGTCAATCGCAGACTCTACATAGAGTCGTAGTTCGATGAGTTGTGTGACTAACTGCTGAATCTGTTTTGAGAACTCGCCCTGAAGAGAGCGCAGTGCCGAACGAGCTGCCTGCTCTGAACCAGATTCAATCAGGTCGGCGATCGCCTCTGCTTGGAGTAGGTCCATTTTTCCGTTGAGGAATGCCCGTTCAGAGAACTCCCCTGCCCTCGCTGCACGCGCGCCTAAGTTGAGCACGCGACGCATCAGTAGATCCATAACCACTGGACCACCATGTGCCTGTAGCTCTAGAACATCTTCACCTGTAAAGGAGTTTGGGTTTGGAAAAAAGAGTGCTATACCGTTATCAATTGGCTCGCCCTTCTCATCTAAAAAATCAAGTAACTCAGCTCTGCGTGGGGTGAGTCCATTTTTGGTGTTTACTGAAAAACCTAAAATCTGTGCTGTAATCTCTGTCACAAGATCGCCAGAGACTCTAACAATTCCTACACCGCCCCGACCATTAGCAGTCGCCTGTGCAACAATCGTATCCACGCTATAGCTTCTTCGTTTTACTCTCTAATTCGCCGCTTCAATCTTTTTAGTGATATACCACTGCTGGCTGATAGATATGATGTTATTAACCACCCAGTAAAGTACTAGACCTGCAGGGAAGAAAGCGAAGAATACGGTAAAGACAACTGGTAATACCATCATCACTTTCTGCTGAATTGGATCTATTGGTGCAGGGTTTAATTTCTGCTGAATCATCATTGAGGCGCCCATAATGAGCGGTAGAATGTAGTATGGATCTTTCGCAGAGAGGTCTTGAATCCAGAGCATAAATGGAGCTTGTCTAATCTCTACGCTCTCTAGTAGAACCCAGTAGAGGGCGATGAATACTGGTATCTGAACCAAGATAGGGAGGCAGCCACCCATAGGGTTTACCTTCTCCTCTTTATACATCTTCATCATCGCCTCATTCATTTTTTGACGATCATCTCCAAAACGCTCTTTGAGTGATGCTAGACGCGGAGATAGCTTACGCATCCGTGCCATTGAACGATAACTAGTTTCAGAGAGTTTGAAGAATATTAGCTTTATCAAGATAGTGAGCAAGACAATAGAGAAGCCCCAGTTAATTACTACACTCTGAATCTGTTTCAGTGTCCAGAATATAGGTTGTGCTAAGAATGTGAGCCAACCGTAGTCAACCGTTAACTCTAGACCCTCAGCAAGTTCTTCGAGTCGATCTTGATCTTTGGGCCCACTATAGATTTGAATTGATAGATCACTACTATCTCCAGCCGCAACAGTCACAATCGGTAACACTGCACCAATCGCATAACGGTCGTGTGACTGTATATCGGTGTATAGGGTTGGGTTATCACCTTTGTTAGGAACTACCGCTGCTAGGAAGTAGTGTTGAATCATTGCGACCCAACCATTCTCTGCATTTCTGATAGGTGTAATCTCATCCATCTCATCAAAATCTATTTTCTGATAGTGCTCTTCCGTGGTGTAGGTAACGCCACCAGTGTAGGTGTAGATAAAGCTGTTCTCTGCCTCTGGAGCTTCTGCGTCTCGTAGAAGTTGAGTATAGAGACCACCTCTCCAATCCTGAGAACCACTATTCTCAACATGGTAGTTCAGATCAATCTTATAGCTATCACGATAGAAGGTGTAACTTTTAGTGATCTTAATCCCAGTTGCAGCATCTTCCCACACCATTGGTACCACAACTCTGTCACCACCTAACATTGTGTAATGGCTCTGCTCGCTGCTATATATAACATTGTGATCTGGGTAGCGTGTTTTTTCTGTACCTTTTCCACCCATAATACCACTCTGTACAATAAAGAATGGAGTACTCTGATCCATCAAGCGAAAAGGGGTGACTCTATCTTCGGAACTTTTACCATGTTTTAATAGATCAACTTTTCTAATGTCGCCACCAGCTGTATCAATCTCTAAATTTAAGAGATCAGTTTCGATCGTAATTTTAGTTGCTGTAGGAAGTGACTCTATTAGAGTTTGTACGATTGGTTCAGCGCCTCCTGCTTCTGGTGCTGATACTCTAGGCATTCCTGTCTGCTCTCTCTCTGCTGGAGCTGTAGAGATAGGAGGTTGGGTAGAATTTTGAGTTGAGAATAGTAGAGATGGATCTTGGGTTGGTTGATTCTCTGCCTGCCATGCATCCCACAACATTAGTGAAAAGAATGATAGTGCTACAAATAATAAAAGTCTCTGTGTGTCCATAATTTCTCTCTGTAATATATCTATAGTCTATCTGTAACTAATGATATATAAATTAAATTTGATCTACTAACTTTAAAAAAAGTGGTTGGAGGTGATCGTGTATCTCTCTCTTATTTAAACCTACAGCTCCAGAACGACATAGCAGCACTATATCTAAACCTTCTAGACTCTGCTGGAGCAGGCGGAAGCTCTCTCTAGAGACTCTTTTTACCCTATTCCTATCAACTGCCCTCCGAAGTTTCTTCTTTGCTATCACTAGCCCTAAGCGGGCTGAAATATTTTCTAATTGATCTTCGTGGGGTGATCTTTGTGCTGCTAAAAGCAGAAATGCTCCATCACCAGCTTTACAACAACTGTTAGCAAATACTTTACTATAATCAGTAGCTGTTAATAAACGCTGCTTAGAACTTAACCGATACCGCATCATAAAAAAGAGGCGCTACAAGCACCCCTTATTTTAACCTTCTCTGCTAGATATAGCTTATGCTGAGAGGCGTGAACGCCCTTTCGCACGGCGAGCATTTAAAATATTACGGCCTGCTTTAGTTTTCATTCTTGCACGAAAACCGTGGGTGCGTTTGCGTTTTATTACACTTGGTTGAAATGTCCTTTTCATATCTATTTACCTTTTTCTATATTAATCTGTTGTATTGTCTGTTAGAGAACAGCGTACTTTACCCTATAACTCTTCACAATTCAACTATAATACCAGTTTTATAGTTAAATTTTTAAAAACAGTTGTGGATAACTTTTTCATTTAGGGATAAAATAACTGGATAATTTTAAGTTTTAGTAGTTTTTATAGGGGGAGTTAAGTGAGCAAAGTTTGGGATGAATGTTTGGATAGAGTGCGTCACGAGGTTACTGAAGAGGAGTTCAATGCTTGGATTCGTCCTCTTCAAGCAGTTGAGCAAGGTGACTCTATAGATCTGTTTGCTCCAAATTCTCTAATCTTAGAACATATTAAAGAACACCATCTATCTCTAATTCAATCTTCTCTTCCTTTTAGAAATGATATGATGATGGAGCTTGCTATCTATGTTGGAGGCGATGCAGCTAGGGTTGATGAGAGTAGAGCTTTTAGTGGCCCAGATATTGATCTTCCCGTAGAACATTTTGAAAATAATCTTAATCCATATTTTACTTTCGATAATTTTGTTCTAGGTAAAACAACTCAACTCGCTGAAGCAGCATCTAGGCAGGTAGCATCTAATCCTGGACACGGTTACAATCCACTTTTTATCTATGGTGCCACAGGGCTTGGCAAGACTCACCTTATGCATGCTATTGGGCATCAACTTCTAAAAGATAGTCCGAGCAGTAGAATTCTATATATTAGATCTCAAAACTTTGTCAATGATATGGTTAATGCTATTCAACATAAAACTATAAATAAATTTCAAAAATATTTTCATGGTTTAGATGTTCTATTAATTGATGATATTCAATTTTTTGCTGGTAAAGATCATTCTCAAGAGGAGTTTTTCAATACATATAATATTTTACTAGAGAGTGGTAAGCAGATAATTTTAACTAGTGATAAATTTCCTAAAGAGATTGATAATTTAGAAGATCGGCTCAAGTCTCGTTTTGGTTCCGGATTGACGGTTCAAGTTGAACCTCCAGAACTAGAGACTAGGGTTGCTATTTTAATGAATAAAGCAGAGAAAATACCTCTAGATCTACCTCAAGATGCAGCGTTTGAGATTGCAAAACTGGTAAAATCAAATGTGCGAGAACTTGAGGGCGCGCTAAATAATATTCGTGCAAATAGCCAGTTGACTGGTGAACCAATAACTGTTGATAGCGTTCGTTCTGCTCTACGAGAGTTAATTGCTGTTCATAGCAGACTTATATCTATCGATAATATTCAAAAAATCATATCTGAATATTATAATATATCTCTCTCTGACCTACTCTCTAGAAGTCGTTCTCGATCTATAGTAAGACCTAGACAAATAGCAATGTCATTAGCAAAAAAGTTAACAGAAAAAAGTCTGCCTGAGATTGGAAAGGCTTTTGGAGGCAAAGATCATACAACTGTAATTCATGCCAATAGAAAAGTTGCTGAATTATTAGAGAGCGATCCAAAAATAAATGATGATTATAAGAGTTTATTAAAAAAGTTAACAGTTTGATAAATATCATAAAACAGGCTAAGTATGTATATATTTGTGGATATGTATGTTAATAACTTATATAAATCTTGGGTAGATAGATTTAGAGAAAAGTTATTAACAGGTTTGAGACAGATTCGTCTCATAGTTTTGGACATAGTTGGAATTTGTGTAATCTGCTAAAAGGTAAGAGTAAAGTATAGTTATTAACATTTTTTTGTCTACACTATAACAATAACAAGCTTTATATAGAGATGTATTATTTAATAGAGAGGGAGTTTTAAAATGCAGTTTAAAATATCAAGAGAAAATATATTACAACCACTACTTTCAATTAGTGGCGTTGTCGAGAAGAGGCAGACTCTTCCTATTTTATCTCATATTTTTGTTGAGGTTTTAGAAGATAGTGAAGATAATAAAAAACTTACTTTAATTGGTACTGATTTAGAAGTTGAGATTAAAATTTCTCTGTCTTTAGATAATGTTAAAGAGTTTGGTACTACAACTATCCCTGCTAGAAAATTCTCAGATTTAACCAAAGCTCTACAAGATAATTCAGATATGGATATAAAAGTTGTTAACAATAGAGCAACTATAAGATCTGGAAAGAGTAGATTTACTCTTTCCACCCTTACTGCTGATGAGTATCCTCGAGTAGAGGATATCTCAGAAGTTGTGCGTATAGAAGAGTTAACTAATGCATCACTTAAAAATTTACTTCATAAAAGTCAATTTTGTATGGCTATGCAAGATGTAAGATATTATCTTAACGGTCTATTATTGGAAGTTGAAGGAGATGATATTAGGTTTATCGCTACAGACGGTCATCGCTTAGCGTTTTGTAGAAAAACTTTAAGTAATAATTATGGTGATAAAAAACAGGTAATTATTCCTCGTAAAGCTATTCACGAGTTGATGAGATTATTAAATGATAGTGACTCAACAGTAACTATTATCATGGGAAAAAATCATATTCAGTTTATTTTAGATACAGTTACCTTAACTACAAAATTAATTGATGGAAGATTTCCAGATTATGATAGAGTAATACCAAGAGAAGGAGACCGAGTGTTGGTAACTAATAATGGTAGTTTTAAGAGTGCTATTAGCCGTGTATCTATTCTCTCAAATGAGAAATTCCGTGGAATTAGAATGGATATGAATGAGTCTCTGGTTACTATTCATGCTAATAATCCTGAACAAGAGGAAGCTGAAGAGGAGTTGTCAGTAAAATATATTGGTGAGAATATGGAAATAGCATTTAA
>JABHVM010000052.1 GCA_018658305.1 Thiotrichales bacterium | reverse complement strand
GAGTTAGGTGGAACAGCAACTAAATATGAATATTCTCTGGATACTACTGGCTGCAGCTATGGTATTCCTTATGCAGAGTGGTTTTACCTCGTTCGAGACGGGGATGATACGCGCCAAAAACAGCCTCAATGTCGCGGTTAAAAATATTAGTGATTTTGCCATTGCAGTTCTATTCTTCTGGGGGATTGGATTTGCTTTGATGTTTGGAGATTCATATGGCGGCTGGTTTGGAACCTCTGGTTTCGCTCTTTCAGGGATATCGGACTCCTATGGTTATGCGTTTTTTGTATTTCAGGCTATGTTTGCTGGAACGGCAGCAACCATTGTCTCTGGAGCAGTTGCAGAGCGGATGAAGTTTAGATCTTATCTCTTTATCTCATTGATTATTACCTCCATAGTCTATCCAATCTCTGGTCATTGGATTTGGGGTAGTGGAATAAACGGTGAAGAGATGGGCTGGTTGGAAAATATGGGGTTCGTAGATTTTGCTGGTTCTACCGTGGTTCACTCGGTTGGTGGGTGGATGGGGTTGGCAGGCGCTTTGGTTTTGGGGCCACGCATTGGTAGATTTGATGAAAATGGTAAGCCACTGCTGATTCCACCGCAAAATCTTGGAACCAGTACGCTCGGAGTTTTCATTCTCTGGTTTGGTTGGTTTGGTTTTAATGGGGGCAGTACTCTCATTGTTGATGAGTCGATTTCCAAAATATTCTTGAATACCATGTTATCCCCTGCTGCGGCGGCAGTAACCTGTATGGGAATATCGATCTCCATTGAAAAGAGTGGATTGGTGCGTATTGAGAAGTTACTGAATGGCGTTATTGCTGGGTTGGTGGGGATTACGGCAGGCTGTGCATTCGTTGAGCCTGTTGGAGCTATTTGGATCGGAGTAATATCTGGTTTTGTGCTCTATGGTGCAGAGTGGTTCGTGCTCCGCTTTTTAAAAGTTGATGATCCAGTTGGTGCTATCTCAGCACATGGTTTTGTTGGCGTATGGGGAACCTTGGCTGTTGCTCTGTTTGCTCCGCTGGATTTGTTGCCGCTCAATAATATGGTAGATCAGCTATTGGTTCAATTAATTGGGGTAACAGCTGTATTTTTCTGGACCTTTAGCGTAGGAGTTATAGTGTTTTTGGTGTTGAAGCAGATGGGGGTGTTGCGTGTATCTGCTAAGGAGGAGTTGAAGGGTCTCAATATTGTTGAGCATGGAGCGAAATCTATTTGGCTTGATACTATGCGCTCTATTCAAACTGTGGTGAACACAGGTAATCTACAGAAGTCAGTTTTTGTTGAACCTGAGACGGAGTCAGGAGAGATTGCAAAAAGCTTCAATCACCTATTGGGGCAGTTGAATCACACCTTTGACAATATTCGAGAAACAATGAATGACGCTATGGATGGCAAAGAGAGAAGCGTCCCTGTAGATGGTGAGGTAAATAGTGATCTTGAGCAGGCAAAATTATGGATTAATCAGAGTACAACAAAACTGGTTAAACTGAATAAAACATTAAGAAATGATGCGCTCCATGACTCATTAACTGGACTTCCCAATAGAGCTTTACTGATGGACCGACTGAGGATTAAGATCAAGCAATCAAATAGAGAGCGGCATCCATTTGCGCTCCTCTTTATTGATCTGGATGGTTTTAAACAGATTAATGATCAGCTTGGGCATAAGCAAGGAGATCAACTGTTGATTAATGTTGCTAACCATCTTACAGAATCTGTTCGAGAATCGGATACAGTGGCGCGCTTGGGTGGAGATGAGTTCGTGGTTATTCTTGGAGGATGGAAGCAGCTTGCTGAGTTGCAAGATACTATTGATCGCATTTTACAGCACCTTAATCAGAGCTTTCAGGGTAAAGAGGAAGATCTATTGGTTTCTGGAAGTATTGGCGTATCTATCTATCCTGACCATGGAGAGAGTGAAGAGCAGTTGATTCACAATGCGGATCAGGCTATGTATCAGGCTAAACAGGCAGGAAAAGGGTGTTGTCGTTTTTATAACTATTCAGCTCACCTCTAAAATTCACCATCTCTGTGTTACAAAATTATCATATATAAATATATACTCAAATTTTCCGCCTTGATCTGATGAATTTTAGAGGCAATCTGAACAGTTACAACTGCGACTGAATAGTTACTCGTTTTTGTTAATTACAACCACCACAACTACCACAGCGCCAATCTTCTAAATTTAGTGCTTGGTAGAGCCAACTTAGATGTTTCTCATCTAGTGGGATTTTGTATCTATCAAAAAGTTGGGCCAGCCACTCCATATTCTCTAAGATCCAGTCAGACTCTTTTAGCCCCTCAGCAAAGTCTGGATCATCTGGATAAATATAGCTATAGATGCCGTAGGTTCCAAGATCATCATCTCTCTTCTCTGCTGGTAGCTCAATAGAGAGGTCTTGGTAGCTCAGCTCCCAATGACCTAGGCAGATAGTATCTCCTTTAGATGACCATGCCGCGCTGAATGGGTTTTGCGGTACTATTTTATTTCACCCTTTCTATCATCGCGTAGGCTGAGTGATTGTGGATAGATTCAAAATTTTCCGCCTCTAAAGTGTAGGAGAGAATCCGTTCATCATGGTTGAGACGATTCGCCACATCACGCACTAAGTCTTCAACAAATTTTGGGTTGTCATAAGCTCGTTCTGTGACATACTTCTCATCAGGGCGTTTAAGAAGACCATAAAGTTCGCATGATGCTTCTTGCTCTACAATATCGATAAGATCTTCAATCCAGAGAAACCCTTCAGGTTTAGCGTTGACCGTGATATGCGATCGCTGGTTATGGGCACCGTAATCTGAAATCTCCTTTGAGCAAGGGCAGAGGCTGGTTGCAGGAACTAATACTTTAATGTTGATGGATGGTTTGCCATTGCTAATCTTTCCAATAAAAGTGATCTCATAATCGATAAGACTCTCAATTTTAGTTATTGGAGCTTGTTTGTTTACAAAGAATGGAAATGACATCTCAATATGTCCAGCTTCAGCCTCTAGAATCTCTACCATCTCACTAAGCATGGTTTTGAAGGTGTCGACGGTTATCTCAAAATCGTGTTGATTTAAGATTTTCACAAAGCGAGACATGTGAGTCCCTTTAAATTGTTGTGGTAGGCTTACATACATATTGAAAGTTGCAACAGTGTGTTGTTCTTTGCCTGTGCGATCTTTAATCACCACTGGGTGACGAATATCTTTAATTCCAACTTTGTCTATCGGAATTTGACGAGTATCTGTAATACTCTGGACATCTACCATAGAAGATTTATTGTTTTCGTCACTCATTGTGTGGTTCTCACTTAATTATAAATTTAAAAAATATCTTAACTTTCGCTATAAGAAGCGGAGGCGCGTTCGGTCTCCCAGATCGTGACCCTCTCAATCTGTGCTGTACTGTTGATTTTAGCACTATCTAGCTTTTTACCTATATCTTTAAATAGAGTTCGTGCAATATTTTCAGCAGTTGGGTTGATTCTATTAAATGGGTCAAGCTCATTTAAATAGCTATGGTCAAGTCTATCTGTAGCCTCTTTAGTTATCTGCTTTATTTTTTTAAAATCAACAGCCATTCCGAGGTCATCTAGCTCAGAAGCAACCACCTCAACCTCAACTTTCCAGTTGTGTCCATGGAGCTTCTGACAGTCCCCAGGGTAGTCTCGTAGGCTGTGAGCAGCGGCAAAGTCGCTAACGACTTGTAACTTAAATTGGTTCGGCATATTTAATCTTTAAGGTTAGTTATTAGATATCCTACTATTGTAGTCAAGAATGGAGTTTAGTATACCATCTCTATCAAGGCGGTATTGAGCTAGAAGTGCTTCTCTCTCTCCCTGCTCCACAAAATAGTTAGGTATTCCTAAAGTTAGAGTTGGTATGGTTATATTGTTTCTCTGTAAAAGCTCATTTACGGCACTTCCCGCACCACCTGAAATAACATTCTCCTCTATGGTGACTAATATTTTATGTTGTTTACTTATGCTAAGAATAAGCTCCTCATCTAGTGGAGATACAAAGCGCATATCTACTACGCTGGCATCTACCTCCTTGGCTGCGGATAGCGCACTATCTAGAAATGGTCCAAATATTAATATTGCAATTTTGGAACCATCACGGCGCACCACTCCACGACCTATCTCTATAGTATCAATATTCTTAGATAGAGTGTTGCCCTGTTCAGGAATGGAGCTTCTTGGATAGCGCACTACTGATGCTCCATTGTGTTGCAGTCCAGTGGTTAACATGCGTTGGCACTCCTCTCCACTGGATGGAGTCATAATCACTAAGTTTGGAATGATGCGCAGAAAACTGATATCAAATGCACCAGTATGGGTAGCACCATCAGCCCCAACAATGCCAGCACGATCAACTGCAAATAGGACTGGTAGATTCTGTATTGCTACATCATGAATAAGCTGATCATATCCTCGTTGCAGAAATGTAGAGTAGATAGCGACCACTGGGCGAAGCCGTTCAGTAGCAAGCCCTGCAGCTAAAGTAACTGCATGCTGTTCTGCTATTCCAACATCGATAAAGTTATCTGGGAATTTATCCGCAAACTTAACCATTCCTGAGCCATCTTTCATGGCTGGGGTGATGGCGATAAGTTTTGGTTCAATCTCAACAGCACGACAGAGCCACTCTCCAAACACTTCGGTGTAAGAAGTTGTCTTAGCAGTTGGATTGTTCTTGCGGTTAACTACTCTGCTTCCAATGCCGTGGTATTTTAGGGGGTCTGCCTCTGCAGGTGGGTAGCCACGCCCTTTTTGGGTGATAATATGAAGTAGGCGAGGTCCTTTAAGTTTGCGTAAAGTTTTTAAGGTGCGGGTTAGAGCATTTATATCATGTCCATCGACAGGTCCAACATAGTTAAATCCTAACTCTTCAAATAGAGTTCCAGGTACAACCATCCCTTTAATATGCTCCTCTGTTCGTCGTGCCAAATCCCAGGCTCCAGGAAGTTTACTTAATACTTTTCGGCTAGTCTCACGCATTTGACTATAAGTGGAGCTGGTTAGAATTCGTCCTAGATAGCGTGAGAGTCCACCTACATTCTCAGAGATAGAGCGATCATTGTCATTTAACACTACTAGCAGATCTGCATCTGACTCCCCTGCATGGTTAAGTGCCTCAAATGCCATTCCCCCAGTTAAAGCTCCATCACCAATAACAGCAATTGTCTGACGTTCGTTATGGAGCTGTTTAGATGCTATTGCCATACCAAGCGCAGCACTAATTGAGGTGCTTGAGTGACCAGTACCAAATGGGTCATACTCACTTTCTGTACGCTTAGTGAATCCGGAGATGCCGCCATGTTGGCGCAGAGTAGACATCTTATTTCGTCTTCCAGTAAGAATTTTGTGAGGATAAGATTGATGTCCTACATCCCATACTAGCTTATCCTCCGGAGTGTTATATATATAGTGAAGCGCAATAGTGAGTTCGACAACGCCCAAGCTTGAAGCGAGATGCCCTCCTGTCTGCTCTACAGATTTAATCATAAACTCTCGCAGCTCCTCCGCAACTGCGGGTAGTTGTTCTGGAGATAATTTGCGTAGTTCTGAAGGAAGTGAAACTTGCTCAAGCAGTTTAGTGTTTAGATTATTATTCATAAGTGATCCGCATCAGTGATCCCGTTTTGTAATAAAATCTATGATAGCGTTTAGCTCAACACTTCGTTGATCAAAACTAGTAAGAGAGTCCAGTGCCTGCTGTTGGAGCTTGTGAAGCTCAGCTTTGGCACCATCCATTCCATACAGGGAGACGAAGGTGCTTTTCCCTTTTTTCAGATCTGAACCTTGAGGCTTACCAATCTTCGAGCTTTCTCCTTCAATATCTAGAATATCATCTTGGACTTGAAAAGCTAGACCTATAGCTTCGGCAAAACTGGTTAATTTGCTATGCTCCTCAGCCTTACAGCTCTCTGCTGCGGAGGCTCCCATTAAAATACTTGCTTTAATAAGTGCGCCAGTTTTTAGGTTGTGGATATTGTTTAGTTCTATACTATCTACTTTGACCTGTTCCGCAGCAAGATCTAACTGCTGTCCACCAACCATACCGCTAGAACCACTTGCGTTACTTAGTAGTTTAATCCAGTCCAAACGCAGCTCCAAACTGGCGTTGGCGTTAACCAGCACCTCAAAGGCTAGACTCTGAAGCGCATCTCCAGCTAAGATCGCAGTCGCCTCATCAAACTCACGGTGACAGGTCGCTCTCCCACGACGGATGTCATCATCATCCATAGAGGGAAGGTCGTCATGAATTAGAGAGTAGCTATGGATAATCTCAATGGCTGCTGCGGCTGAATCTAATATTTCAGCTTCAACCCCGAACATTCTTCCTGTGGCATAGAGAAGAGCAGGGCGTACTCGCTTACCACCATTAAAAATAGAGTAGCGCATCGCTTGATGAAGCCTGGTTGGGGCGGCACTTTCCGAAGGAAGTACTTGCTGTAGAGTACCTTCAACTCTCTGCTGCCATATCTGAAGTGGATTATTCACTAAATGGTTTTAATCCATCTTTAGTTAGAATTTCAACTTTTTGCTCTGCATCTGTCAATGCCGTCTGACACCCTCTAATTAACTTAATACCACTCTCAAACTGTTTTAGAGACTCCTCCAGAGTAAGCTCTCCTCCCTCCATTGTCGAGACGAGCTGCTCTAGCTCAGAGAGACTCTTCTCAAAATTAAATCCCTCGCTCATATCTTTTTTCTTACTTGTCATTATTATCTCTCTACAGGATCTATTGTCTTTAGATAACTATTTATGCGACAATAGAGGGCTATGAAAAAAGTAATTATAACAACATTAGCTCTATTTTTCTCCCTCCCTCTGTTTGCAGGAGCAGAGTGGTGGAGTGGGAGTAGTAGTTCAACCTATTATGAAGAGGGTCCAGAGTGGAAAGAGTCAGAAGTTAAATTGCCACCATATCCTAAGAGCGGAGATCTTCTAGAATTTCAGGTTGATAATCCCGCCTCTAAACACCACTACTTTATAGATGCAGCATCAATTAGCGTAGCGGAAGATTATGTTATTCGCTACTCAGTAGTGATAAAGACTAGCAGTGGAGCAAGTAATCTGTTTTATGACGGAATTCGTTGCCAAACTAGAGAGTACAAAAATTACGCATTTGGAGTAAACGGAGAATTTATAAAAAATGAGAGTACTATTTGGGGAATGGTGCGTGGCTATGATTTTTTCCGCAAAGCGTTATTACGAGGAATAGTTTGCTCAAATGCAAATCAGCCAAGATCAGCGCAAGAGGTAGTTGATCATATTAAGTATGGGCGTTAAAATTATTTAGATTTAATTGTGTATTTCAAGATTGAATTCGCGATTGTTTGAGTGTCTGGTGCCTCAGTGGTATATAGATCAGCTGTTTTATGTTAGGGTACGCAATGCGCTTTCTATTTAGTTAATGAATGGCGCTATTTGTATGTTACCAAGATTAGTAGCTATTCAGTTGACGTTGTAACTGTTCAGATTGCCTCTAAAATGCATTAGATCAAGGCGTAAAATTTGAGTATACAAATGTATATGATAATTTTGAAACGCAGAGATGGTGAATTTTAGAGGTGAGCTGAACAGTTATCAAGATTAAACCTTAAAAGAATAAAGTCAAAGATTAAATATTATGTCAAATTACGATGCTTCAGCCATTGAAGTACTATCTGGTCTGGACCCAGTACGCAAGCGCCCAGGAATGTATACAGATACCACTCGCCCCAACCATCTCGTGCAGGAGGTGTTGGACAATAGTGTTGATGAGGCGATTGCTGGGCACTCCAACCATATTAAGGTTGAGCTTTATAAAGATGGATCGGTAAGTGTTGAGGACAATGGGCGGGGAATGCCTGTTGATATTCATCCTGAAGAGGGGGTTCCTGGAGTTGAAGTAATTCTTACTCGTCTTCATGCGGGAGGTAAGTTTTCAGGAAAAAATTATCAATTCTCTGGAGGATTACATGGAGTTGGTGTTTCAGTAGTTAATGCTCTTTCAGAAAATTTAGAGATCTGGGTGCGGCGAGATGGGCGAGAGATGCATATGGCATTCGCCAATGGTGAAAAAAAGAGTGAATTAAAGGAGGTCGGTTCTGTAGGTAAGCGTAATACAGGAACTACACTTCGCTTCTGGCCTGACCCTATATTTTTCGACTCACCAAATATTTCACTCTCTAAACTACGCCACCTGATGCGAGCCAAAGCTGTGCTTCAGCCTGGTCTTAAAATCACTCTGCATGATGAGAAGTCTGGAGAGAGTGATGAGTGGGAGTATAGAGATGGGCTTAAGCAATATTTGATGGATCAGTTGGGGGATACTCCAACTCTACCAGAAGATGAGCCATTTATGGGCTCTAGTAGTAGTGAACATGAGGGGGCAGATTGGGCTGTGCTCTGGCTTTCGGATGGTGGAGAATCAGTTGCGGAGAGTTATGTTAACTTAGTTCCTACTACTCAAGGCGGAACTCATGTAAATGGTTTGCGTGCTGGGCTGACTGATGCGGTAAGAGAGTTTTGTGAGTTTAGGAATATGTTACCGCGAGGAGTAAAGCTCACTCCAGAAGATGTGTGGGAGAGGGTGAGTTATGTTCTCTCTATAAAAATGCAGGATCCGCAGTTTGCAGGACAGATAAAAGAGCGTCTCTCTTCACGAGAAGTTGCCACTTTTGTCTCTGGGGTAGTTAAAGACTCATTCAGTTTATGGCTCAATCAACATCCAGAACAAGGGAGTAAAATTGCTGAGTTAGCAATTGATAGTGCACAGAATAGAATGCGTAGCCGCAAGAAAGTAGTGCGTAAAAAAGTGACTAGTGGTCCAGCGCTACCAGGAAAGCTCGCAGACTGCTCTAGTGATGATCCATTAATGGGCGAGCTCTTTTTGGTTGAGGGAGATTCAGCTGGCGGTTCAGCAAAACAGGCACGAGATCGAGAGTTTCAGGCTATTATGCCTCTGCGCGGTAAGATCTTAAATACTTGGGAGGTAGACTCTAACGATGTGCTCGCTTCACAGGAGGTGCATGATATATCAGTTGCACTTGGATTAGATCCAGGGAGTAGCGATCTCTCTGCTCTGCGCTACGGTAAGGTCTGTATTTTGGCAGATGCGGATTCAGATGGACTTCATATCGCAACTCTACTCTGCGCTCTTTTTCTGCGTCACTTCCCTAAGTTGGTTGTAGAGGGGCATGTATTTGTAGCAATGCCACCACTCTATAGAATAGATATTGGTAAGGATGTCTACTATGCGTTGGATGAT
>JABHVM010000007.1 GCA_018658305.1 Thiotrichales bacterium | reverse complement strand
TCTAATAGTTTTACCATAGCGCCATTACTATCGCTCCCATCTATTGAGAGCCCATCATAGAGTCCCTTATTACCCTCAACTATAGTTAAATCTGAGAAATGACTCTTCTGCCGATAGAGAGAGGTTATCTCATCTCTCGCCATAGTATAGAAATCTAGATTATAGCATGGGGTGGTTGCAGCTTTTGTGAGCCACATTGGGTCTATATAGTCAGGACCTTTTTTGAATGGGGAGACCTTTAAACCCCGTGCTGCATAAGCAGCACAGAGCCCTAAGGTTACAGTAGTTTTACCTGATGATTTGTGTGCAGCAGAGATGTAGACACCCATATAGGGTTCAACCTCTTAACAAGGGACTTCTGATGTAGTTTCAGTATGCTCTGCATTTAGATTGTTTGGCACCAAGCGTAGCACTTTTATAGCAAACAAGAAGAGTCCCATCGCTACAGCAACTCCCCCTAAACCAAGTAGGATCTCTGGTAGAGATGGGACATAACTGTTCACCACTCCATCACCAAAGCTACTACTAACCTCTTGTCCAGGGAAGAGTGAGAGTGGGAACACTTGTCCACCTACTACAATCCCATAAATATTCGCAAACCCACCAACGATCACTAATATAGATGCCGTCACTATTGACTTAACGCTATGGGCAAACATAGGGGAGTAGAGTAAAATTAGAGGAATTACCCCACCAATTAAGACCTGTCCGATCCAGAAGATAGCTGTATAAATTCCACCATTCACCAATATAAAGCTCTCATAATCGGCATGTTCTGCTGCGTATAAATTTGTAATATGGAACACTACTGCAAAGTATAGAACTGCTGCTACAAATACACCAAATAAATTTTTCAGGCGTTCAATAAGATCTGCACTGATTGAGCGGTTGGTTAAATTATATATCCCTAGAAGTAAGATCAAGAAAAATGCCTTACCGAATGCGAATGACATAATGATGAACATTGGTGCCATAATAGCAGCATCATATCCTTGCCGCGCAGAGAGAAATCCAAAAATAGAACCTGTACCAGTAGTTAACACTAGTCGCCAGATAAAGGCAGCGGTTCCAGCTTTACGAGTATGTTTATGCATTGCAGGGTCAAACATCGTCCAGAGATAAGTTAAGACAATTACAAAAAAACCTGTATACAACATAATATTCCATGCAAAGATAGATTTAAAGTTGTAGGTGGTAATCGCCACAATTAGGCGATCTGCACGTCCTAAGTCTAACAGTAACACCACTAAGCCGCCCGCCAATAGAGTCAACGCTAAAATTGCCGACATTCTTGCCATCGGCTTATAGATGGATTGGTTAAAGACGGAAGAGATGGAGGCAACATTTAGTGCGCCAGAGGCGGCAACGATCAAGAATATTGCAAAGACATGTGGAATTCCCCACACAATTTGGTTATTCATTCCTGTCACATGGTGACCACTATGCTCCATATAGAGAAATGATCCAGCAGCTAGCAGGATGAAGAGAGCTAGTACTCCCATCATACTCCAGTATCCTAAGCTGCGCCCTTCAATTCCACTGTAGACAACTCTTTTCATCTTATAATTCCTTAAAGTCTATAGACCGCTATAACGAACACTTGGGTTTGCGCCAAGATCTGCTCTAATCTGAGTTGAGCCAACCTCTTTTAGTTTTTTAGAGATTTCACTATTGGTATCATTAATATCACCAAATAACATTGCTCCACTACTGCAACTCTCTACACAAGCTGGCTGCTCACCTTTATCTACTCTATGAACACAGAGAGTGCAAGCCTCGACTGTACCTTTACCGCGTGGCGCATACGCCTTTTGATCATGGAGTGACTCATGGACAAATGAACGAGCTTTATATGGGCATGCCATCATGCAGTAACGGCAACCAATACAGATATGTTTATCAACCAAAACAATTCCATCAGCTCGTTGCATAGATGCACCAGTTGGGCAGACATCTACACAAGGTGGCTCCGCACAGTGCTGACACATCATTGGGAGCTGATTGGTATGCCCAGTATCTTTGTCACGCACCGTTACTGTACGAATCCACTGCGCCTGCTGCTCTGGATTAGAGTGACTCTCATCAGTAGATCCTTCGCCCCAACCATTCTCTTGTTGACATGCTGATACACAATCATTGCATCCTTCTGCGCACTGGTTGGTATCAATCAACATTCCCCATCGCTTGGAGCTATCTGCACCATCCACATCAGTATTAGATTGTGCGCTAGAGATTCCAATTAAGGTTACTCCTGGAGCTATTATTACACTTGCTCCCGCAGCCTTTCCTAAAAAGTTACGTCGTGACTTATTCTGACAAGAGAGAACGCCAGCATCTACTAACTTATCTTCCGAATTATTCATATTTTTTTGGCTCATCTGCGCGTCCCCACTACTGACTCTTCGGGTTTGGTGGAGTGACAATCAAAACAGTCGATACTTACTGAAGCAAAACTGTGGCATCCTGCACAGAACTCACCCTCAGCATTGATTGAGAGCTGTTGACCATGATCATCTTTAGTAGCATGACAGTTGACACACTCTTTAATGCTGCCATCAACTGGGCGAATACCTTGACGCAGAGTACGATCACGATCATGCTTCAACAGCTCCATATGGTTGCGACGCATCCAAGAAGTATCTTTTACACAGCTCTCGCCAGTAGTTACCTGCTTGTTTAGAGCAGAACTACTATTTTCAGCGTCGCTCTGGCTTTGTGCCATAAATGAGGTCGCAAAGAGTGCTCCTAACACTACGCTTACAATAGCTATCCGTACTTTCAATCTATCTATCAACATGCATAATCCTGTTATCTAAACTTATCGTCATCAATTAATAATCTAAAACCACTAAATAATCTTTTAAGGATGAGATAAAATATTATTCACCAAGGCCCATTTGAATGTAGCCAGTTGGGCAAACATCTTCACAGATATTACAACCAACACACTTACTGTAGTCAGTATCAACATAACGACCAAGTGCACTCTCGTTCTTACGCACTTTAAATACTGCAGTTTGTGGACAGAATACTATACAGTTATCACACTCAAAACACATTCCACAACTCATACAGCGTTTTGCTTCAGCAACTGCGTCATCTAACTCAAGTCCAACCATGCGTTCTTCAAAATTCTGCAATACTTCATCAGACTCTATATCCTTAAAGCTACGATGAATGCGTGGAGTGTACTCAAAATGTCCTAAAAATAGTTTCTCATGAGTAATAACTGATGCAAAAGATCGATCTTCATAGTTGTGGATTGCAAACTTACTTGAGTCTGTACCACGATGTCCATCTTCTTTCTCTTTACCTTCACCCTCAGCTTCAAATTTTTCTGGAGTAAGTCCTGCTCGCTCTAACTGCTCATCAAGCTCAAAATGGTGAACATCTACTTTTGGACGAAGAGAGAGGTCTTCACCTTTCAAATACTCATCTATAGATTCAACAGCAACTGAAGCTTGTCCAATTGCAGTAGTAAGAAGATGTGGACGAATAATATCGCCAGCAACAAAGTGCCCTGATTTACCTTTAAGCTCATAGTTTTTAGTCGCATCCATAAGTCCACGACCATTGTCTAGATCTTCAAAACCGGTAAACTCTCCAGTTTGACCAATTGCAGAAGCAATAAGATCACAATCAATAACTTCTTCAGTTCCTTCAATTGCTTCAGCCTTGCCACTCTCGTAACTTAACTGTACAACTTTTAGTCCAGTAGCTCGTCCATCAGAATTTACAATCACCTCGACAGGACTCAAGCTACCACGAATATCAACTCCTTCACGAAGGGCATCATCAATTTCATGCTGTGCAGCATTCATATTCTCAACTGGCTGACGAGAGATCAACAGAACTTCTGCTCCTTCTCTTGCTGCAGTGTCTGCCACATCATGCGCAGTACTGCCCATAATAATATTATCAGCACGATCTTTTTCATGAGTTGTATCGATATGACCAATACGGCGTGCCACTGAAGCGACATCAATAGAGGTATCACCACCACCAATAACTACAACTTTTCCAGTGACATGTTTTAGACGACCAGAGTTGAATGCGCTCAAGAATGCAACACCTGTTATACAGTTAGCTGCCTCTGCGCCAGGAATAGGGAGTGGACGACCAGATTGTGCGCCGATAGCCCAGAAGATAGCATCAAAATCTTTTTCTAGATCTGCTACCGAGATATCAACTCCAACTCTAGTATTGAGTTTAACCTCAACTCCCATATCGGTAATTCTCTTAATCTCACCAGCCATCATATCTCGTGGAGTACGGTAGCCTGGAATTCCATAGACCATCATTCCACCTAAAGTATCATGATCATCAAATACTGTAGCTCCATGTCCAAGTTTGCGGAGCTGGAATGCTGCGGCTAGACCTGCTGGTCCACCACCAATAATTGCGATTTTCTTGCCTGTATCATTTGCAGCCGCTTCGAATCCAAGATTATTCTTTAGCGCACTGTCACCGATAAATTGGTCGATAGAGTTGATACCAACAAAGTCTTCAATCTCATTTCGGTTACAACCATCTTGACAAGGGGCTGGACATACTCGACCCATAGTTGATGGGAATGGGTTTGCTTTAGTGTAGAGCTCAAATGCATACTCTTCCATAGTAACACCCTCTGGTGGAGTGTCTAAACCACGCACGATATCGAGCCATCCACGCACATCGTGTCCAGATGGACAGCTACCCTGACAAGGAGGAGTTTGGTGAACATAGGTTGGACACTTATGAGTCCAACTTGCATCCCATATCATCTCATCATTATCGTAAAATCTACCATACTCTTCACGAGGGTAGTCCTCGTAGCGACGGAAATTTAGTGCTGCGTTCATCTCTTCACTTGGCTTTGCCATTTTGGATGCTCCTATCTTTAATCTAATTTAATTAACTTTACTTAAATACAACTATATTGCTTAAAATACTACTTTATCGGGTATCGTCTTTAACTTTATGAGTCGCTCTCTTCAGCGCTTCCTACTTCTGACTCACTCTCATCTATCTTATCTGGCACATTATCAAATACAAGTGCATCTCCAACTAACTGATGTACACTAATAATCATGTCCATAGGCATATCATAGTAAGGAAGTACTTTACTGAATTGGCTCTTACAGATTGCACAGATTGCAGCGAGAGTATTAACCTTCTCTTCTCTATGAACCTTATCTAATGCATTCATTCTTGGCATTGCACCTTTAATCCGAAGCTCCATCAGATCATCAGTAAGTAGTCCACCACCACCACCACAACAGAGAGTCTCTTCATACATAGTTGACTCGTCCATCTCTACATAATTATTTACTACTGCCTTAATAACTTCGCGTGGCAAAATAAACTGTCCGCGCTCTATACCGCCCATTCCAGTACCACGCGCCACATTACAGGAGTCGTGGAAAGTTACAGTGCGATGATCATTAGCTGACTTATCTAGTTTTAGCTCGCCTCGCTGAAGCATATCGTAGGTAAACTCGACAATATGTTGAGGTGCTGGGTAACGCGGGTCTAACTGTTTCTGAAGCTTTTGTGCAAACTCATCATCTGCAGCAGCACCATGCCCAGTTCCTGAAAGAGTATTCCAGAAGCTGTAGGCAACACGCCAAGCATGTCCACACTCTCCAACGATCACTCTCTTAACTCCAAGATCAAGCGCTGCTTTACGAATCCTTTCCGCCACTTTCTTTGTGGTTTTGTAGCTTCCGATAAACATTCCGAAGTTTGCACCTTCAGAGGCATAGGAGCTCATAGTCCAGCTCACGCCAGCCTGATGAAAAACTTTCGCGTAACCCAATAAACCATCAATATGTGGCTCTGCAAAAAAGTCTGCCGAGGGGGTAATGAGGAGAATGTCAGCCCCTTTCACATCTAGTGGCATTTTAATTGGAAGTCCTGTCTCATCTTCCAGATCCTCTTCTAGATCTTCCAAGGTTGCAGCTAATGCAGGTGCTGGTAATCCAAGATTGTTACCAATCGTCATCACCTTGCCTAGAATTTCATTATCATATTTTTGACCATAACCGACTTCATCTAGAATATCTCTAGCCGCCATAGTTATCTCTGCGGTATCAATTCCGTAAGGGCAGTAGACCGAACAGCGGCGACACTCAGAACATTGATGAAAGTAACTATGCCACTCATCAAGAACTTCGCGAGTTAGATCACGAGCTCCAACAAGTTTAGGGAAGTTCTTACCTGCAAAAGTAAAGTTGCGGCGGTAGACGCTACGCAGTAGCTCCTGCCGTGCAACTGGCATATTTTTAGGATCTCCCGTTCCAAGGAAGTAGTGACACTTATCTGTACAAGCTCCACAGTGGACGCATATATCTAAAAATAGTCCAAAGCTACGAGAGGTCTTCTTCAACTCGCCCATTTTAGCTATCGCTCTATCATGCCAATCATCAACTAGCTCACCTGGAAAACCTAGATCTTCCTGATGCTTAGGTTTTGCCACAAATGGGGAGGAGTGAGCCATAGCTCCCTCTTGCAAAACAGGAATTGTTACATATTCAGTCAGCTCAGGAGCTTCATACTTTATCTTTGCCATCTCTATTTCTCCCCACTTTGCTGTGACTCAGCTCTGAGTGACGCAGCATCTAGCTCACCTGCCCATGGGGCAACATGGCGTTTTTCACGAGAATCATCAATTTGGTTACGCGTTGGACTAAAGAATATTCCTGGTGCATGCATTAACTTACTAATAGGGAATATTATCATCAACAAAATAACCAATGAGAAATGGATAATAACTAAAGGATCAGCTGGCATCTCATGGCTAAAATCGAAAACCATAACTCCTAACATAAACTCTTTAACTGCAATAATGTCTGTATGGAAGACCATAGTCATCATCATTCCACTCACTCCAATTCCAAGCAGTAGAACTAACATAAGATAATCAGATGGTGTACTAATGTAGCGAATCCTCTCAACTACAAAACGACGAGCTAGCAGTCCACCTAGACCAAATATCATTGCAAAACCAGCATATTTGCCAAATGGTTGTACAATATTGACCCAGAACCAAGCTGACTCTTGAAAATATCTAAAGTGGCGCATAACCACTAGAAGGAGAGCCATATGAAAAACCCAGCCAAATATCCAGATCCATTTATTAGCTTTGAATAGACTCTCAAATAGCACGACCTCTCGGGCCATGCGATATACCATCCCGCCTTGTGTACGAGGGGCTGGCATAGTAGGAATTTTAAGGGGAGCTGGTGTCTGCCAATAGCCGACAACCCTCCGCGTAACACCGACCACCAAAATAGCAGTAGCCAGATAAAATAGTGTAGCAAATAGTCCGGTTAACATAGTACCGATCAACTCCGCAGTAGTTTATAAAACAATAAGTTATTTAATTGTAACTATTCAGCTCATCTCTGAAATCTGAATCTTTACATTTAGTTAAGGTTAAAAATATTTTATATAAAAAATAACCTGACTAACTTTAAGCAAATTTTAGTTCAGACTCCACCTAACTGTCACAAGTACAAAAACTACTTTTTAACAGAGCAATTGAGACGGTCAAGCGGTGTCTGGGCTAAATTTTAAATACAGCCTGTAGGTTTTGGTAATCCACCAACCTTACAAGCCTGTTTTGCAGGTCCGTAAGGAAAGAGCTCATAAAGATATTTACTGTTACCTTTATCTTTACCTAACTTTTTGCCGATAGCTTTTGTAAGTACTCGTACTGCTGGTGCAATCTGGTACTCGTCATAATACTCACGAAGGAAGTCAATAACTTCCCAATGAGCATCAGTCAATTCGATCTCTTCAGTTACTGCTAGAGCTGAACCAATCTCTTTGTTCCAATCGTTGATATCTGCAAGGTAACCCTCTTCATCAACCTCAACTGCATTTCCATTTACGTCCATACTAGGCATAACACTCTCCTATCTAATAAAAAAACAAATTAACCAACTAACAACTAAACAACCTTTTCAACTAAACCCAGGACTGCACTCCGTTACCATCGGTAACTAGATCTACAAATCCTGCATAATCAACTAGATCAACTCCATCAGCAATATTCCCTTCAATCCCTCGTGCGGCAACATCACTGCTTAATGCAACAACTTTAGCTTTTGAGAGATCTCCCTCAACCGCACTTCCCTTTAGAGCTGCGTAGACGCCATCTTCAATCAATATAACCGTGCTATCCGCTGCTGCATGATGCATACATGAGGTGAAAGAGTCTTTCTCAAAAGGTGATTTATTTACAATATGTAACATAATTATAATCCTCTACTTTAAAATCTTATGATAATCTATACTTAGAAGCTAAGAACAACATCGCTGCCTTCCATAAGATCACGGATCTCATCGGCAGAGACAATTTTAATGGAGGACTTTTCAGCCCAATCATCATCTTCATCTTCATAAACTAATGGCATAAGATCATCTTGGGTCAACCCTCTCTCATCGAGAGACTCTTTTGAGACATAGATCTTATTCACATCATAATCACCTAACGCATTATAAGTTGGTGAAAAATTCTTTAATCCTGATGCTTCTGTATTCTGATCTTTTTTGATCTGAAATACTCCATCATCCATAAATAGTAGCCTTACATCTTGATCAAAAGCTGCACCAATTAGAACAACTTCTAATGATTCAAGTGCATATACTGTACCGTAAGGTGCCTTACGGTTAACATACAAAAACTGTTTAATTTCGCCTGCCATTTTAACTCTCCTAGTAACTCTGCTTAATAGTCAATCGTTAATCGCCAAAAACAACTAATCGATCTGACTCTACAGCGGCTTCAATTAACTGACCAAGACCAGATATATGGAAACCATCCATAATATTGGTTGCGTCTTTTCCATTACGCTCAGCCTCACCATCATCCACAATACCGCGGCGTTGTGCTGCTGCTACGCAGATAACGAGATCAAGATTGTGCTCTTTAGAGAGATCACTCCAACGCTGCTGCACATTTCGATCATCTTGTGGAGGACTTGCTAAGCGAGTCCCGTTGTTTACCCCATCATGATAAAAGAAGACACGTACAATATCATGTCCCTTATCCAATGCTGCTTTTACAAAATTATAGGCGCTATCAGACGATTGATGCTGATAGGGTCCTTCATTTATCTGTACTGAAATTTTCATTTAAGTAGTCCTTTCGTCAAAAAAATATCTGCAACCAACTAGCTTATTACTTAACACGCTCTATAAGTCTATTAAGACGACCATTAAAGCGTAAGTTCAAGTATAAACTAGTTAACTGCCACTTACTCTATACATTAATCTATAGATCAGAAATGGATATGTGCTGAAGCGTTCAGACGAGCCGTAGATCCACGCCATGTATCAATATGGTATTTTGTGAATGGAAGACCTGTCTTCTCAAAGAATGTTGGCCAGCCGATACGATCAGCCCACTCACCCATACGCTCCCAATCTCTAGCGTCTTCTTTATAGACTGCAAGAATCTTCTTAACAACTTCACCAACCTCAGGCCAGCGTGGTGGGTTATTAGGAATACCAGCAGCAACTAACTTATGGAACATAGGCTTACTACGAGCATTTGAGTGCTTACCACCAACCCAGATTGCTAGTTTTGAGTGCTCTGGATCATTGATCAACATTGGAGGACATGGTGGGAAACATGCGCCACAACAGACACATTTTTTCTCATCAACCTCTAGTGAAGGCTTACCATTAACCATAGCTGGACGAATCGCAGCTACCGGACAACGAGCAACCACAGTTGGGCGCTCACAGACACCTGAAACTAGGTCATGGTTGATTTTTGGTGGCTTAGTATGCTGAATGTTAATAGCAAGATCACCCTGTCCACCACAGTTAATCTGACAGCAAGATGAAGTTATTTTTACACGGTTAGGCATCTCTTCACGAATAAACTCTTCGTGCAACTCATCCATCAAAGCCTTTACTGCGCCAGAGGCGTCAGTTCCTGGAATATCACAATGCATCCAGCCCTGTGTATGGGAGATACTTGTGATAGATGGACCAGTACCACCGACAGGTAGACCCTCTTCTGTTAAACGCTCAATTAGTGGAGCAATACGACTCTCATCTTTACAGAGAAACTCGACATTATTACGAGTAGTAAAACGGAGAAAACCATCACTATACTCATCTGCAATATCTGCCAACATACGGATTAAATATAGATCCATCTGACGCTGAGTACCACATCTTACACTCCAAATCTCGTCACCTGATTTAGCTACATGATGAAGTACACCTGGGCGTGGACGGTCATGGAACTTCCACTCTCCGTAGTTATCTTGCATAATTGGGTGCATAAACGGGGTTGCGCTTGGTACACCAGTCTCTTCCGGCATGCGGGGTGCTTGTGCCATAATTATTCTCCAGTTACTATATGTTTAATTTTAATTAATACTCTATTTTTTAAGAGGTAAGGCGATTACGCGCTCTTTCTCTCTTCCCACTTCGCAACCTCATCATCCCAATCATCCATACGGTCATAAGGTGAAGTACGAGGTACTGAGATCATATTTGGGTCAACCTCTAGATCCATCGCCTCAAGGTATGCTGGGAGACCAATTCTCTCTATCATCTCTCCAGAGCGCTCATGCTCTAGTGCATTCTCTGCGAAGAAATCTACATGGTCGCCAGAGATCTCTAGGAATTTCTCTTTATCTTCCTCTGTCTCCATCTTCATAAATGGCACGATAACTGTACCGAAGAGGTCGCCAACTTTAAGGGTTCTTTTTCCACCCATTAAGATAGTGATTCCTTTATCATCACCTTGTGCAAGAATGGCATCGCCATCTTTACCAACATATTTCTGGCTAGTTGAAGATAGTACATTTATGCAGTGCATACATTTTACACACTCTTTATTGCCGATTGTTAGAGAGTTATCTTCTGCCATCTCCATACACTGACTTGGGCAGCGGCTGATTACATTATCAAAGACATGCTTGATACCCTTATCTGCAACAAAAGCTTTCCACCCATCTTGGTTTATTTTGATATCATCACGCCAAGTTCCGATCACTGCCATATCTGCGC
This sequence comes from Thiotrichales bacterium, assembly GCA_018658305.1. GTDB lineage: Bacteria > Pseudomonadota > Gammaproteobacteria > Thiopontia. The sequence continues at coordinate 32,129 of JABHVM010000007.1, read as the reverse complement.
GTTGAATCGCATTGGTGCAATCATTTGGGCATCCTGAAAACTTCCACTTCATTTTGTATGGAAGAGCTGGACGATGCATATCATCTAAGAACTCATTAATGGTAGACTGCATTAAGTCGCCCTCATTGAAACATGACTGTTCACAACGAGCTGCACCTACACAAGATACTGAAGTACGAACCGCTGGTCCCGCTCCACCCATATCAAAACAGAACCCATCTACACCAAGATCTTTAAATGTATCTACATCATTGAGCTGGTTAAAGGCTGACTGTACCCCTTCCGTATCTGTTCCCTGGAACATAATATCGCCAGATTGTCCGTGCAGACCAATAAGCCCAGTACCGGTATCTTCCCAGACATCACACATTTTACGCAGTAGATCTGCGCTATAGTGGTTGCCCCATGGTGGTTGAATACGCACCGTGTGAAACTCCAGTGCCGCTGGGTACATAGTCTCACCGTTATCATCTTTAAGTTCAGAAAAACGAGGAATTACTCCGCCCCCATATCCGATAACTCCAACTGTTCCACCTTTCCAGTAACCTCTACGGTTAACAAAAGACTGCTCTAGGGTGCCGATCACTCCACGCATCATATCTGCGTTATGGGCACCACTAGCGGCTAACCGTTTTAGTCCTGATACATAGCTAGGCCATGGTCCTTTCTCTAGTTCATCTAGATTTGGAGTTGGAATATCTAGTGCTGGACTATTAGCATTAATTTTGGTTATATTTTCTGATATGTTTTTTTCAGACATTTTAGTATCTCCTTAAGTTAACTGCTTCTATTTAAATTTGCACTCTATCTCTGTCTTGTAGGTATGTTTTTTAGTTAAATCTTGGGTTGCCAATTGATACCTGATCTGTGTAGACGAACTCTTCTGAATTGTCAGCAAAGACCATTTTGTATCCTTCACCATCCTTTCCTCCAAGATTATATACAGAGACTATATGTCTTCCATCAGAAAGATCATCTCCAGCATTTATTTTGGTGCCATCATATAGCTCAACCCCCCAAACCTGAATTGTTCTACGGGGGCCGCTCTTCTTCTTTGCGCTTCTTTTCATAATTTAAATCCTTAATAGGTTAGTTACAGGTTGATAGTTTACTAAAGTGGTCAGGTAAATAACCTACCAATTTAGTCAGGTATACTACCATGCTTTTTTTTAATGTCAAGAACTATTTTTATGAAAAGTGAAAAAAACCTGTTTTTTAGGTTATGTGTTTCTATATCGCACTGTATGAGAAGTGATCGACACAGAGATTATAGAGTATACAGAGAGTGAGAAATCTATAACCAATCGATTAGGTAGTAGATCATAAATCCCTCAGAGGAACGTGCAGGACCTAATATAGTGGCAGCTACATAATTCTCATTTTCAGAGGCATATTTTCTAGCGTTTTTTGCACTCTCCATTAAAGTAACGCAGTTATCAGGAAAGCGCTTGCGTCTGCGCGATGGTTTGTAGATAACAGCGGGTATCTCATTTACAAGATCAGATTGAGGGTCTAGTGTGATCATCTTTTTTATGATTGTTTGAGGTCCTGTTTGGTCGGTTTTTAGCAGATTATAGCACTAAATTAATAGGAGTACGCTAAGTTGGTAAAATTAATTTAATAACTATATTAATATATTTAATTGGACTGTTTTTGTAGGTTAATATCTAATACTCCCGTTTTAATTGATATAGGTCACACATAAAAGCACTAAAGTTATATTTTGCCAATTAATAACCCTATATGGGGTTATAAGTAGGTCGTAACTATTTTAATAAGGATTATGAGATGAACGGAATGTGGAAAAGAGGCGGGTTCGTGTTGCTGTTTACTGGGCTTTGGCTTGGTGCTATGGATGTTATGGCTGAATATGGACTAAATTTCCCTGATCCAGTTACTAGGATTGGTAAAGATATCTATGATGTGCATATGCTGACTATGGAGATTGCTACTTGGTTGTTGGCAGTTGTAATGGTATTTATGGTATATATTCTATTTACTTTTAGAAAGAGTAAGGGGTATAAAGCGGATCAAAATTTTCATAAGGGATGGTTTGGGCGCTGGTCGTGGGTGATGGTTCCAACGATGGTGTTGATGGTGGATTTGACCATTGCAGGCTCGGCACAATCTACGCTAGAGCGTTTCTGGAATGCACCTAAACAGTTCTGTTCAGATGAGGGAGCAGATCCAGATCGTTGTTTTGATATGAATGTTAAAATTATTGCTCATCAATGGTGGTGGGAGTATGAATTTCCAGAGTATGGGGTGGAATATGATGGAGAATTTTACCCAATTACAGTAGAGAGTCGTCCAACTGACAAGGAGACTTCAGGAGAGCACTATCTGCGTGATGTAGATAATCCCATAGTGCTTCCTGTTGGGCGCACTATTCGCTACCTAAATACCTCGGCTGATGTTCTACACGCTTGGTGGGTTCCTGAGCTGGGCTTTAAAAGAGACTCAATTCCTGGTTATGTTATGGAGACTTGGGCTAAAATTGACGCAGATAAAACGGGCACTTATCGTGGGCAGTGTGCAGAGCTTTGTGGAACTTGGCACTCAAAAATGCCTATCGTTATTAAAGCGGTAACACCTGCAGAGTTTGAGGCTTGGATTGAGAAGAAGAAGGATGCACTACTAGCTTCACTAATTGAGGCAAATTCTTTGAAAGAGTGGACACTGGAAGAGCTCTACACTAAAGGAGAGAGCGCTTATAATACTAAATGTTCTGCCTGTCATAGACCAGATGGATCTGGCCTACCTCCTGCTTTCCCACCATTGCGTGGAAGTAAGATTGTGGTTGGATCGATAGAAGAGCATATTAAGATGGTACTCAATGGTAAAGATACTATGCCTGCGTGGAAGATGTTGTCTGATCTTGAGATTGCAGCCATTGTAACTTATGAGCGTAATGCCTGGGGCAATGCCACTGGTGATGTGGTTCAACCTTCTGCTGTTAAAGCAGCACGATAATTGGAGAATAATATAATGAGTTCAACTGCAGTAGAGACAATGGATAGCGCGCATGATGCGCATGATGATCATGGACCGATGAAGGGTTGGAAGCGTTGGGTTTATAGTACCAACCATAAAGATATTGGAACTATGTATCTAATATTTGCCTTAGTAATGCTCTTCTTGGGCGGTTTGAGTGCTATGGTGATTAGAATGGAGCTTATGTTTCCAGGTATTCAACTTTTAGAGCCGGATCTATATAATAATATTGTAACCAATCACGCATTGATTATGATCTTTGGAGCAGTTATGCCAGCAGCAGCAGGATTGGCTAACTGGATGATTCCAATGATGATTGGTGCACCAGATATGGCGTTACCACGGATGAATAATCTAAGCTTCTGGATTCTTCCAGCTGCAGCAACTATGCTGATTCTATCTTTTGTGGTGCCATTCTTCCCTGGTGGTGGAACTCAGATTAATACAGGTTGGACACTCTATCCTCCACTATCGATTAAGGTAGGTATGTCGATGGATTTCTTGATCTTTGCAATTCATCTGCTAGGTATTTCATCAGTACTTGCATCTATTAATATTATTGTAACAATATTTAATATGCGTGCACCAGGAATGAAAATGAGTCAGATGCCTATGTTTGTATGGACTTGGTTGGTGACAGCATTCTTACTTATTTTGGTGGTTCCTGTATTGGCTGGAGGAGTTACGATGTTACTTTTTGATCGTCACTTCGGGACTAGCTTCTTTGATGCGGCAGGTGGCGGAGATCCAGTACTATTCCAGCACCTATTTTGGTTCTTTGGTCATCCAGAAGTTTATGTTCTGTTGTTACCATCTATTGGAGTCCTCTCTATGGTGATTCCAACTTTCTCACGCAAGCCACTGTTTGGATATATGTCTCTCGTAGGCTCTATGATTTTCCTTGGAACGCTAGGAATGGTGGTCTGGGCACATCATCAATACACTATCGGAATGTCGTATGGTGCAGTAAATTACTTTATGATCGGAACAATTCTGATCTCTATTCCAGTCGGACTAATGAAGTTTAACTTTATTGCTACTATGTGGAGAGGATCATTAACATTTGAGACCCCAATGCTATTTGCAGTCTCTATTGTAATTATGTTTGTTTTTGGTGGTTTAACAGGAGTAATGTTGGCAGTAATTCCAGCAGATATGCAGTATCACGACTCGATGTTTGTGGTTGCTCATTTTCACTATGTTCTGGTGCCTGGTGCAGTATTGGCCCTATTTGCTGGAGTATTCTACTGGCTTCCTAAATGGACAGGAAAAATGTATAACGAGAGGTTAGGTAAACTATTCTTCTGGACTAATATTATTGGCTTCAATATGACTTTCTTTGTACAGCACTTCCTAGGGCTTGCAGGAATGCCGCGCCGTATTATTGATTACAGTGTGCAGTTTACTGAATTTAATGTAATATCTAGTATTGGTGCATTTATATTTGGTCTTAGCCATCTTATTCTACTCTATATTGTTATCGATACAATTCGTAGTAAGAAACTTGAGAAAGCTACTGCTCAGGTTTGGGAAGGGGCTAAAGATAATGGATTAGAGTGGGATCTACCATCTCCACCTCCATATCACTCTTGGGTTGAAGCGCCTAAACTTGATGCGAATGCAAAATATGCAGGTTCTTAATATGGATAATGAAGAGCGTGAAGCTAAAAAAGGTAACCGTCGTTTGGCTCTGATATTGGCTGGTTTAGCGATATTGGTTGCACTCTCCTCAGTTCGTTTTTGGGAGAAATTGGCAGCTACAGCTCTACCATAACTACAATTTAATTTATGAGTGATTCAAAACAACAATTAGGTGAAAAGATAGAGAAAAAGCACCGTAAGACTAGTCTGCTGCTGGTTGGGTTAGTGATTGGTATGTTTGGTTTTGGGTTTGCTCTAATACCCCTCTATAACCTCTACTGTCAAGTTACAGGACTAAAAAATAGTGGAGAGATTTTCTCTGAAAGTAGTGCTGAAATAGATAATAGTCGACAGGTAACAGTGCAATTTGATACTACGGTAAATGATGGGTTACCATGGAAATTTAAGCCATTAACTAGAGAGGTAAAGGTTCATCCTGGAGAGATTACAGAAGTTAGTTTTTTGGTTAAAAACCTCTCTGATGAAGATATTGTTGGTCAGGCGATCCCAAGTGTAACACCTTGGTTTGCTAATGGTTTTTTTCATAAGATGGAGTGTTTCTGTTTTAGTAATCAGCCACTAAAAGCGGGAGAGAGTAAAGAGATGCCACTACGGTTTTATGTGTCTAATGAGTTACCTAAAGATATTTCGGTACTCAACCTCTCTTATACTTTTTTGAATACCGATAAGAACTCTGCAGCAAAGTATGATGTTGCAGGAAGTTAAGTGGTATTTTATTAACAGTCGTATTAACAGATAATTTTATTAATATATAATGAGTTACAATTACAGGAGGAAAAAATAATGTCTACTTCACCAGATCAATACTATATACCTGAGCCAAGTAAGTGGCCGATAGTGGCAATGTTAGCTATCTTTAGCATTCTGATGGGATCAGCATTAGCAATTAATGGGGTTGGTATCGGCTCGTTTCTGATTGTTGTCGGATTTGTTTTATTGGGTTATATGTTCTTCGGCTGGTTTGGTGATGTTGTCGAGGAAAATATGACTGGGAAGTATAACTCACAGGTAGATGACTCATTTAGACAGGGAATGTTCTGGTTTATATCTTCAGAGGTGTTCTTCTTTGCCACTTTCTTTGGATCACTATATTATGTCCGCAATATTTCAGTTGATTGGTTAGGAGGAACTGGATATTTAGAGGCAACTAATGAGTTTATTACTAGTCAGTTTGTTTCACAATGGCCAACTGCTGGACCAAGTAATTTGGGTGGTGATTTTGCTTTAGTTGATACTTGGGGAGTTCCAGCTATTAATACTGCAATTCTTTTAAGTTCTGGATTGACCTTAACATGGGCACATTGGGGGCTTAAGAAAGAGAACAGGAAACAGCTAGTTAATGGCTTAATGTTGACGGTTGCTCTAGGTATTATATTTGTAATAATGCAGGCTGTAGAATATATGCATGCTTATAGTACGCTTAATTTAACTTTAGAGTCAGGGATTTATGGATCTACATTCTATCTGTTGACTGGTTTTCATGGCTTCCATGTAATTGTGGGGGCACTGATGTTATCAGCAGTATTAGGTAGAAGTATGAAAGGGCACTTTACTGAAGAGAACCATTTTGCATTCGAGGCGGCGGCATGGTATTGGCATTTTGTCGATGTAGTATGGTTAGGGCTCTTCATCTTAGTCTATTGGATGTAATGAATTTAAAACGGAGATTATGATATGGAAATAATGAAATTACCAGTTATGATTATAATGGGGCTGATTGTGCTCTCATTAGCTAGCGGTATGTTTTTTCTTGCGAAAGATGATGGTAGCGGAGATCGAGTTGTTAAAGCACTTACTTTTCGTATCATTCTCTCCCTTATTTTGTTCGCTATATTGATTCTCGGGGCTATTTTTAATGTTATTGAACCAAACTCCCTTACGCCATCTATAGCTGGCTCAACACCTACCAATTAAGTTTGTGGATGATTCTGCCGTAGTACGCCCTCGATGGTTAGGGGTCGTAGCTTCTCTGTTACTGCTTTCATTAGTTGTTCTTTTTTTGTGGTTAGGATTCTGGCAATTAGATAGAGCTGCAGGGAAAGAGGGTGTGGCAGAGGAGCTCGCTCTGAGCGTTGATAAAGAGCTAATTAGCCTTAAAGGTGATGAGTTAGATCTGGATTTTGTGCGCTATAGAGAGGTTGAGGTTATTGGGACTTTTATTGGTAAAGGACAATTTTTTTTAGATAATCGTAAATTGAAGCGTAAAGCTGGTTACTACGTTATGACTCCACTTGCAATATTTGGAAGTGATAGAGCGCTCTTAGTAAATAGAGGTTGGGTTTCACAAGGGGAGTCTAGAGATACTTTACCGTTGGTGCCGCTAGCGGATGGTGAGAATATTATCAGAGGCTTAGTTAGAGTGCCAGTCACTAATGGATTTAGATTAGATGAGATCTCGGATAGTGATCTTAGACTGTATATAGATTTAAAGCTGGTGGGAGAGTCGATTGGTAAGGAGATGCTTCCATTTGTGGTAAGGCAGAACTATCCAGACAGAGATCGGCTAATTAGAGAGTGGAGTGTTGAGGAGAGAGATAGTGATGCAAGTATGCATTATGGGTATGCTCTACAGTGGTTTGCGTTTGCATTGCTAATAATTGGTGGTTGGATTGCTATAGTAATAAAACAGAGAAAGGAAATATTGGAATGAGTGGTGATAGTGATAGTGATAATGGTGGTAATAGTAGAAAAGGGAGCGGTGCTAAGCAGCTCTTAGTTCTATTGACAGTGTTTGGACTTCCTATGCTCGGTGCTTGGGTGCTCTATCTCAATCCAGGGCTGTTGCCGAGCTCGCGCTCTAATTTAGGGGAGTTGGTTCAGCCTGTGCATCCAATTCCAGATCAGATATTCTCTACGATAGATGGCGGTAGTTTTTCACGCGCAGATTTAGATGGGTACTGGACTTTGATGCTCTCGGAAGGGGATAGTTGTGATGAGCCTTGTCGTAAAAGAATTTATGATATGCGCCAGATTCGTAAGGCAATGGCAGAGAATCATGGAGAGATTAGGAGGGTAGTGATATTTTCTTCGCTATCTCCAGCAACAGACTTTTCTAAATTTATGGAGCAATTTGGAGGAACTAAGGTTGTAGTAGGTGATGCACAAAGTGTTGCTCCATTAAGAGAGCAGTTTGTGCCAGCTGGTGAAAGTTCTATTGGACATCTCTATATAGTAGATCCAATGGGTAACTTAATGATGCACTATCTACCAGAGCAGCCGTCGAAGGATGTATTGAGTGATATGGAATTACTTTTAAAAGTTAATAAGTGGGGTGGTGGACATTGAGTAGTATAACAGTTGATAATGATAATAGTGAACATGAAGCAGTAGTTGAAAGAAAAAAAGCTAATTGGCGTCAATATTACGCGCTAACTAAGCCTAAAGTTGTATATTTAATTCTATTTACTGCAGTGGTAGGAATGTTGTTGGCAACATCTACGGGGTTACCACCTTGGAATGCACTTATTTTTGGAACTTTAGGAATTGGTCTTGCTGCGGCATCAGGTGCTGCGATTAATCAAATTATTGATGAGCATATTGATGGACTTATGGCTCGTACCGAGAATCGCCCACTTCCACAAGGAGATGTTGATAGAAACTCAGCTTTAGTGTTTGCACTTTCGTTAGGTGTTATATCTATGGTTCTATTGCTGCTTTTTGTGAATATCTTAACCGCAGTGTTAACTTTAATCTCACTGATTGGATATGCTGTTATCTATACAATGTATCTAAAAAGAGTTGGACCACAAAATATAGTATGGGGTGGTGCTGCTGGAGCAACTCCACCTGTACTTGGTTGGGTTGCAGTTACAGGAGAGATTCATCTAGAGGCACTACTCCTGTTTTTGGTTATATTTATCTGGACTCCGCCCCATTTTTGGGCGTTAGCAATTAAACGGCGCGCGGAGTATGCAAAAGCAAATATCCCAATGTTGCCAGTAACTCATGGAGTAGATTTTACCAAACAGCAGATTCTTCTCTATACGGTAATGTTGATATCTGTCACCCTACTTCCGTTTGCCATAGAGATGAGTGGGCTTATCTATCTATCTGGTGCAATAGCGCTCGGTGTTGTATTTTTATGGTTTGCGATTAGTCTGTATCGCTCAGAAAACCCAGATCGAGCAGCGATGAAGACTTTTGCATACTCAATAATTTATCTTAGTATGTTGTTTGGATTTTTGTTAGTTGATCACTATGTTAGAGTGGTATTCCATCTAGTATCAAGCTAAAGTTTATAATTATTTTTAGGAGGTAAGTTATGAAATTAAGACAGTGTGCAATAGGTGTGGCATGGACGAGTGGTCTAACTGCTTTGGCGATTACTTTTCTGCTCTTTACTTTTTTTGATCCAGCAGACGCTGTAGAGATGTTTAATCTCAATGTTGATCCAGGTACATTTAGAATGCAGGCGTACGCTATTTTAATAGCTACTGTTTGGTTAGTTCTAGGTGCATCTGTTGCGATGAACTGTTTTTATAACTCATTAAGAAATAGTAGTTGTGGTGATTGTGGTCCTGCCGATACGGATAGCACGCCAACAGACGATAAGAAATAGTATTCCTCCCGCAACTGCAATTAAACCGCCACTTCTGGTTAAGAATACTCCAGCCTGTTCTGTAATGCTGTTTATTGAATCTGCGCTAACCCCTACAGTTTTTCTCTGTGCACCCTCACTGCCGCTCAGTGCGAGCCCAGCAATATGCATCATTTGTCCTAACGCATAGATATATGGCTGGAAGGTGGCTATTCTTCCAGTAGGCACAGAAAATCCAAGCCGTGGCAAAAGGAGATAGATGAGTCCCATAAAAGATAGAGTTATGCCAACAATTGAACCGTGATAGTGTGCAGGGATGATTGTATTGATTCCAGAGATAAAGATGGAGACTACTCCTCCTGCAGCAAAGAGAGTCATAGATGAGTAGAGCGCAGCATTTATAGGGCTTGCTGGATCATTAATCCATCTCCCCCTCGTCTCTGTTTTCTTTACCCTTATCTTGGTGTAAATTGCGCTAAGTAGGAGTATCCCCATTACTCCTGGAGCAACTCCATTACCATAGCGCATTAGTTGTGCAAAACCTACGGTAATCTCTGCAGCTAATGGATTAAACTGTAAATATAGCCAAGGTATATATATGAGAGGTAGAGCTCCTAAAATCATCAAAAAGTTAAATCGAGGTGGCGTTAGCCACACCATAAGTTCGAGGTGTTTGGAGATAATATTCCAACTGATTAGTAGGAGTAGAGTGTAGACAAATTGAAGAGTATGTCCAGCCCCCCAAAAAAGCTGTTCAAAATAGAAGTGGTCTATCTTATTATCGCTAAGCGCACTCCAACTTACGCTCAATACTAGAATAGATAATAGTGCGGCGCTGGCAGCAATATTTCCAGCTAACTTAGAGCTAGGTGAAAATAGTTGTAGAAGAGAGGTGAATAGTAATCCAATCCATATTAAAATAAGCCCAGTAAAAAATATAGGGTTGTCTATTACGGGGATATAGTTATTAAGAATTGATTGTGCATTGCCAAATAGTGGAGATATAGATATTGTTGTAGACCCTATAGCTATCATCCACAGAGCAGCCCTCTTTTGTGGTAGGCGTGAGCTGCCTCCATCTATAGTCCACAATATACCACCGATTGATATGAACCAGACAAATACAGATAGATCCACATGGATAACTAAGGCAGCACGAAAAAGATCGCCCCATCCAGCGGCAGCATCAATGGATATGGTTCTTAGCAATACTAGAAGTATTGCGGTGATACCTGGAATTACTAAAGATGCTAGTGCTAAATAGAGCCATCCACGGAGCAGCTCTTTTTCAATTAATGAGGTATTGGAGTCTATAATCATAATGGATATTTTAACATCAAAAACATCGTTGGTAGTACTGGTTGCTAAGTGGAGTACGCTATTTGCATTAATAGTGTTAATGCTCGGGGCATACACTAGACTCTCAGATGCTGGTTTAGGGTGTCCTGACTGGCCTGGATGTTATGGACAGATTGATGTTCCTGAATCATTAATAGAGCTTAAGCGAGTAGAGAGTGAATTTCCAGGTAAGGTTGTTGAGCCTGAAAAGGCGTGGAAAGAGATGGTTCACCGCTATTTTGCTGGAACCTTAGGTCTTCTTATTCTATCTATTGCTATAATGTCTTGGCGTAGACGCAAAAAACCTGAGCAGAAATTAGCACTTCCCGCTGCTCTGTTGCTATTGGTATCTTTTCAGGCTCTGCTTGGAATGTGGACAGTCACCCTGTTAGTGCAGCCAGCTATAGTTACCGCCCATCTTCTGGGAGGGATGTTTACGACAGCGCTGCTTTGGTGGTATGCATTAAGACAGGGAAGGTTGTTTGTTGGTGAGTCTATACGCAGTGATAATTTAAAACTACTACAGAAGAGTTCTTTGCTAGCTTTAATTTTAGTATTATTACAAATTGCTCTAGGTGGTTGGACTAGTACCAACTATGCGGCGCTCTCTTGTATCGACTTTCCTGGATGTTATCCTGGGAATGGATGGCCAGAGATGGACTTTAGATCGGCCTTTACAATTGTTAGTGAGTTGGGAGTGAACTATGAGGGTGGGCATCTAAATGCGGATGCGAGAACTGCAATTCATATGTTGCATCGTATAGGGGCATTGTTAGTTTTTATCTACCTTCTGTTCCTATCTTGGATGATGGTTAAGAGTAAGATGTTACAGTTGCAAAATGTAGGTAAACTATTAGTGATAGTTTTGCTAGTTCAAGTTGGGTTGGGGATTAGTAATATAATATTCTCACTACCTCTATGGGTTGCTGTGGCACATAATGGAGTTGCTGCACTATTACTGTTAATCGTTGTAACAGCTAATCATATAGTGAATCACCAATCGAATAGTGGTGATAGATTATGATATTTCCAACCAACGAGAATCTTCAGCAATCTGTTCTGCTGTAGAGAGTGGTGGTTGCCACTTAAACTCTACCAACATAAATGTCCAGATACGGCGGTCTGCACTATAGAGGTTGACTAGATCTATCGACTCTCCACCATCTTTAGTGTTCCGTTCTATACCCATTTTGTCTATAGAGACACTCTCTTGCTCAAGTCTAAGATAGTTGTTAGGGGAGTTCATAACAGAGTTGAAATGTTGTAGCGTATGGTTAGTATCTAACTCAGTATTAAGTTCTCTCCAGCGCCCCCATAACTGCTCAATTTTTTCCCGCTGTTGCGATTGCTCTAGTTTTAATGTTTGATCTTTAGATGTTTTACGCAATTTACTCTCTAGCTGTTTTGCGCTGTGTTTAAGATCATCTCGTTCAGTTTTCAGCTCTCTGATGTTTTCAGCAATAGAGTTAGCAAGTCGTTTTACAAAGTTATTTCGTAGTTGTTGCCAACACTCATCAGCAGTAGCTGTTGGTAGAGTAAATGTATGATCCTTGAAGTCTATAGTATTTTGCGCGACATCACTGCGTATTTTATCTCCACTTCGCTCAACCCCAAAGTGAACTTGCCACTTCCAGCGCACTCCCATTAGAGCAAAGATCTCCGCTTCACCGCTAGATCTATATTCGCGCATGGCAATACTAGTTTGGAGCTCTCGCTCTAGCTCATTGGTTGAGGCAAATAGAGCGTGGACTAAATGGCTCTTGCTAAAATTCTCTCTATCTAATTTTATGGGTCCAGGCACCTGTTGTAGTAGCTCATCAATATAGCTTAGTGCCTGCCGTAGAGCAGGAATATATTTTTTAGGATAGCCAGGTGATTGAGATATTAGAGGATCAATAGAGTTAACCACCTCAGCTAAAATTAACTCAACTGCCCCAGCATCTTCCGCATCACTTGAGTTGTCGCTACTCCCCCAGTGTTTTGATATCCATTGCGGAAAGATACTCATAAAAATTAAAGCTGTTAAAGAGTCCTCATGACTCGATCAGCGGCATCAATGGTAGCTTGAATATCTTCATTACTGTGAGCTGCTGAGACAAAGCCAGCCTCAAATGCAGATGGAGCTAGGTAGATTCCCTCAGCTAACATTCCATGAAAGAATTTTGCAAAACGCTCACTGTCAGATGCCATCACCTGTTCAAAGTTCTCTATCTTCTCATCTGCGCTGAAGAAGAGTCCAAACATACCACCAACACGGTTGCTACTCATTGGGATGTTGTGAGAAGCGGCTGCTTGAAGAATTCCATCAACTACTCTATCTACCTTGCTCTCTAACTCTGTATAGAAGTTTGGAGCAGAGATAAGTTCTAAGGTTTTCATCCCTGCAGCCATAGCAAGTGGATTCCCAGATAGAGTTCCTGCTTGATATACAGGACCCAGTGGAGCAAGATGCTCCATTATTTTCTGTTTACCACCAAAAGCTCCTACAGGCATACCACCCCCAATTACCTTACCAAGAGTTGTTAGGTCTGGCGTTATCCCAAACTTACCTTGTGCTCCTCCAAGGCTTACTCTAAATCCAGTCATAACCTCATCGAGAATTAAAAGCGCGCCACTCTCATCGCAAACTTCGCGCAGCCCTTCTAGGAATCCTGCGACAGGTGGAACACAGTTCATATTTCCAGCAACAGGCTCCACTATAATACATGCTATCTCACTGCCAATTTCAGCAAAGAGCTCACGCACCTTCTCAATATTGTTATAACTTAAAGTTAGGGTGTGCTCGGCAAGTGCTGCAGGAACTCCTGGAGAGGTAGGAACTCCTAAGGTGAGTGCGCCAGAGCCAGCTTTTACCAGTAGTGAATCAGCATGTCCGTGGTAGCATCCTTCAAATTTAAGAATCTTGTCTCGACCAGTATATCCTCTAGCAAGGCGAATAGCACTCATTGTTGCCTCAGTTCCAGAACTTACCATGCGCACCATATTAATAGATGGGACTAACTCTTTTACTTTTTCAGCCATCTCCGTCTCTATCTCAGTTGGAGCGCCAAAACTTAAACCATTCTCTGCGCCATCCTGTACTACCTTAACCACTTCAGGATGAGCATGCCCAAGAATCATAGGTCCCCATGAGCCAACATAATCAATGTAGCGTCTATCATCTTCATCATATATGTATGCCCCAGAAGCTCTTTTTATATATACAGGATCTCCGCCAACACCGCTAAAAGCACGGACAGGAGAGTTTACTCCGCCAGGAATATGTTGTTTTGCTGCGTTAAAAAGATCGTGTGAACGGCTCATACTTACTACCTCATAATTTGTGGGTTTGATTTTATATTCTAAAACTTAATGTGTTGTACAATATTTAAAGGTGTATGCTACCACAATGTCACCTCTACAAAAATCCCCATCTCAATATCTCCGGATGCACAGTAATGACCCAGTGGAGTGGAGTCTCTGGAGTAGAGATCTCCTGGAGCTAGCGCAGCAGAGTGGTCGTCCAATTTTTTTATCTAGTGGATACTTCTCATGTCACTGGTGTCATGTTATGCAGCAAGAAAGTTTTAAAAATAGTGAGATTGCGCAAGTTATTAATCGTACCTTTTTGGCAGTTAAAATTGATAGAGAGCTGAGTCCATTACTTGATAAGGAGCTTATGGATTTTACTGAACGGACGACAGGAACAGCTGGCTGGCCTCTACAGGTGGTGATAACTCCTGATGGAACTCCTCTGTTAGGATTTATATATCTTCCACCAGAAAGATTTTTATCATTTTTATTGAATTTTGAAAGTAAGTGGCGCAGTGATAGTTCAGCTTTAACTAAATTGGCGCATAGTGTGGTTGCTGACCTGATGAACTCATCACTACCAAAAAAATTGCATAGTGAAAATGCGACAGAGATTCTTACTGATGCAGATATGTTGGATGGTGGCTTTGGAGAAGAGAGGAAGTACCCTGAGCACTCTAGAATGCAACGCTCGTTGGATATACTGCAGAGTGTTCCTAGCTTAACTAACAGGGAAGAGTTAAAAGGTGAGTTAAGAGAGTTCTTGGAGTTAACTTTGGATAGTATGGCAGAGCGAGGGCTGCACGATACTCTGGATGGGGGGTTCTTTCGCTACACTATAGATCCAAATTGGGAGACACCACACTTTGAGAAGATGCTCTATGATAATGCTCAACTTGCCACCCTCTACCTTAGAGCAGGAGCATATTTTAAGAGTGAAAAATATAGTAGAGTAGGTGTAGAAACTTTAGAGTTTATATTGCGTTCAATGCGAAACGAAGATACTCTTTTTATCTCTAGCATATCCGCTCTTAACAGCGAGGGGGAAGAGGGTGGGTACTATCTCTGGGATATGGAAGAGCTTAACTCTCTCTTGGGCAGAGATGATGCAGCTAGTACACTACCCCAAAACCTCTGGCAGCAATTTAAACTTCTATGGATGCCAAACTCTGTATTGACCGAGGGAGGGCTGCATCTCTTTATGCCTCTAAAGGCGACAACTGTTACTGATAGAGTTACTCAATTAAATATATTTAATAAACTGCGCCAAGCGCGTAGTAAGCGTTCTGCTCCTGTTGATGAAAAGGTGTTGGCAGGGTGGAATGGGTTAGCCCTGACTGCTTATGCCGAGTTGATAGTGCAGAGCAAAAACCTCGTTGAGAGAGGAGTTATCTCTCAAGAGCAGGCAGTTCTATATAGAGAGAGTGGGGAGATATTCGCCAACACTTTAGTTGATAGATTTTGGAATGGTGTTGAGCTCTATCGTCTTTATCAGGAAGGTTATAAGGTAGAAGCTGCGGAGGAAGATTATAGTCAACTCTCCAGAGGGTTAGAGCAGTGGGGGCTGGCA
This sequence comes from Thiotrichales bacterium, assembly GCA_018658305.1. GTDB lineage: Bacteria > Pseudomonadota > Gammaproteobacteria > Thiopontia. The sequence goes on along the minus strand of JABHVM010000007.1, from coordinate 16,737 downwards.
ACTGGGAAGAGTCATTTTATAGATACGGCTAAGTCAATACGCCGTGTTGGAGCTAATCTGCAACAGGATAGTATGTTGCGTTATAAGATATAAATTTAACTTTAAATTTAACTTGAGATAGTTTTACTTTTACTTTTTGCGATCATATTCAGTAATCCAGCAACTAGCTCCTTTTGACGGTTATCACAACTTTTCTGCATCTCTTGAAGATTACTAGTTAGCTGAGTAATTAACTGAAGGTGTTCCATTCTCTCATCTCTAGATAGGCGCAGCTCCATGCGTAGGCGTTGTACTTGCCCCATAAGTGTGTAGCTGTCTGGAATATGAGCTGTTTGTACTCTGTTAAGATAGGCGTAATCTTTGATCTTAGTGAGTCGTTCTAAGATAGATGTAGTCTCCATTGAGGCTGCAGCAGGAAATACTGATTTAAGATCAGAGAGAGCAACCCTTCCCTCAAAAGTTATTAGAGATCCATCATGAATTTTTTGTTGAATCTCTTTTCGTCCAACCCCAAGTGCCTTTGCTGCTTTTGCAACATTTAGATACTCCTTGCTCATCTCATCTCTCCCTTAATTGGATAACATCTTAGCGGTTATTACTCTGTATATAATTTTTTATACCTAAATAAGTAGAGTATATGAGAGAGGTGGTATTTGTCAATACTATTTTTTATAGATACTCCTGTTAGTTCTTACCATCTCCAGACACCTTTAGGAGTATTGAATCTAGCCAGCTATCAGGAAGTAACCGTTTTAAAACGGTAAATAGATAGGTAGGGAATGTTACGGGATAGCGCTGTTTTGGATTTCTACTCTCTAAAGCATGAATTAATTTCTTTGCAACTGCATCTGCTGGTAGAGTGAAAGGAGCTGCTGGACCAGGCTTGTTTAGGCGTTTCTCCATTGCTACATAGTTGTCACTATGCACACTATTAGGTATATCTATATTATTTTTGAAGGCGAGGTAGGCGTTGGCTCTAAAACGAGACTCAATAGGTCCAGGTTGAATCAGAGATATATTAATTCCACTTCCTCGTAACTCTAAGCGTAGAGTGTCGGTTAACCCCTCTAGTGCAAACTTACTCGCATTGTATGCCCCACGATATGGCATGGCGACAAATCCGAGTACAGAGCTGTTCTGTACTATGCGCCCATACCCCTGTCTGCGCATAATTGGAATTACACTATTTATAAGTTCGCAGGTGCCAAAAAGGTTCGTCTCAAACTGCTTGCGTAGAGTCTCTCTGGAGAGATCTTCAACCGCACCAGGCTGTCCATAAGCACCGTTATTGAAGAGAGCGTCTAAACTGCCGCCAGTTTTATCGAGTATAAAGTTGAGCGCAGAGTTTATGCTTTTTGAACTATCTAAATCTAGCTGAGTTGATTCAAATCCTTGGGTGATGAGTTGCTCAACATCATCTCTTTTTCTAGCGGTCGCAAAGACACGCCATCCACGCTGTTGCATAATCTCTGCACAGCGCAGCCCAATGCCGCTGGAGCATCCAGTGATTAAAATTGTCCGTCTATTTTTTCTCACTTATAATGGTGATTTTTTAGTTGTATTTTGTGGCAGCAAGCTGACTACTTTCCAGTGTGATATGTTGCTGCTTACCCATCATATCGAGCAGAATCATTGAGCGGTGCTTCCCGTCATCCACCACAAAAACTCCTTCAAGTTCGGCGAAAGGACCACTAGTGACCCGCACCTTATCTCCCTCTTTAAACCATTTAGCCTTCTCTAATTGGTGTATGCCGTTCTCATCTTCATGGCTACGCAGAAGCTCAATCACCGCATCAGGAATTGGGATGTAGCCTGAATGGTCTTCACTATGTTTTGATCCAAAACGGACTAGCCCAGAGACTCCAAATGTAGAGCGAATTGGTGCCCACTCATCACTCTTTTTATCCAGTCGAATAAATAGGTAGCGAGGAAAGAGCGGCTCTACTCTCATTGTCAGTTTCCCTCTACGCCGATGTTCTCGTTCGACGATTGGCAGATAGGCAGTGTAGCCCTGCTCTTTAAGATTGAGTAGTGCGCGATCTTCCTCTTTAGCTTTACTCGCAAGTAGATACCAGCGTGGAGCTTTTTCTTGTTCTGATTGAGTATGCATAGTCTCTATTGTTAATTATTAATAGTTAATTGTATCATTGATCTTATCTTGTTGCAATTGCCACATCGTGCTGTAGCGCTCTCCAAGTTCAAGCAGTTGTGAGTGGTTTCCGCGCTCCACAATAGAGCCTTTGTGCATTACTAAGATTTCATCTGCATCAGCTATGGTGGAGAGGCGGTGAGCTATAACTAAAGTTGTATGTTGAGTGCTGATTTTTTTCAGTGACTTATTGATGATCTGTTCTGCCGCTGAGTCAAGAGATGAAGTTGCTTCATCAAAAACCATAATTGGTGGGTTTTTTAGAATAGCTCGTGCAATAGCGATGCGCTGCTTCTCGCCCCCCGATAATTTTAGTCCTCGTTCTCCGACTGTTGAGTTATATCCTTGTGGAAGAGATGTAATAAAGTTATGAATGTTTGCCATTTTGGCAGCCTCCTCAACCTCTTGTTGAGATGCTCCTGGCTTAGCGTACTCAATATTGTAGAGGATAGTATGGTTAAAGAGGACACTATCCTGAGGAACAATACCTATTGCTGCCCGCAGACTCTGTTGAGTCACTTTTTTAATATCGTATCCATTAATAGAGATGGTTCCTGTATTAATCTCATAAAAGCGAAAGATCAATCGAGCTAAAGTAGATTTACCTGATCCACTCTCACCTACTACTGCAACTTTTTTCCCTGGAGGAATTGTAAAGTTGATGTTGCGAAGGATTTGGCGATCTGGGTTATAGCTGAAATTAATATTTTTAAACTCAATATCTCCGTTAGGATTGATTAGTTCAGTTGCATCGACACTATCTACAATTTCTGGTTTTTTATCTAGCAGTTGAAACATCATATCAATATCTGAAAGAGCATGCTTAATCTGACTATAGACCATACCTAAAAAACCTAGAGGGATGAATAGTTGAAGAAGAAAAGTATTAACCAATACTAGATCTCCTAAACTCATCTCACCTGACACTACTCCCTCTCCAGCCATAACCATTGTTATAGTTACACCAATAGCTATAATAAATGCTTGAATGAAATTTAGGGCAGACATTGAGGTTTGACTTTTAACCGCCGCCTCTTCCCAACTGCACATCTGTTCGTTGTATTGATCTAGCTCATACTGCTCATTACCAAAATATTTGACCGTCTCATAGTTTATCAAGCTATCTACAGCACGCACACTAGCGGCAGAATCTCTCTTATTCATTGCAACCCTAAACTTCATTCGCCAGTTAGTGACCATAAAGGTAGCACTGATATAGATAACAACTGTACCGAAAGTAACAATCGCAAACCAAGGGTTGTAATTAGCAAGCAGAATAACTGCAATTAATATCACCTCAATAAGAGTTGGAATAATATTGAAAAGCAACATATTGAAGAGAGAGCTAATTGAACGAGTTCCTCGCTCCATATCTCTGGTAATACCGCCAGTCTTCCGATCAAGGTGAAAACGCAGTGATAGGTTGTGCAGATGTTCCATAAAATTAATAGAGATCTCGCGCACAATGCCGTGACGAACTTTGGCAAATATAGCATCGCGAAGCTCATTAAATAGCGCACTACCAGCACGCATTAGACCATAGCCTACCAGTAGGGATAATGGCAGCACCAAGGCTATTTCACGATTCTGATCAAGAGTATCAACAATCTCTTTTAATATTAATGGAACAGAGACATTCGCAAGTTTTGCTAGAATTAAGGAGCTAATAGCAAGTCCAGCACGATAACGGTAATCCCAAAGGTATGGAAGTAGCGAGCGGATAGTTCGCCAATCCTGACGAGTGGTAGATGGCATAGAGGTGAAGGTGTTATGCATGATTAAATTCTGTATAATTAAACTCTGTATAATAGAGTAGATAGACTGTAATTAGTAAGGGGGTAGTATACATTGCTAATTGTCTATTGATGGTTGTTAATTGTTAATTGAGGTTATAGATATGCCAATTTATGAATATGCCTGCAGTGAGTGTGGACACAGGTTAGATAAGTTACAGAAGATGAGTGATGCTCCTCTTACGGAGTGTCCAGCTTGTGGTGAGGCTACACTAGCTAAGCAAGTTTCAGCGGCAGGATTTAGACTTTCTGGAGGAGGGTGGTATGAGAGTGACTTTAAAACTGGAACTAAAAAGAATTTGACTGAGAGTGCAAGCTCAAAGTCAGAGTCGACTTGTTCGACAGGTAGTTGTGGCGGTTGTGGAGATTAAATAGAGTGTGGATATTAAGATGAATAAAATAAGGAAAAGAATATGAGAAGCCACTACTGTGGAGAGTTGAATGAGTCTCTGATAGGAGAAGAGATTGAGATTGCTGGATGGGTTAACCGCCGTCGTGATCATGGAGGGGTTATCTTTATTGATCTCCGTGATCGTAAAGGGCTGGCGCAGGTTGTCTTTGATCCAGATAGAGCAGCACCATTTGCAGTTGGTGAACAGGTTCGTTCAGAGTATGTGCTCGCTATTAAAGGTGTGGTGCGTGAACGACCAGAGGGGACCATTAATGAAGATATGGTTACTGGTAGAGTAGAAGTGTTAGTGTCTGAAGTGGAGGTTCTTAATAGCGCAGAAACCCCACCATTTATGATTGATGACGATAGTATGGGCGAGGATATTCGTCTACGCTACCGCTATGTAGATCTGCGTCGCCCCGTTATGCAGAAGCGTATTCAACTGCGTGCGGCAGTTACTCGTCAGCTGCGCAGCTATCTTGATAACAGTGAGTTTTTAGATATTGAGACTCCAATGCTAACTCGTGCAACTCCAGAGGGTGCGCGAGACTATCTAGTTCCAAGCCGTACTCATCCAGGAGAGTTCTTTGCTCTGCCACAATCTCCACAACTATTTAAACAGTTGTTAATGGTTTCAGGGATGGATCGATACTATCAGATTGTGCGTTGTTTCCGTGATGAAGATCTTCGTGCAGATCGTCAGCCTGAATTCACCCAGCTCGACATAGAGACCTCATTTATTGATGAGAATGAGATTGTGGGGATGATGGAGGAGATGATAAGAACTCTATTCAGTGAAGTCTTAGATACTAAATTGGATGATAAGTTTCCGCAGATCAGCTATGATGAGGCGATGCAGCGTTATGGTTCAGATCGCCCAGACTTGAGAGTTAGTTTGGAGTTGATCGATGTTGCTGACTTGATGAGCGAGGTTGATTTTAAAGTCTTCTCAGGGCCAGCGAATGATCCTCATGGACGAGTAGCGGCTCTCTGTGTGCCAGATGGTAGTAGTATGAGTCGTAAGGTTATTGATGAATATACTAAGTTCGTCTCTATTTATGGCGCTCGTGGACTTGCCTATATTAAAGTTAATGATGTTGATGCTGGTCGAGATGGACTCCAATCACCTATTGTTAAGTTCCTTCCAGATGAGACCATCAGTGGAATTTTAGAGCGCACAGGCGCTAAGAGTGGAGACTTAATATTCTTTGGTGCAGACAAAGCTAAAATTGTAAACGAGGCTCTTGGAGCGTTAAGAGTAAAAGTTGGTGAAGACCGTGGTCTAATGAGTGATGAGTGGAAACCTCTCTGGGTTGTTGACTTTCCGATGTTTGATTGGGATGAGAAGAGTGATCGCTGGAATGCAATCCACCATCCATTTACCGCACCTAATAGTGATCAGTTAGAGATGCTAGAGAGTGATCCTGGTAAAGTTTACTCTAGAGCTTATGATATGATTTTGAATGGAAGCGAGATTGGCGGTGGTTCAATTAGAATTCACAAGCCAGAGATTCAAGAGAGAGTTCTACAAGTTTTGGGAATTGATGAAAAAGAGGCGCAAGATAAGTTCGGCTTCTTGCTAGACGCACTTAAGTATGGTTGTCCTCCACATGGTGGAATGGCGTTTGGGCTTGATCGTTTAGTGATGCTAATGTCTGGCTCATCATCTATTCGTGATGTGATGGCATTTCCAAAAACTCAGTCAGCTAACTGTTTGCTAACTGGAGCGCCAGATCAGGTTAGTGACCAGCAACTACGAGAACTTAATATAAAACTACGCAAAGTGCACAAGAGCGAAGAGTAAATAGTTAGGAATATTAATATGAGCGCAGTATCAGATCCATTTTCTATAGAAGATAATGAGGAGTGTCAGCAGAGAATTATTGACGCTAAAGCAGAGCTCGGCGAACGCTTAATTATTTTAGGGCACCACTATCAGCGAGAAGAGGTTTTTAAGCACGCTGACTATTCTGGTGACTCGTTAAAACTTTCTCGTCAAGCAGCAAACTCAGAAGCTGAGTTTATTGTTTTTTGCGGAGTTCACTTTATGGCCGAGGTTGCAGATATTTTATCGCGTCCAGAGCAGAGTGCGATAATTCCAGATATGAGTGCGGGCTGTTCGATGGCTGATATGGCAGATCTTTCCAAAGTTGAACGGGCTTGGCGTGAGTTAGAGTCAATTTTGAATCCAGATGAAATGGTAACTCCTGTTACCTATATTAACTCAGCAGCAGATCTAAAAGGGTTTTGCGGTCGTCATGGTGGAGTAGTATGCACCTCAACTAATGCACGCAATGTGTTGGAGTGGTCATTCAGTCAGCGAGAAAAAGTGCTCTTCTTTCCTGATCAACATCTTGGCAGAAATAGTGGCGTAACTATGGGTATACCACTAGAAGAGATGGTAGTGTGGGATTATGATAAACCGATGGGTGGATTGAGCGAGATTGAAATTAAAAATGCAAAGATGATTCTTTGGAAGGGGTTCTGCTCAGTGCACCAAATGTTCACCCCTGAACAGATAGATCAGTTTAAAGAGAAATATCCAGATGCACAAATCATCTCCCATCCAGAGTCATCTTATGAGGTTTGTCAAAAATCAGATTTTGTTGGTTCTACAGAGTATATTATTAAGACCATCGCTGATGCGGATCCAGACAGTCGCTGGCTAGTTGGGACTGAGCTGAATTTAGTGAATCGTATGCATGAGCAGTTTAAAGGTGAGGGTAAATCTGTTCACTTTATGTCACCGACAGTATGTATGTGTTCCACTATGTTTAGAATTGATCCACCGCATCTACTTTGGGTGTTAGAAAATATATTGGCAGGCAATATAGTAAATCAGATAAAAGTAGAAGAGAGTGTCGCTAAACAGGCGCGTCTAGCATTAGAGCGGATGCTGGAGGTTTCTCCTTAATTTATCGTAACTATATAATTCGCATTGAGAGGTCAATAGCGTTTATGTTTTTAGTTAATGCGCCAATTGAGATGAAATCAATACCCTGTTTAGCTATATCCTTAAGTTGAGAGAACTCTACATTGCCAGAGACCTCTAGTTGAGCTCTGTTACTATTTATCTCTACTGCCTGTTTCATCATCTCAAGAGAGAAGTTGTCTAACATAATTATGTCGCTACCAGCATCTATAGCTTGCTGGAGCTCTGCAATAGATTCAACCTCAACTTCAACCTTAGCGTCTTGACTGGTTGTTCTGTTGGAAGATAGTTTGTGTGCAGATGCAACAGCAGCAGCAATAGAGCCAGCCGCAGCTATATGGTTCTCTTTTATCAAGAATGCATCATACAGCCCGAAGCGGTGGTTAGTGCCTCCTCCACAACTGACCGCATATTTTTGTGCGATTCGTAACCCAGGAATAGTTTTTCTAGTATCCAATATTTTGGTTTCGTATTTGTCAATCTCAGCTGCATATCTATTTGTAGTGGTTGCAGTTGCCGAGAGAGTTTGCAGAAAATTAATTGCGGTACGCTCTGCAGTTAGAAGCGCACGCACTGATCCTGTAATGGTGACGAGCTTTTGATCTGCTATAGCTCTATCTCCATCTTTAAGGTGCCAGTTAAATTTTACTTTAGAGTCTAATTGATGAAAGCTCTCTTCAACCCATGCTCTACCGCAGAGTATCATCTCTTCTCTGGTTATAATTATGGCGCTAGCTTGCTTATTCTCTGGTATAAGATTTGCCGTAATATCACCATCCCCAATATCTTCTGTAAGAGCCGCTATTACGCTCTCGGTGACTTGCTGAGTAAATGAATCTTTATACTTTTGCATAAGGCGGTATCTCTTCTGTGGTGGTGATCTGTTTTTTTAGTAAAGTTTTAGCATGTTCTTGAATTGGAATCATCCCTCCATCAATTGCAACCTTACGGATAGTTTTTGCGGTAACTCCATTTTTTATTAGATCCTGTATATCTGAATCCATTTTTAGGAGTTCGTAGATTGGAGTTCTTCCGTAAAATCCAGAGCCACTGCAGAGAGAGCAGCTCTCTACTCTATCGTGCTCTCCACTGCAGCTACTGCATGTTTTTCGTACTAAGCGTTGAGAGAGTATACCGAGTAGAGTATCTTTAAGCATATATGGCTCCATTCCCATCTCTAATAGTCTTGGTATAGTGCTGGTTGCATCGCCGCTGTGCAGTGTGCTTAAAACAAGATGACCAGTATATGCGCTCTGGAGTGCAATCTCTGCAGTCTCTCGGTCACGAATTTCACCAATCAATATTACATCTGGATCATGACGCAGAACATGGCGTAGGTTTTTGGCAAAGGTGTTATTGGCAGCTTCATTGATCTCAATTTGGCGGACTCCGTCAAGTCTATACTCCACAGGATCTTCAATGCTAATTATGTTTATTTCACGATCTCTAAGTGCACGCATAGCAGCGTAGAGCGTGGTTGATTTTCCAGATCCAGTTGGTCCAGTAACTAAAATAAGACCGCTGTTTCTATGAAGTAGATGGCGAAATAATTTTTCATCTTGATGTCTAAACCCGACTTCAGATAGGGTGCGAAGTCCTGTTTTAGGATCAAGAATACGGATAACTACACTCTCACCTTGGTGTACTGGGATGGTTGATATTCTTAAATCAACTTGGCGTTTCTTATATGAGAGATGATGAGCTCCATCTTGCGGTAGACGATGTTCTGCAATATCCATATCTCCGAGAATCTTTACTCTACTAACCACGGCGGCAGAGAGGTTATGCTCTATCTGTGTAGTAAACAACATAGAGCCATCTATACGGTAGCGTACCTCTAGAGCTGAATCAAGTGGGCGAAGATGGATGTCTGATGCACGCATATCAATTGCGTTGTATATCATCTGCTCTACTATCTTTACAATATTCGCCGACGAGGTAGTATGTCTGTTCTCAACGCTATCTCTCTCTATAGATAGTTGATGTCCGCTCTCTTTGGGAATAAAGAGATGAGTCTGAATAGTTGTATCTTCGTTTGATATGTTGTAGAGGTGGTGTCCAGCACTATCTTGACGGTAGAGTTCTGCGTTAGAGTGGAGCTGAGAGTTATCTTGAAAATTAATTTTAAATTCAAATCTTTTCATCTCTCGGTGAGAATGGTAGTAGTAGAGATGGCTTATTCTATTAAATGATATATGTAAAGTATTAGTATCTGCAGCTCTTGGTGGTGAGTAGTGAACTCTACGCCGCTGTGAGTCTATATGGGTGAGCACTCCGTTCAGTGATGATCCATCTATTAGCTTGCAGTTGAAGGGAACAGTGTTACTCACTACTTATCCAGTTAACAATTGTTGGTTTACTCCCTACAGCGCCAGATAGAGTTGCTACTATCTCCCGCTTTGCTCCAGAGTTAGAGTGAGCACCGTTGCTGGTGACTGTATATACTCCAGCACTATCAATTATGGTGGCGTTATAACTACTCTGTCCAAGCTCTCCGCTAATGGAGGTTGAGATTGAATTATTCGTATGATTTTTTATTGCGAGCTCTATCCCAGCTTCAGCAGCATGAAACGCAGTGACGCCATACCGATAATTGGCAGCCATCTTCTCTCCCAGCCCAGCCGACTGCATAGCTGCCAGCCCCATGAAGCTCATCAAAGTTAGAAACAGCATACTTATTATTAAGGTGCTGCCGTTAAGATTGGAGAGACGGGGGTTATGAGAGAGCGGTTCTCTAGGCAGAGGTTGTAAAAATGGTGATTGCATAGTGTTGATTTTACAACATCTATAAAAATAAATTCAGCACCGTTTTATTGAGGTTGAAAATAGTGTTAATATCTCCAGTTATGAATTTAGAACAGTTAGACAAAGTACAATTTATTGATCCTGAGACCAAAGATCTTTGGGGGGATCCAGTGTTTTCTAAAGAGACAAAAGATTATATTCTTTTGGCTAAGCATGGATATAGACAGCGCATGACTGACGATAATTTGATCTGGGGGCAGAATAATGAACAAAACAATATATGGAGTGATTCGCAGAGTGATGAAAGCCAATGAGTTTTATCTATGAGTGAGCTGTCACTTAACACCCTCGAGGAGCTAGATGAGGTTCTGAAACAAGATAAGGGAGTTCTTCTCTACTTTAGTACACCGCAGTGTAATGTATGTAAAGTGCTTCGTCCAAAGCTTATGCAGTTATTTGAAGAGCACTACCCTGAGATAAAGCGTTACTACATAGATACTACAACAGCTGTTGAATTATCTGCGCAACATAGTGTATTTACAGTGCCAACTATACTGCTATTTTTAGATGGAAAAGAGTTTGTAAGAAAATCTCGTAACTTTAGCCCTGCAGAGTTGATCTCCGAGATCCGCCGTCCGTGGGAAATTATGCATAGTTAACTATATTAACTATACTGCTTTTGCGTGAAGTAGATCTAGCATATTGAGAGCTCCTACTGGTCTGCGCTCTTCATCTATTACAAAAATACCATTAATATTTTTCTGCTCCATAAGGTTTAGAAGCTCTTCTACTAAGATATCTGCCTGTGTTGAGGTGCAGTTGCTACTCATCACTTCATCAATAGTTGTATTCTGTATGTCTAACTTTTGATCTAGACTACGGCGCAGATCACCGTCAGTATAGATACCAACTATCTCACCGCTTGAGTTTATCACTGCAGTCATCCCCAACCCTTTGGAGCTCATCTCTAGTAACGCATCACTAATTTTTGCTCCGCTCTTTACAGTAGGGATCCGTTCACCTTTATGCATGACATCCTCTACCCGCAATAGCAGACGGCGCCCTAAAGCCCCTGCAGGATGAGAGCGGGCAAAATCCTCTTCGGTGAATCCTCTTGACTCAAGCAGAGCAACAGCCAGCGCATCTCCCATAACTAAAGTGGCAGTAGTGCTTGAAGTGGGAGCTAGTCCAAGAGGGCATGCCTCTTTCTTAACGCTAATATTAAGGTGGGTGTTGGATGCCTTAGCAAGTGTTGAATCAGGGTTGCCCGTAAGTGAGATTAGCGGAACAGCAAGGCGCTTAATGACTGGGAGTAGCATCAATAGTTCGCTAGTCTCCCCTGAGTTGGAGAGTGCAACAACTACATCATCAACAGTTACCATCCCTAAATCACCATGGCTAGCCTCTCCAGGATGTACAAAAAATGCTGGAGTACCAGTGCTAGCAAGGGTGGCAGCAATTTTGCCACCAATATGTCCAGACTTGCCCATACCTGTTACTACAACTCTTCCTCTGCAGTTAAGCATCGCACTGCAAGCGTCAGTAAATGAAGAGTCTATCCGTTCTAAGAGAGCAGTAATCTCTTCAGCCTCTTGTGAGATAACAGCGCGACCGAGCTCTAATGTTCTATCTGATATTTTTTCTTGAGACATAATTTTGTTTATACTGTTCCGTTTTAAGAGTTAGTGAATAGCAACCATAGATAACTAACAAAACAGGTTAACAGGATTGCACCCTCAATTCTACCAATAGATTTACTATCACTCTTAAATATAGTTGCCATTAAATAGAGAAGCACTGTTAGGGATAACATTACTGTAAAGTCTCTATTTAGTACAGACTCCTCAATTATAGAGGGTGCAATAAGTCCAGGCAGAGCTAGTACTCCAAGTATATTAAAGAGATTAGATCCTATGATATTACCAATAGCCATATCATGCTCGTTTTTACGAGCAGCAGTAATAGAGGCTGCAAGCTCGGGAAGGCTAGTTCCGATAGCGATAATTGTTAGACCAATAATTAGCTCACTTACTTTAAAGATCTCCGCAATCTCTACTGCAGATGAGACAATAACTTTAGAGCTAATAAGTAGAAAAGCAAGCCCTGTAATAGTCCAGAATATAGCCCAGCCAATTGGTAAGTTTTGTGGAATCTCCTCTATAAGCTCAGCACTTACTTCAGTGGAGAGCGAGTCTTGACTCTCTGAGTTGTTATTCGATTTTCCAGATTGAATTAACCAGAAGAGTAGAACTATTAGAGAGGTAAGTAAAATAGCACCATCAACTCTGTCTAACGAATAGTCCATTAGGATGATGCCTGTAGCAGCAGTAATAGCCAGCAGAAGAGGGAACTCGCGGCGTAGAATTTCTGAGCGTACAGTTATCGGCATAATAAGGGCAGTAAAGCCGAGGACTAGTGCAATGTTTGCAATATTAGAGCCGATCGCATTTCCTATTCCGATACTAGGGCTTCCCTCAAGTGCCGCAAGTGATGAGACCATCATCTCAGGAGCGCTAGTTCCAAATCCCATAATAACTAGCCCAATTATTAATGGAGATACTTTTAGATGTTTAGCAGTGCCTGCAGCGCCATATACAAAACGATCTGCACTCCATACTAAAATGGCAATAGCAATAACTATTGCAGTTATTGGGATTATTAAATTTTGGAGAGCGATAGATTCAGGCATAGTGGCGCGAATTATACATTAATTAAGTAAGAGAGCTTTAAGTATACGCTTATGCTGGTTGTGAAAAAGTGTTATTATTTACAGATGATTGAGAAAATTAAAAAGCAGGTGAGGGATTATTATCAGAAATGGGTTGCGCGTGAGGCAAGTAAAATGGTTCAAAGTAAGACCAAATCTGGCGATAACTCATCTCTGGAGGATTGGCTGCAGGTTAATCAGCAGTTACGTAAACGAAATCAAACTATACTGTTCGCTGTACTTTTTGTTCTACTCTTATTAATTGTAGCTGGTGGATTTTATCTGGGTAGTGATAAGTCAGAGCAGGATGAGGTTGTCGTTAAACAAGATAACTCATTTAGTATTGAAGCATCTTCGGAGAAGTCTGAGCTTGAAAATGAAGCATTGAAACCAGAGCAGACGCAAGAGCTAATTGATAAGCTTGATGAGTCGGTAACTGATGAGAAATATGAGCAGTTACTGCAGAAGTATCGCAAACTAGAGAGCTCTCTTAACTCAGCTGAAAAAATTATATCTGAACATAAACTTAAAGAGGTGGCTCAGCAAAAGCAAAAGCCAGAGCCAGACCTTGTAATTGAAGTGAAGGCTAAACAGGAAAATATTACCCTAGATCCTGCTGAAAGTGAAACTGTAGAGAGTAAACCAAAAATAGAGTTTAAGCTTCGTACCTCTGAAGAGGAGAATAGGTTGATACTGGAAGGTAAAGGCCTCTCCGTATCACCTGAAAAAAATATAGAATCTAAACCTGAAGTTAAAACTGAGAACATAATTCAGCGACAGGATGTGGAAGAGAGTAAATCAATAGTCGCTGCAGAGGTAGAGCAAGAGATAGAGCAAAAGTTATCGCAGCAGCAAGAGATACAAGAGCGTGAAAATTATGTTCAGCTTGGTGCGTTTAACAGTCTAAAGAGAGCATCTGCTGTGATGAATGATCTTAGGGAGTCGCGCTATGCAGTGGAGTTGGATGAAGTTAAAGCTGAGAGTGGTGAAAAATTATATATTCTGCGTGACTATAGTGTGAAAAGCTATCTTGATGCTGAGAAGCTTAAGAAGATCTATGATGGTTGGCTCTCTGTTGATAGTAAGATTGTTTATAAAAAATAATGTGTGGAATCTGTGGTGAGATTCGGCTAGATAACTCTGTCCCAGATCAGGCGCAGCTGGAGAGAATGCTTGAGGTTTTGCAGCCGCGAGGTCCTGATGATGGTGGGGTGTGGCAAGATGGAGCACTACTGTTTGGTCATCGTCGTCTCTCAATAATAGACCTCTCTGATCGTTCCCATCAACCTATGGTAGTAACTGATGGAGCTGGAAACAGTTACGCTGTCGTATTTAATGGAACTATATATAATTATCGTGAGCTTAGAGATGAGTTGGTGGGGGCTGGACATAGCTTCCGCTCCAGTGGAGATACGGAAGTTATCTTGCGGGCATATCAGCAGTGGGGTGAGAGTTGTGTAGAGCACTTTGAGGGGATGTTCGCCTTCGCTATCTGGAATAGCACAACCCGTGAACTCTATCTAGCCCGAGACCGCATGGGGATTAAGCCGCTCTACTGGCTGCAAGATTGTAATCGCATTCTCTTCGCTTCAACTCTTCCAACGCTATTAGCCGCTGATGGCGTAGATCGTGAGCTTGATGCTGCAGCACTTCATAACCATTTCACTCTGCATGGAGTTGTCCCTGCTCCACGCACTCTATTTAAGTCTATCCATAAAATGGAGCCAGCTCACTGGATTCGTTTCAGTGCAACAGGCGAGGCAAAAAAAAGTCGCTACTGGTCACTTAAAGCAGTTCGTCCAGCACAATCGAAAAGTGAATGGGAGTGGGCAGAAGAGGTGCGTGATGCTCTGTTGCGAGCAGTTGAGATACGGCGCGCTGCCTCAGATCTTCCTGTAGGCGTACTTCTCTCTGGCGGATTAGATTCAAGTCTACTGGTAGGTATGTTGTCAGAAGCAGGGCATCGAGATATCCGTACCTTCTCGATCGGTTTTGAGGACTCCCCAGAAGAGAGTGGCAATGAGTTCATCTTCTCGGATGCGGTAGTGGAGAAGTTCCAGACCAAACATACGAAAATAACTATCCCTAACGATCGCGCCCTCTCTCGCCTGAGTGAGGCGGTCGATGCGATGTCAGAACCGATGTTTGGACAAGATGCTATCGGCTTCTACCTATTGGCTGAACAGGTCTCTAAAGATGTGCATGTAGTCTTGAGTGGGCAGGGGGCAGATGAGGTTTTTGGCGGTTATTTCTGGTATCCTCAAATGGCAGAAAATAGCGAAGGATATGGTTCGTCATTAGACCGTTTTCGTAACCACTACTTCGATCGAGATCACCCCGAGATGTTACGACTTTTAACCAAACAATATCGTGGACAAGATTGGAGTGGTGAGTTGATGCAGACATTACTGAATCAACCTGATGCAGAGACCTTTATGGATCAAGTACTGCGTGCTGATACTACCGCGTTAGTAGTAGATGATCCTGTTAAAAGGGTCGATAATATGACTATGGCGTGGGGGTTAGAGGCAAGAGTGCCATTTTTAGACCATAAACTAGTTGAGTTGGCGGCATCTATTCCCCCTGAGCTAAAACTGAAGCATCATGGTAAAGGGCCGCTCAAGCTGATTTCACGCGGACTTCTTCCAGATTCCGTGATCGACCGCCCCAAAGGTTATTTTCCGATGCCAGCGCTCAAATATGTGCGTGGCGAGTTTTTAGAGTTTATGCAAGATATCCTAGGATCACAGCAGTGTCGAGAGCGTGGACTCTATGATAGAGCCTACATTGAAAAGTTACTTAATAATCCAACTGCCAAAGAGAGCTTTACCCGTATTCAAGGCAGTAAATTGTGGCAATTAGCCCTTACAGAGTATTGGTTACAGAGTCATTAACTCTCCAATATCTGCCCAGTTATATTTTAAATAGAGATGGAATCAAAGAATCGGACATTTCGCATACTTTTTGTCCGATAATATGATAATATTGTCCGTATGAGCAGCCATAAAGCTAAACAGATCATACTTTCGCAACTCAAACAGAGCGACCAACCTCTCACAACCACTGAGCTGACTGCCGCCATTCAGGAGGTTGTTACCGAGCGTACGGTTCGGCGCTGGTTAAAAGGTTGGGTTGAAGAGGGAGCAATCACTCAAATAGGAAAACAGCGAACGACTCGCTACCGCTGGATTGAGAAAAGTGGTGAAACTCGACACCCTCTTGAATGTTTCAAGTTTCTACAGGCTGTTCCAGAGCATCGTCGTGAGGCACTCATCTCTCAGCTTCGTGATCTTTGGACGCATACTTCCACCGCCATTGAGGGGAACACCCTCTCTCTTGGCGACACATTCAATGTGCTTGAGCTTGGGCTGACTATCTCGGGCAAACCGCTCAGAGAGCATAATGAAATTATTGGGCATGCTCACGCTATTGAGCAGATTTACGCCCTAGTCAACTCAGATCGCCCAATCGTAGAGGAGGATCTCTATCATCTCCACCGAAGTGTCCAGACTGAGCTTATCGCTGATATATACAAACCGATTGGAGGGTGGAAAGTGGAGTTTAATGGTTGTAATGCGGTTGATGCTAATGATCAGCCAACCTATATCGAGTATGCTCATCCTCTCCATATAGAGCCATTGATGAGACAATTTATTGAGGAGCTCAATCGACAGATGAGTGGCTCAATCAGCAAAGAGGAGGCGGTCAAGCTGTATGCCAAATTACATATCGGTTTTGTCCATATCCACCCATTTTGGGATGGCAATGGAAGAATGGCTCGTCTACTCGCCAATCTGCCAATACTAAAGGCAGGACTGCCGCCACTCGTTATTGATGAAAGAGTTAGAGCGGAGTATATTAAATCACTCGCAACGTATCAAATTGCAGCCGGTCAGCTCACCTCAGAAAGTGAAATATGGTTGCACTACCCTGAAATGGCAGGCTCATTTATAGAGATCTGCCATCACTGTTACAGAGATACCTTTAGCTTAATTGAAAAGGCTGAGGGGTGAGGTACTG
>JABHVM010000006.1 GCA_018658305.1 Thiotrichales bacterium | reverse complement strand
GCGCTAGTGTTCGGTAGTGCAACAGTTAATGCGTCCCCAGAAGAGGATTTAAATGCATTTAAAGCCTACTATAAACAGAAGTTTCCAGATACTCCAATGAATGATTTTAATAATGGGGTCTACTCCATTGATGCTGGATCGCGTGAACAGTGGGAGTCTATAGAGGAGTTTCCTCCGTATGAGGTCTTTGTGGAGCTAGGTGAAGATGAGTGGGGTCGAGAGTTTGCCAACGGGAAAAGTTACGCGAGCTGTTTTGGAGAGGATGTTGCTGCGATTCGTCCTCGCTACCCGCACTGGGATGTGAATAGTGCTAAAGTTATTACCTTGGAAGGAGATATAAATAAGTGTCTTAAAAGCAATGGTGAGAAGCCACTTAAATGGAAAAAAGGAAAAATAGCCCATCTTGCAGCTTACATCTCTTATCAGGCACGAGGACAGAAAATTAATGTTATTATTCCAGATGACCCAAAGGCACAAGAGGCTTATGAGGATGGGAAACGCTTTTTCTATGCAAAACGAGGTCAACTCAACCTTGCTTGTGCTGATTGCCATGTATATCAGTCTGGACAACATATCCGCGCAGATCTGCTCTCTCCGGCTTTAGGACACACTACAGGATTTCCTGTATTTAGAGCTAAATGGTCTGGTAAATCAAAAGATGGAGATGGGTTTGGAACTCTACACCGTCGTTACGGTGGATGTAACAAACAGGTGCGCGCAAAACCATTTAAGGCGCAGAGCGATGAGTACCGTAATCTTGAATTTTTCCATGCTTATATGAGTAATGGACAAGAGATAAATGGTCCTGCGTATCGTAAGTAAAGTTGTGAAAAAGTTGTGAAAAAATAACTTGAAAAAATTATCTACAACGGGTTAAAAGTTTGTTATGATTGTTTTTCTATAGTTTTTATTAACCGCATATATTATTAATTACACATTAAATTACATATAATAATAGTGCATATTAAAAGAGGAAAGGAAGATGAAAAGAAGACTATTTATGAAAGGAACTCTAGCTGGTGGTGCAGTTACCATAGCATTAGGTGCAGGACTACTAGCACCTCGTGCAGCACTTGCATCTTGGCCAAAGGCAGCGATGGAGTCCTCTTCAGTTGGTGATACAGGCGAAGCAAGTGGCTTGGTAAAGCTTGATGGTCCTGATGTTGCAGAGAATGGCGCTGTAGTGCCAATTACTGTTGATGCAAAAGGTGTAGATGGAATTGTAGAGAGTATTAGTATTATCTCCGCTTCCAATGGTAAGCCACTTGTTGCTAAATTCACTCTTGGTGAAGATGCTGTTCCATATGTCTCTACCCGTATCAAGATGGGTAAAACTGGAGATGTATATGGTGTAGCACATACTGCATCTGGAATTTTAAGTGATAAAAAACAGGTAAAAGTAACTGCGGGTGGTTGTTAAGTTACAGCGACACTAAAATTAAATTGTCAAAAAAGATTAAATTCTCAAGGAGAGTAAGATGGCTAAAGCAGCAGTAAAATTAAGAGCAAAAGAGAAAAATGGTGTAATTGATATTAAATGTCTACTAAATCACCCTATGGAGACTGGACTTAGAAAGGATAAAAAGAGCGGAAACACTATTCCTGCACACTTTATTCAGAATATTGTTGCAGAGAAAAATGGTAAAGCATTTTTACATGCAGATGTTAACTCAACAGTTTCAAAAAACCCATATCTTCGTATCCAGGTAGAGGGTGGTAAAGGTGATGAGATTAAAGTTACTTGGACAGACAGTAAAGGTAAGAGCGGTTCTGGAGCTAAAAAATCTAAGTAAAAGCAACCTTAAATAGTTGTAAAAAATACCGAGACTCTCTAGATAGGAGATATCGGTATTTTTTTGAGAGTCCTGTTCTGAAAAATTATTAGTAAGGAGATTACTAAATGAAAATAGCCGTTGCCATATTTTATGTTTCTGTTTTGCTATCATTAGAGGTGATTGCAGAACCTTTGAGTTCACTTAATATTACTAAAGGATTACGTAATTTTGAAGTGGAGCATGTTGATGATACGGTCAAGATAGAGCGTAATCAAAATCCTGATGCCACTATTACTTTAACTGCTCCAGCCTGTCCAGAAACTTGTGTTCAACCTATAGAGGCAGCTCCTGGAGTTAAAACTATTGGTCTCTATGAGCTGGTAGAATTTATGCAGAATGATCTTGCGGTAGGAGCAGGGCTCTTGATTGATGCGCGTACTCCGAATTGGCATCAGCAGGGAACGATACCAGGATCAATAAATATTCCATACACTACACTTAGTACCTATTCTGGT
Source organism: Thiotrichales bacterium (assembly GCA_018658305.1). Taxonomy (GTDB): domain Bacteria; phylum Pseudomonadota; class Gammaproteobacteria; genus Thiopontia. The sequence goes on along the minus strand of JABHVM010000006.1, from coordinate 16,099 downwards.
GCAAATGAGATAGATATTGCAGATGCACTAGAGCAGTTGGGGGGGAAGGAGTTGGGTGAAAGTTGGGATTTTAGCAACTCTCCTAGCTTAGTCCTGTGGTGCAACGGTAGCTGGTGTGGTCAATCACCAGCGGCAATTCGTGGATTGTTGCGTTTGGGTTTTCCTGTTAACAAGATACACTATTTTCGTGGAGGGTTAGAAGCGTGGAAGCGTTATGGTCTGAATGTTATAGTGCTATAAAAAAACCTCCAATCGCCTAAACAATTGGAGGTTTTTTAGGTTTTACTAGGCTCTATATTTATAGAGGTAGTTTTTTTCCATCGCTGAATGCATCAGTAGTGATGTTCTCATACCAGCTTAGTGCGTACTGCACTTCGCGTTCACGATGTGCAGCATTACGCTTGTCACCGCTAGGAGTAAGACCACCTGCAACCTTCATCACCTTATGTTTATCAGCTGCAAGCTGGTAAACTGCTGCAACAGAGAATGCATCGTTAGGTGCAACTACGCTGTAGCAGGTGTTAGTGTAAGCAGGTACTGGAGCAGCGTTGCCATTCATTGCAGCAACGATTGCTGCTGCTGTTACTTTAGCTTCAGATGCTGCTGCATAACCGGACTTTGGAAGTCCTTTAGCTGCACTAGAGTCACCAATAACATGGATGTTTTTACGCAATGAAGATTCGAAAGTCTGAAGGTCAACAGGACACCAGTCACCCTTTACTAGACCATTTGCATGAGCAACATGACCAGCTTTCATATCAGGGATAACATTTAGTACGTCACCCTTGAACTCTTCGATAGATGCAATAGCAGTATTGGTAGAAGCGTCAACCTCTTCCAATGCGCCACCTTCAGCACCCTTGATCCAGTTGATCATAGAGTTGTCAGTGCCATATCCGTAATGGATTTTCCAAGCCTCTTTGAATAGTCCGAACTTAGAGAACTTATCTTTAGGGTCAAGGACGATGATCTTAGCTGTAGGGTTGTTAACCTTTAAGTAAGCTGCGATCTGAGCAGTACGCTCGTATGGTCCAGGAGGGCAACGGAATGGGTTGCGTGGTGCTGCAAGTACTACTGTACCACCCTTCTTCATTCCACGGATCTGCTCACCAAGTAAACTCATCTGAGCTCCAGACTTATAGGCGTGAGTTACAGATTTGTTAGCAATCTCTTCACTGTGACCTTCAACAAACTTGAAGTCAACACCTGGAGCGACTACGCAACGGTCAAAGTCGTAGCTGCCGCCATCAGAAGTTTTTACACTGCTGTCACCGATCTCAGTTGCTGCTGCATGAACAACCTTGATACCCATGGCAGTTAGCCCTTCATAGGTGTGTCCAAGTTGCTCCATAGTAACCATACCAGAGATGGTAAGATTACTAGTAAAGCCAGTAAAGTAAGTTTTGTTGGGCTCAATGATAGTTACATCAATAGATGAGTCAGCTCGTTTGATATATTTAGCACAAGTTGCTCCACCAAGACCGCCACCAACTACCACTACACGACCTTTAGCGCCAGCAAGAGCGCTGCCAGTATAGATGCTAGCACCAGCAACTGCTGCTGCGGCTCCACCAGAAACTTTCATAAAGTCTCTACGATTCATATTCTTTTTCATAGTTTATATTCTCCGGTTAATTCTTTATTTCTGGCTAGCGTAGTAGTTAAGAATGGCTTCCATACCGGCAGAACCTTCCTTCTTGTTTAGCTTCTTCACTTTCTTTTTCATCTTCTTAGGCATTGAGCGATCTCCATTAGCGAAGTCCTCCATACTGTAGTGAAGGTAAGGAGTTGGCTGACCAGCAAGAATACCAGAGTCATCCTCTGCTAGAGTCCCACTTTCTGAGTGACACTTCTCGCAATACTTATCATGTAGTTTCATCCCTTTAGCTGCTTTCGCTTTATCGAACGCTTGAGGTGTACGATGTTGCTCTGTACCAGCAAAGTAGTTTGCCATCGCATCGATCTCGTCTTCACTATATCCAGGTGCAATACGACCCATAATAGTGCTCTTGATATCTCCAGACTTGTAGCCGTTCATCATATCTGTAATGTAGAGCGCAGACATACCACCGAGTGATGGTATAGCAGGACCGCTACTCGCACCGTCAGTACCATGACAGCCCGCACAGGTGTTTGACAACATAGTGGCATCAGCCCCTGTCATGTTGGAAACAGACTTATCTACTTTGCCACCTGCAGATGCAGACATGCTAATTGCACAGCCACCAATAATGGCCAACGCAAGTTTAGTTACTTTCATATAAATTACTCCTTTAATGAGAGTTGTTGTAAAAAAATTAATATTAATTTGCTCTTAGGTAAGCTTCTATAAAATTAAAAAAATACTTAAGAACAGGAGGGATACTACTGTAAGTTGGTATGGATTGCAACTCAATTACTCGTTTTTTTTAACTTCTGTCTACTGCTTCAATGAGGTTATATTTTGAATGATAAATTTGAGTTGACTTGGTTATACAAGATAGTTAGACTGTAACCAATTTCAAACAGCTAACTAATATATTTTTTACCAATTTCGGAGAGTTTTTTATGAACCAATTACCAGTCAAATCATCTATAAAATCAGCTGTAAAATTATCTTCTATCTTTATATCTATAGCTCTGCTAGCAACTCCAGCTGTAGCTAATGGGGATGATAAAGATAATATTCAGCAGAGTAGGGCGCTAGCAAAAAACCTTTTCGTTAATTTGAAGGGAGCGTTGGTTGCGGCGATGAAAGAGGGTGGGCCAGCGGCTGCTATTGCTGCGTGCAACCAACAGGCACAACCAATAACTAACGCACTCTCTAGTAGACGCACAGGGGTTAGTATAAAACGAACTAGTCTGCGCTTACGCAATGAGAAGAATGCACCTGATGCGTGGGAGATAAAAGTATTGGAGCAGTTTGAGTCTCGCGCTGCGGCTGGAGAGAGTCTGGCAACAATGGAGCATCATGAAGTGGTGAGTAGTGGAGAGGAGAAGAGCTTCCGCTATATGAAGGCTATTCCTGCTGGTAAGAAATGTATGGTCTGTCATGGTGAGTTTATTACTAAAAATGTGTTGAGTTCAATTCGGGCACTCTACCCACTGGAGCAAGCTATAGGATTTAAACCTGGTGATCTGCGAGGAGCATTCTCAGTTACTCGTAAATTAGATTAAAAGTTAGTATGGTTTAATGTCAAGAGAAGAGGAGGGTTAAGGTGAGAATTTTTTTTAAGATATTGAGGGTTATCCCATTAATGATTCTTCTTCTGTTGCAGGTAGGAGTTGTACAAGCAGCATCAGATTCAGCTAAAAAGATTGTCACCAATAAGCAGTGTCACAAATGTCACTCCGATGAAGATGAGAAGGTTGAGACTCTAGAAGATGGAACTGAAGTCTACATATATGTGGATGAGGATAAATTTAAAGATAGTGTCCACGGTAAGCAGAACTGTGTAGGGTGTCACACCAATATCACCAAAAAGTACCATCAAGAGCAGCCTACAATTAGTGTAAGTTGTGTGGAGTGTCATGAGGAGAAGTGGGAGGCACAACAGAAGCAAGCTGAATTAGATGGAGGAGAGGGCACTCTTAAATATAAGAGATTAGGGGTGGTGATGGAGCAGATAGATAGCTATATGCACTCAGTCCATGCACAACCAAGTCGTAAAGATCAATCCAGAACTAATGCGACTTGTCACGACTGTCACGACCCTCATAATATAAGAACGGTAGGAAGTGAGACTCGTGCCGAACATCGACTTAAAAATCCAGAAGTGTGTGGTAAGTGTCATGAGGAGCAGAAGAAAGAGTACCTGACTTCTGTGCATGGGCAAGAGGTTGTGAATAATAGAAATGCTGACGCGGCAGTCTGTTCTGACTGTCACACTACGCATAAGATAGATTCTCCTGAGTTAGATAGCACTAAGCTTGCGATTACTCAAAGTTGTGGGAGCTGTCATGAGGAATCTCTTAAAACATATATGCAGTCATATCATGGTCAGGTAAACACTCTTGGTTACACTAATACTGCAAAGTGTTATGACTGTCATGGTAGTCATGGATTGAAAAAGGTTGATGATCCATCCTCTAAAATGCATTTAGATAATAGGTTGGAGAGTTGTCAGAGTTGTCATGAGGATGCTACAGAGGGATTTATTGGGTTCCATCCACACGGCAATGCTAATGACTATGAGAAGTATCCGATAATCTATCTAACTACCAAATTCATGAATCTATTAATTATAGTTGTATTTGCGTTTTTCTGGACTCATGTGTTGCTCTGGTTCTATCGTGAGTTCCGTGATCGTCAGCAAGGTAAAGGGTATAAACCACCTAGCCAAGCGTTGATTGCAGCTAAAGGACAGCTCTACTTCCGTAGATTTACGGTAGCGTGGAGAGTAATTCATCTCCTTTTTGCGATGAGTACTATGGTCTTAGTATTAACAGGATCTACCCTTCTTTTCGCGCATAGTGCGTGGGCACCAGTAGTGATTGAGATGCTTGGTGGCCCTGAGATTGAGGGTATTATTCATCGGACCGCAGCCACTACTTGGTTAACTGTGTTTGTAGTCCACTTTGGAATGGCAATCTTTAATATCATTAAAAATCGTAAAAAGTTCCGCTGGTTTGGTCCAGACTCTATGGTTCCAAACTGGAAGGATATGCATGATTTAGTTGGAATGTTCCGTTGGTTCTTCGGGCGTGGTGAGAGACCAAGTTTTGATCGCTGGTCATATTGGCAGAAGTTTGACTACTGGGCTCCATTCTGGGGTGCAGGAGTTATTGGTTTGAGTGGGATGATGCTTTTCTCTCCAACTCTAACTGCAACTATACTGCCTGGTTCTGTATTTAATATTGCAACTATAGTCCATGCAGAGGAGGCGCTGCTAGCGACTGTGTTCCTGTTTACAGTACACTTCTTTAATGCTCACTTCCGTCCAGATAAATTCCCAATGAGTACTACTATCTTTACGGGAGTGATTCCGCTAGATGAGTTTAAGCATGAACATAAAGTAGAGTACGAACGACTGAAGGCGAGTGGTGAATTAGAGAAACATTTAGTTAAGAGACCATCTAAGCTTGTTCAAAACGGCTCCAATGTATTAGGAACATTCCTAATCTTTGCAGGATTAACTCTGCTCACTTTGGTGTTGATTGGATATCTTAGTTAGGTAGGCATTTGAGTTAAGGAGTATTGATTAGATAGATGAGTTAGCTATTTATAAGCTTTAACTCTGTCTGACCGTTTAATCTGCATTTTGGAGATTTTATCACGGAGCGCTTGTGCTCTCTCATTGATGCGGTTGCTGCGTTGGCGCTTTATGTGGCTATATTTTTTCCCATTCAGGAAGCTCTCTGTTACTAACTTAGCTGAACTTATAGTATGTTCTATGCTGTTTATAAACTCCTCCACCTCATTTGCGGCATCAATTGCCTTACGAGTTGATTTATGTGCGAATTCTGTTGCAGATACTATATCTTCAGCAAGTTGCTGCGCCTGCTCAATTATCTTATTACTTTCAAGCAGAGCAAGCTGAGCATCTTTAACTGTAGAGTTGGAGTTTTTAATTATCTTCTTTGCTAAGGAGGTTGAGTGGTTAGCATCATTAGCAGCCTGATTTGCGAGACCTATTGCTGCCTTGCCCTGCTCTATGGTTTTACGAGTTTTATTTGTGACCTCTTTAGAGCGAACAGCACTACTCTCTGCTCTCTCTGTTATCTGTTTAGCAACTATGGTTAGTTTTTCGGTGAAGGAGGATGTCTCCAGAGTTTTTTCTGCATATTGTCTAGCAATTTCAGCGCTCTCTGCAACGATTTGTGCTGCTAGTTCACACTCTTCAGATGCTTCCTCTAGCTCTGCTACGGCTAAAGACGCTTTGTTTGCCGCACTCTCTACGCGTTGATCAACATCTTCCTGCCCCATATCTTCTATTTGGTCAGCCCGAGTATCACCGGTAACTATTTCTATTGATGAGCTCTCTTTGCCATCTTCAATAGTAAAATTGGTACTGTTCGCTGTCATTGTTACTACCGCCGCGCTCGGTGGTAGCTGTATGGTTTCGGTTTGGAGTTGTCAATTTCTACCTTCACCTCTTCTTCTTTTACTTCTATCACTTTTTCTACTATTTTTACTACCTCAACTATTTTTATCTCGGGCTCTTTTTCTTGCTTACTCTCTCTGTTTAGAGTATCTACCTGCTCTACTAATCCTGATAATATCTGTTTGAGCTCTTGTTGCTGAAGTACAGTTTTCTCTATAATCTGTTCTGTGGATTTAGAGCTGTTATCTATCTTTACGAGCTTGCTTACTAGTCCATCTAGCTGTTCTGTCACCTCTGAACCTGTTTTGGATATGATTTCTGGAATAGTAGTGGCAGTTATCTGGACAGCAGATAGTTGCTCTTGTATATCTGCTAGTGGCTGTTTGTTAGGGTCAATCTTATCTTCATCCTCTACTGCTGGTTTTAGCAAGAGCAGGTCTGGGGTATGGTATATAGGATGATCTGCGAGAGTGACTACGGCTCCCTCAAGTTCTAGATGTTGTTCAGATAGTGAGTTTTTTAGATTTATGTTATTCTCTGTTATTAACTCTGTTCCATAAAACAGAGCAGCACCCAAACCTAGCACTAAAAACATAGTTATAAATATTAACTTGCTTGGGCTTTTCTCATTCTGTCGCTTTTCAAACTGTTCTAGAAGTTGTTTAAGCTCTTTTTTAGATCCTGTTTTTGAGTTGTTGACAGCTTGAGTTAGAGTCTCATACACTTTGTTAGATAATTTTTCACTGCGTTCGTCACTCTGTTTGATAGCATATTCAGCTGCTGAGAGAGCTGTATCAGCAGCTTCATTTGCAACTGCACCACTCTCGGTAACTGTGCGTATCAGCTCGGAGTTATCTGATGAGGTGTTGTCTGATTTATAATTATCCATTATAAATTATTCGACAAGTTTTTGGATGCGTTCACGCAGCATTGTAGTTCGATCTTTGATTATTTTACTATTAGCCTGTAGTTCCGACATATACTCACTGAGTTCTGAATCCATCTTTATCCCTATTGAGCGTTGGTCACACATATCTTTTAGGTCTGCAATTGCCTCTTGCGCAAGGATCCTCGCATCTTCGGTGGATTGACTTGCCATCTCAGTGGCATCATTTGCAAGGTCGGCAGCTTCGTGAGCTAACTCAATAGCGTTTAAAATTGTCTCTTCTAGACCTATTATTTTATCTTCCTCAGTTAGCTGCGCCTCTTCTGTTTCCTCTACATCCAGATCTACATCCACACCTACATCCACACCTACATCCACATCTGTATCTATCTCTAGCTTATTCTCAGCTGGCACTGGGTCAGGCGTAGGTACAGGGTTAATGCTATTTTCAGTATCAATCTCAGCTTCAGGCTCTGTTGTTAATTCACTGTCTGACTCTTTTTCAAGATTCCAGTTTAAGCTCTCACTGTTCTCTTCACTAAGCTCTTCGTTAAGTTTTTCGCTAATATTGAGTTCATCCATCTATATTCTCCGCCACAATTATTTGACACTATTTGATTAATTTAACTAGTAGCTATAAGTTATGCATATTTTATGCCAATAGCGTATTCCGAAAAATAGTACTAAAGAGTGCGGGTCAAGAATGTATTTTAAAAATATGGATCTTAAGTTTGGATATTGCTTAATTACTTAATATGAAGTTGTAGATACTTAAGTAGCTCATTATGGTGGTTCATCTCTGCAATATTGAGCAAATCTAACCCTTCACTATCTCGTACTTTTACATCAGCACCTCTCTGTATAAAGAGTTTAGTAAGAGTTATATTGCCTCTACTTACAGCTTCCATTAGTGGAGTCCAGCCGTCACGATCTGCAATATCTAATTTGGCCCCATGATTTAAGAGCATTAGAGCAGCTTCATTCCCACTTTGTTGGATAGCAAAGTGAAGAGCTGTGGCACCGTTATCATTCATAACTGATGAATTAGCTCCGCGTTGGAGTAGAGCTTTTAAAATGTCAGTATTAGACTGGTCTGCGGCTAACATTAGAGCTGTGCGCCCATTTTTATCCCTTATGTTCATTCCTGCATCTGCAAGCAGTAGCATATTAACTACATCTATATTTCTATACATTGTTGCGATCATTAGCGCAGTTCTACCGTGACGATCTGCAGTATTGATATTACTATTGTATGCCATCAAGATAGAGATTACATCAGCCTCTCCACTACGGATAGCGATCATTAGTGCATCCATTCCGTTGCGCGTTTTGATATGGGGGTCGGAACCAGCACGCAGAAGTAGCGATACTAAGGCAATGCTGCCTTCATCTGCGGCTGCAGAGAGAGCAGTGTAGCCCCCGTCAGTCTGGCTGTTGATGCGTGCCCCATTGTCTAGTAGTAGTCTGGCAATCTCTATCTGCCCATCCTCTGCAGCATATATAAGAGGGGTATGACCAAGTTCACCTCTACTATTTATGTTAACTCCCTGTTCAATTAACTTAGTTGTTGTTGCTAAATCACCTTCAGCTACAGCCCTGCGGAGAAGTTGGGTTGGAGTACTATCTATTGTGGCAGTTTTATCTTTATTCCCATATTCCGCTAAACTGTCAGTTAGTGGAGTTGTAGATAGTATGAGAACAGTTAATAAAATTTTAATCTTCATCTTCAACCTCATCCTCTTCTTCTTCAGGTTCATCTGGTTCTGTATGAGCTATCCCTTTATGACAATCAATGCAAGTTTGCCCTTTGTCAGTTGCACGACCATGTTTTTTACGCGCACTCCGATCTTGAGAGTCTAAGTCCATATTGTCGAAATTGTGACAGTTGCGACATTCGCGAGAGTCAGACGCTTTCATCTTATCCCATACGCTGTTTGCCATTTTCCAGCGATATGCATTATATTTTTTAAGTGCTCTCTCTCTTAGTTCAGCAGCCTCTTCACCCATATCCTCACTGTAAGCTTCACCATAGTTTGGCACGCAGAGGTTGGAGTTAGGCTCAAGCGGTATAAAGAGTTCAGGGCAGCTACCATTTTCAGTGGTACTTACTAGCTCCATCTCGTCAGGTTCAATAGTTCCTAAGACCCAGTGATAGACATCCTTTGCTGCCATAACTTTAGCTATAATTTTAGGAATAAACTGAGTTGGCACATGGCAGTCAGAGCAAGTTGCTTGTACTCCAGACTGATTTTTATAGTGGACAGTGTGGCGATACTCTTCTAAGTTAATCTTCATGGAGTGGCATGAGGTGCAGAATGCTGTCTCATTAGTTGCGGAGAAGAATGTATTTACCCCTCCAAGTGCTGCCATACCTGCTAGAAATATTATTACCATTAACCATTTCTTCATAGCTGCTCCCCTTCTATTTCACTTTTTTCTGAGTGGTTATTATCTGTTTGAATACTTTCTATTTTAATGTTCTCTATTTTAATACTCTCTACAGGCTTTTCTGTAATAACTGTGTGGTTATCTATACTTTCTGCTAGATTCTCTATTTTAGCTTTGCCATCTAAGCGAGAGGAGTAATCGATAACTGCCTGCATCTCACGGTAGCTAAATTTCTGAATCTGCTCCACCATCTTATCATTTGCATTTCTCCGTTTTCCATCTTTAATCCAGATGAATTGACGCAACATATATTGGTAGTGTTGATCAGCTAATCTAGGGTAGAAGTTCTCGGCATCACCTTCACCACTCTCACCGTGACAACGACTACAGTTATCCTTGTAAATTTCTTCTCCTTGCGTTAAATTGGTTCCACTCCCATATTGATTGCTACTATTTATTGGAAGAGTAGTTATGTAGCTGGTAACATCAGCAATATCTTGGGGGCCACCAATATATTTAGAGAGCGTGAATGGGTACATAACCGGGTTATCCCTATTCAAATTACGAATATCACTAAGTTGTTTTATCAGTACAGATTGGTGCTGCCCCGCTAATTGTGGGTAGCGACCACTCCCTGTAAATGAACCGATGCCTGGCATCATCCCCCAACCACTATCGGTGTGACAAAAGGCACAAGTCTTATATATCTTTTTACCATTATTAATGTCTGGAGTTAGAGTCATCGCATACTCCACTTCTCCTCCACGATCTAAGCCGTCCCAGCCAGCATATAGTAGGGTTGAAGTAAGTGTAAGAGGAGTAAGGAGCAGTAGAGCTCTGGTTATTAGTTTTACCATATTCAAGTGTGTGCCTATAAAATGTATCTTTAGTAATTACCTGTTTTCACGATTATCAATTAGTTCTTCAACTACCGATGGGTCTGCAAGCGTTGAGGTATCTCCCATATCGTCGAGATCGTTAGCTGCAACTTTACGCAAAATGCGGCGCATAATTTTTCCAGAACGGGTTTTTGGTAGCCCTGGAGCCCACTGAACAAGATTAACTTTTGCTATAGGGCCAATCTCTCCGCGTACCTGTGCCACTAACTCCGCCTTTAATGCTTCGCTACTTTTACCATCAACTTTAACGTTATTCATTAGAGTAACAAAAGCATATATGCCTTGTCCAGTTATTTCGTGAGGATAACCAACTACTGCTGCTTCAGCAACATCTCTGTGTAGTACTAACGCAGATTCAATTTCAGCAGTTCCAAGGCGATGTCCAGATACATTAAGCACATCATCAACTCTTCCAGTTATCCACCAATACCCATCTTCATCTCGCCGTGCTCCATCTCCAGAGAAGTAGTAACCTGGGAATTGAGTAAAGTAGGTCTCAACAAAGCGTTTATGATCGCCATGTAGAGTGCGCATCTGTCCTGGCCAAGGAGCTTTCATTGCGAGGTTGCCAGAGACTGTCCCCTCTAACTCATTACCATCATCATCTAGCAGTACAGGTTGTACTCCAAAGAATGGAAAACTAGCTGAGCCAGGCTTGAGTGCATGAGCTCCAGGTAGAGGAGTTATTAAATGTCCACCAGTCTCTGTCTGCCACCAAGTATCTACAATCGGACAACGATTATCACCAACTACGCTGTAGTACCACTCCCACGCTTCTGGATTGATTGGCTCTCCAACAGTTCCTAAGAGACGGAGTGAGGAGCGACTCGTCTGGTTGACTGGATCATCTCCAGCAGCCATAAGTGCACGAATGGCAGTGGGGGCAGTATAGAATATCGAGACATTATGTTTGTCACAAACTTCCCAGAAGCGGGATAGGGTAGGGTAGGTTGGAATACCTTCAAACATTAGCGTAGTTGCGCCGTTAGCAAGTGGGCCGTAGACGATATATGTGTGTCCAGTAACCCATCCTACATCAGCGGTACACCAGTAGATCTCTCCGTCATGATAGTCGAATACAACTTTATGAGTTATTGCCGCTTGCAGCATATAGCCACCAGTAGTGTGTTGAACTCCTTTTGGTTTTCCAGTAGAGCCAGAGGTGTAGAGAATAAATAGTGGATCTTCCGCATCCATCTCCTCTGCAGGACAGTCGATGGATGCGCTCTCCATCTCTTCGTGATACCACACATCTCTCTCCTGATTCCACTCTACAGGATCTCCTCCGCGCTTAACTACAATGCAGCTGTGTACGCTTGGGCAAGAGCTGAGAGCTTTGTCTGCATTTGTTTTTAGCGGAATCTTTTTTCCACCTCTTACACTCTGATCCGCAGTAATTAGGAGGTGGCAGTCAGAATCAAGAATACGATCTTTAAGTGCATCTGGAGAGAATCCTCCAAATACTACAGAGTGAATTGCGCCGATGCGACTACAGGCAAGCATAGCCACTGCGGCTTCAGGGATCATCGGCATATAGATTGAGACTCTATCACCTTTGCTCACCCCTCGTCCTTTAAGTACATTCGCAAACTTACTTACCTCTTGATGAAGTTCACGATAGCTTATTTTGCGGGACTCATTAGGATTATCACCTTCCCAGATAATTGCAGTCTGCTCTCCGCGCTCTTTAAGATGACGATCGAGACAGTTATAAGAGGCGTTGATTTTGCCCCCTTTAAACCAGTTAATAGAGACATTACCATCGTTAGCGCTATTGTAGTCCCACTCCAGAGTGCTATCCCAAGGTTTGAACCAAGTTAAATAACTGTTCGCCTGTTCTGCCCAAAACTCCTCTGGGTTGTTGATGGAGTGTTCATACATCTCCCTATATTGTTGAGTATTGACAATAGTGTTAGCAGCAAACTCAGTAGGGACGGGGTAAGTTGGATTACTCATTAAAATCTTTTCTCCTGCGATTCTATTCTGTATATTCTCTTAATTTAATAATAGCCCTACATTCTACCTTAAAATAAAATATTTGGTAAAAAAAATCCTGGAGTTAATCAATGAGGGCGTATTGGAGTATTTATCTATTTTTAGCTTTACTATTATCTTGCTAGTGAAGTAAAATACCCTATTTTGAAATTATTGAGAGCAAATTAGAACATGGATATATCTGTAGAGACAACCGAGAAGTTAGAGCGAGTAATGACAATAACAATTCCTGCGGAGAGAATTGGTAAAGAGGTTACAGAGCGAATTAATAAAGTTAAGGCGAGTGCAAATATAGATGGCTTTCGTCCAGGTAAAGTCCCTATGGCTGTTATCAAAAAGCGTTTTGGTGGTTCAGTATTGCAGGAGGTGGCTGGAGATATGATTCAAGCAACTTTCTCTGAGGCGATACATAAAGAGGAGTTGAGCCCAGCTGGATATCCTAAGATTGATCCTGAAGAGATTGAGGAAGGAAAAGATCTAATTTACAAAGCAACTTTTGAGGTCTATCCTGAGTTTAAGATCGCGGCATTTAGTGAAATTAAAGTCGAGAAAGCTTCAGTAGAGATCAATGATGAAGATATGGATAAGATGATTGAAAACCTACGCGGTCAGCAACAGAAGTGGGAAGAGGTAGAGCGAGCTGCTAAAGATGGTGATCAGGTAGTGATAGATTTTGTTGGTACTGTAGATGGCGAGAAGTTCGATCGTGGCTCTGCAGAAGATGTACCTCTTACTCTAGGTTCTGGTTCAATGATCGGAGGTTTTGAAGATGGAATAGCAGGTATGAGTTCTGGGGAAGAGAAAAGTATTGATGTAACCTTCCCTGAAGATTATCAGGCGAAAGATCTTGCTGGTAAGGCAGCAGAGTTTGCGATAACCCTTAAGAAAGTTTCTGAACCAGTGTTGCCAGAGATTGATGATAAGTTTATCTCTGACTACGGAGTTAAAGAGGGAGGAGTTGAAGCATTCCGTAAACAGATTCAAGAGAATATGCAGCGAGAGTGTGATCAGGCTGTAGATAAGGTTAATAAGAGTCAAGTTATGGATGGTCTTTATGAGATTCACGGTTTTGATATTCCTAGTGCTCTTATTGGAGAGGAAGCGGAACGGATGGCGGAAAATATGAAGCAACAGATGCAGGGGCAACTACAAGACGATATGTTAAGTGCTGATCTCTTTAAGGCTCAAGCAGAACGCAGAGTGAAGCTCGGGCTGGTACTGGCAGAGGTAGTGCGTGAGCATAATGTGCAGGTTGATCCAACTCGTGTAGAGAGTAATATTGAAAAAATGGCAGCAAGCTATGAGAACCCTAGCGAAGTGGTGGAGTGGTATAAGCAGAATCCAGAATCACTAGAGGGTGTGCACAATTTAGTGTTAGAGGAGCAGGTAGTTGAGTTGATAATGAAAGACGCTGAAGTTAGTGAAGTGAGTATGGGTTTTGAAGAGTTGATGACAAAAGCGAATGCGCAACAATAAAGTTGTATCGCAATCAGATAAAAAGTAACTCAAATATGGAATCACTTAAATAATAGTATGCAATCAAATAAAGGGGTAATGTTTTTATGAATAGTAATATTAGATCAGAGATAAAAAATCTTGGCTTGATACCAATGGTAGTAGAGCAGACTTCTCGTGGTGAGCGCTCATATGATATTTATTCTAGACTACTTAAAGAGAGAGTTATCTTTATGGTAGGGCAGGTGGAAGATCAGATGGCAAACTTGGTAGTAGCTCAGCTTCTATTTCTTGAATCTGAAAATCCAGATAAAGATATTCACCTCTACATTAACTCGCCAGGTGGATCGGTAACCGCTGGTCTCTCAATCTATGATACTATGCAATTTATTAAACCTGATGTGAGCACAATGTGTATCGGTCAAGCGGCAAGTATGGGAGCACTCCTTCTTGCTGGTGGAGCAGAGAAGAAGCGTTTCTGTCTGCCTCATTCACGCATGATGATTCATCAGCCGCTTGGTGGATTCCAAGGGCAAGCATCAGATATTGAGATCCATGCCAAAGAGATTTTAGATGTGCGTGAGCGACTTAATAAGATATTATCTACTCACACTGGGCAACCAATGAAGCAGATCCGTAAAGATACAGATAGAGATAACTTCTTAAGTGGGAATGAAGCAAAGAGCTACGGTCTTATTGATGAGGTTCTATCTAGCCGCTCTGGCGAAAAGGATGAAGATTAAAGTCGTTGTAAGAGGTTTAAGATTTAATAAATGTGGAGAGATAGCTAATGAATGATAAGGTCGAAGAGGGTAAGTTACTCTACTGCTCATTTTGTGGAAAGAATCAAAATGAGGTTAAAAAATTAATAGCTGGTCCATCTGTCTATGTCTGTAATGAGTGTGTTGATCTTTGTAATGACATAATTCGTGAAGAAGATGAGGTGAAAGATGATGAGGTGTCAGGTTCTAATCTGATGATTCCAGAAAAAATTCGTGAAACTTTAGATGATTATGTGATTGGACAGAGCAAAGCTAAGAAAACTCTGGCGGTTGCGGTATATAACCACTATAAGAGAGTTGATGTTGGTTATAAAAAAGATGGAGTAGAGCTTGCTAAGAGTAATGTTTTACTTATCGGTCCAACTGGATCTGGTAAAACTCTTCTTGCAGAAACTCTAGCGCGCACTCTTAATGTCCCATTCTCTATGGCAGATGCAACTACGCTGACAGAAGCTGGTTATGTAGGTGATGATGTGGAAAATATCATCCAGAAATTGTTGATGAAATGTGATTACGATCCAGAACGAGCAGAAAGTGGAATCATCTATATTGATGAGATCGATAAAATCACCCGTAAATCAGATAATCCATCCATTACTAGAGATGTATCTGGTGAAGGGGTGCAGCAGGCTCTATTAAAATTAGTTGAAGGAACTATAGCTTCAGTTCCGCCGCAGGGTGGACGCAAACATCCACAGCAGGTGTATCTGCAAGTTGATACTAGCAAAATCCTATTTATATGTGGCGGTGCATTTGCGGGGTTGGATAATATTATCCGCTCTCGCTCTGAGAAAGGCGGCATAGGTTTTTCTGCAGAGGTCAAGAGCAAAGATGAGGAGCGTAAGATCGGAGATATATTAAATGATCTTGAGTCAGAAGATTTAATTAAGTACGGATTGATTCCAGAGCTTGTAGGTAGACTTCCTGTTGAAGCAACCTTAGAAGAGCTAGATGAAGATGCACTTATTCAAATCTTGACTGAACCTAAAAATGCACTGACTAAGCAGTACGGTAAACTGTTTGAGATGGAAGGGATCGAACTTGATATTAGAGATGAGGCACTCCATGCTATCTCTAAGAAAGCTATCAAGCGCAAAACAGGTGCACGAGGGTTACGCTCTATTATGGAGCATGCACTATTAGACACAATGTACCACCTTCCATCTTATAAAGGTGTGAAAAAAGTTGTAGTAGATGAGTCGGTGATTAATGATAAAACAGACCCACTATTGATCTTTGAAGGTGGTAAACAGGAGCAGTTAGCTGCAACAGGTACAGATGACTGAGGAAGTTGAGCTGTTAGAGCAAGAGTATGCGGTGCTTCCACTGCGAGATGTGGTCGTCTATCCATATATGGTAATCCCTCTTTTTGTTGGCCGTCAACGCTCTATAGATGCATTAGAAGCATCTATGGCAAAAGATAAAAAAATCTTATTGGTAGCGCAAATTAGTGGTTCAGAAGAGGAGCCAGAGATTAAAGACCTCTTTAATGGCGGTACAGTTGCTAGAATATTGCAGCTTCTTAGGCTCCCAGATGGGACAGTTAAAGTTCTGGTTGAGGGGGTAAGTCGTGCTGATATACACTCTTTTAATGAAGATAAGTCTCACCATCTGCGTGCGACAGTAACAGTTCATAAAGATATTATGGTGACTGGAACTGAGATAGATGTG
>JABHVM010000051.1 GCA_018658305.1 Thiotrichales bacterium | reverse complement strand
TACTCTTCTGCACGGTAGGCAACAGAACGAGGATCACGCTCATAACCCTCCATTGTAGATGGCTCTACAATATTACAACGGATGATGATAGTAGCCTCTTCATAGAATGGATCCAACATAGCAGTATCTGGATCTGGCATTAAGATCATGTCTGACTCGTTGATACCTTTCCAGCCCTCAATAGATGAGCCGTCAAACATTTTGCCATCATTAAAGAAATTATCATTAACTTCTGCTGATGGGATCGTTACATGTTGTTCTTTACCTTTAGTGTCTGTAAAACGAAGATCAACCCATCTTGCTTTATTTTCTTTAATAACCTTTAATACTTTTTGTGACATTAATAAATCCTCTTGTCTGCTATGTGAATAAAAAATTTCTAACTATATAGATCCAATAATTATAACGCTATCCAACCATCATCTCAATTGTTATTATTATAATTTATGGTGTAATCGAGATCTTCTCTCTCTATCCAACCTCAATCAATACTCTAACTTCTCGCCCTTGTTGACCTTTTTCAACTACTTGATGCCCATTTATTCTACACCAAGCTGGAATATCACTCAGTGCGCCTGGATCAGATGAGAGTACCTCTAAATGATCTCCTGGATTAAGAGTTGCAACTCGATTTTGCGCTTTAATAACAGGCATAGGGCAGAGTAACCCTTTAGTATCTATACTGTAGTTTGCCATCTATATATACCAACTCTGCTCTATATCCGCTGCAGACATAGGAGATACTTTTATTTTTTGCACAGATCCATCTCTTGCTCTAATCTCAACCGTTACTTCAGGTTCAGTTTTAGCTTTGCCAAATCGAGTGGTAATTCTAGCTGCCAACGCTAGATCTTCTGCGCTCGCCACTCCATCAATCATCACTAATGGACCTGCAAAATCTGCAACCTGCATCGTGATGAACTGGTTGCGATAACCTTGGAGAAAATTATTCTCGCCCTCTTCTCGTGAGATGATCATCTTAAAGTTTGGACGGGGGCGAATATGTCTTCCCACTTTAAGAAGCATAATATCATCCATCTCATAATCTCTCTCTCCGCGCGCGTTCCAAAGATCAACCAACTTAACTGAGTAGCTCTTATCGGTAAGGAAGCAGCAACCACCCGCTGGGGTGGCATAATCTTCGAATCCAAACTGATCTGCAAGTGCCATCTGGGGTTTGCGAGTGCGCCCGCTAAAATCATAGAGTGTCTCTCGATCAATCCAACCTTCACGCTCTGGCAGGGTAGGCGGTAAATTTTTAGCACAGAGTGGCCGCACTAACAGATCTTCTGCTCCTGACTCATTAGAGACTATTGGCATAGTATCTTTGCGTTGTGACATTGGGCGTTGTCCTACCACCTCTCCAGTGGCGATAAAATCAAAATCATGCTCCTCCATCCACTGCAACGCTTTTTTAACCATAAAGATTTTACAATCAAGGCAAGGGTTCATATTTGCTCCATAGCCATGCTTAGGGTTGATCAGCACATCTTTGTACTCATCAACAATATCGAGAATATGGAGTTTTATTCCTAACTGCTCTGCAACCCAAAGCGCATTATTGCGTTTATCTTTTTTCTGATCTTTTTTACGAATAGCGTGAGTATGACCCTCAACACAGAAACCCGTATAGAAGTTAAGCCCCTCAACATGAACCCCCTGCTCCTGCAACACTTTTACTGCAAGCATAGAATCGAGACCACCCGAAACCAACACCGCTACTTTTTTTGCTTCTGACATAATAAATCTCTCAACTACCTTAATTCTGTAAAACTGGTTATGTTATCAGATTATTGCTTCAATCCCCACTTAGAATTTCATCTTGAACTCTTTTCAACAGTATATAGAGCGCACCTGTTCCACCATCTCGCTGCCTTGCGGAGCAGAATGCTAGAACCTCTGGTTGTTGGCGTAGCCACTGATTGACTCTATTTTTTAGAATTGGTTGCTCGGTTGCAGAGCGGTTGCCTTTGCCGTGAATCAATCTAAAGCAGCGCACTCTCTGTTGGAGTACCTCCTGCATAAACTGCGCCAGTGCATTTGATGCCTCTTTACTAGTCAGACCGTGAAGGTCTATCTCTAACGATGAACACAAACTCCCCTTCCTAAATTTTTTAAGGGTTGCGTGTGGAAGTTGGTCTTGAATATAGAATAGCTCCTCTTCTGCCGCAACTTGGAGCTCTGGTGGCAGCTCTCTATCCCACTGTGCAAATGGAGCGGTCTCAGCAGCAGCATTTTGAAAATTGGGTGCCAACTCCTCAGCTACCCCAGGGCACCTTCTCTTGCCTATCGGCAATTCACCTTGTGAGCTACTCTGTTTTTTTTGCCCTACAAGATCAGCACGATTACCCTCTTTAAGCGGACGCACATCTTGCATCATCTCTTTAAATAGATCACTCATACTACCTGCCCTGCAGACCATCCTGATGACCATGCCCATTGAAAGTTATAGCCGCCGAGCCACCCTGTTACATCGACTACCTCTCCTATAAAGTAGAGAGCTGGTTGAAGTGTTGATTCCATTGTTTTAGAGGAGAGTTGATCGCAACTAACTCCTCCAACTGTCACCTCTGCCGTGCGGTAGCCTTCACTTCCATTGGGAACAATTCGCCAACTCTTTATCTGATCCACTACACTCCTGATCTGCTCTTTAGAAAGTTGGTGCAGAGTCAGCTCCGAAAATTCAGTACCGAGCAGAGCTGGGGATAGGCGTTTCGGTAGATACTCTGATAGAGCTGTGCGCACTTTGCTGTTTGGATGAGTGGTGCGTCTATCCGTTATCAACTCCTCTAACTTAGATTTCTCAACTTCTGGCAATAGATCTATTACTACCTCTCTGCCTGCTCTCCAATAAGAGGAGATCTGTAAAATAGCTGGCCCACTTAATCCCCTATGAGTAAATAAAATATTCTCTCTAAACTGAACACCCTCTACCCTCACTATACTATTTACAGCTATACCCGCTAGTGGTGCGAAGCGCTTAAGATCTTTTGAGTGTAGAGTTAACGGAACTAACCCTGCCCTAGTTGGCTCTATACTATGTCCAAACTGCTCTGCTATTTTGTAGCCGTATGGTGTTGCGCCCATTTTTGGAATTGAAAGTCCTCCAGTCGCGACTACTAGAGATTGTCCTTTTATTTCTGGAGCGTGACTCTCTACTTTACTATCCATTTGGCTATCCATCTCACTGCTGACTATAAAGAGGTTGCTCTTGTTATCAAATAAGATCTTATTAACTCTACTTTTCAGTAAAATTTCTACTCCAACATCTGCGCACTCTACCAACAACATCTGTAAAATATCTTGAGCACTGTTATCACAGAAGAGTTGTCCATGCTCTCTCTCATGAAAAGAGATCTTATGTTTATTAAGAAGTGCGATAAAATCCCACTGCGTAAAACGGCTAAGAGCAGATTTACAGTAGTGTCTATTGTTAGATATATAGTTATCTGCAGAGATTTGATAGTTAGTAAAATTACAGCGTCCTCCGCCAGAGATGCGTATCTTCTCGCCTGCTTTGCTTGCATGATCTAACACTATAACTTTGCGTCCACGCCTACCAGCCTCTAGAGCACACATTAGTCCTGAAGCACTAGCGCCGATAATAACTACATCTCTCTCAATTTGGTTATTCATTTTGACTCACTAAATTATTAAACTTATTTGTTAACTATAATCTAGATTTCACATTTCAACACAAAATAGAGGTGTTATAATTCAACTCTTAAAATCTAACTTGCTTATGGCGAATATATATGGACAGTAATAATACCGCTCTTGACCCTAAAACTTTTCAGGGTTTAATTCTCTCACTACAACACTATTGGGCTGAGCGAGGATGTTTACTTAACCAACCTTATGATATGGAAGTTGGTGCTGGCACTTTTCATCCTGCAACTTTTTTACGAGCCATTGGTCCTGAGCCGTGGAGTGCTGCTTATGTTCAGCCTTCTCGCCGTCCTACTGATGGTCGTTATGGAGAAAATCCGAATCGCCTACAACACTACTATCAGTTCCAAGTAGTAATTAAGCCATCTCCTTTAGAGATTCAAAATCTATACCTTGATTCGCTACGGATGTTAGGGATTGATCCCTTAACTCATGATATTCGTTTTGTAGAGGATAATTGGGAGTCCCCAACTCTAGGTGCTTGGGGGCTAGGCTGGGAAGTATGGCTTAATGGAATGGAGGTTACACAGTTCACCTACTTCCAACAAGTTGGGGGGTTAGACTGCCGACCAGTTACTGGTGAAATAACTTATGGACTTGAACGAATAGCGATGTATCTTCAAGGTGTAGAGTCTGTCTTTGACCTAGTATGGAGTGATGGTCCACTTGGCAAGGTTAGTTACGGGGATGTCTTCCATCAAAATGAGGTAGAGATGTCTGCCTACAATTTTAAACATGCAAATGTGGAGGAGTTATTCCACCAATTTGATAATTGCGAAAGTGAGAGTAAAAAACTTATTGAACTTGATCTTCCTCTTCCAGCTTACGAACAGATGCTGAAATCATCTCACCTCTTTAATATGTTGGATGCACGGAATGCAATTTCGGTGACTGAACGAGCTCGCTTTATTGGACGAATTCGTGCCCTATCACGAGCGGTTGCTAAAGCATATTATGAACGGCGCGAAGAACTTGGCTTTCCTATGCTCTCTACTAGCACAAACTCTGAAAAGGGAGATTCAAAATGAGCCAGGATAACACTACTGCAGACCTCTTCTTCGAACTTGGAACTGAAGAGCTCCCGCCGAAATCACTCCAAAATCTTAGTGAGGCGCTAGGGCGTGAAGTTGAGACAACTCTACAGAGAGAGAATCTATCCTACTCTAAAGTGACAATTTATGCTGCTCCACGCCGTCTTGCGCTCTGGATAGAGAAACTCCAATCTGAACAAAAAGATAGTAGCTCAATGCGAAGAGGTCCTGCAGTAGCTGCCGCCTTTGATGCAGATGGAAATCCATCTAAAGCGGTAACTGGCTTTGCTCGCTCTTGTGGAGTTGATGTAGATCAGCTAGAACGCATTGAAACAGAAAAAGGGGTATGGATGGGGTACCAGGTTACCACCAAAGGAGCTAAAACTATAGAACTCCTACCATCTATCCTTGAAGGTGCCCTGGAACGACTCCCAATCCCAAAAAGAATGCGCTGGGGTGACTCTAATGCAGAATTTTTACGCCCAGTCCACTGGGTTGTTGCCCTTTTGGGAAAAGATATTATCCCAATGAAACTCTATGGGATTGACTCTTCTAACCAGTCCCAAGGTCATCGTTTTCACAATCCTGAAAATATAACTATCTCAAGCGGAGAGAATTATGCGACGGAGCTGAAACATAGTGGGAAAGTTATTGTGGACTTCGCACTCCGCAAAGAACAAATTAGAGAGCAGGTGATGATAACTGCTGATGAGCTTGGGGGGGTTGCGATAATTGACCCAGATCTCCTGAATGAGGTGACCGCTTTAGTAGAGTGGCCTGTTGCAGTGAGTGGCAGTTTTGATAAGAGTTTTTTGGAGGTTCCACAGGAGGCATTAATAGCATCAATGCAGGGACACCAGAAGTTTTTCCCGATAGTAGAGAAATCTGAAGATGGGAATCAAGGCATATTAATGGCACACTTTATTACCATAAGTAATATTGAGAGTCGTAACCCTGAGATGGTGAAAAGTGGAAATGAGCGAGTAATTCGTCCCCGTCTTGCTGATGCTGCATTTTTCTGGAATGAGGATCTTAAAAATAGCTTGGAATCTCACCAGGACGGTTTAAGCAGGGTTGTGTATCAAGACAAGTTAGGATCACTTTTAGACAAGTCTCAAAGAGTAGCTGATTTAGCTGAGACAATAGCGTCTCAACTAGGTTATAACCTTGAGTATGCGAAACGGGCTGCACTCCTTGGAAAGTGTGACTTGTTAACCAATATGGTCAAAGAGTTCCCAGAGTTACAGGGCACTATGGGACAATATTATGCAGAGAATAATCAAGAAGATAAAGGGGTATCTGTTGCAATATCAGAACAGTATCTGCCTCGTTTCTCTGGTGACACACTCCCTATATCTGAGACAGGCAGAGTCCTAGCGCTTGCCGAACGAATAGACTCTTTAGTTGGAATATTTGGAATAGGAATAATCCCAACTGGAGACAAAGACCCCTTTGCATTGAGACGCGCTGCCCTGGGACTATTGAGAATATTGATTGAGAATGGTGTCTCAATCAATATTTTAGAGATAATCAAAAAATCAGTAGCAACTTACAGTAAAAAAGATATCTCTTTAGAAGCAGAGACAGCAGATAAAGTGTTTAACTTTGTACTAGAGAGACTGCGCTCATATTATAGTGATAAGCAGATCTCACCCGCTATCTTTGAGTCTGTACTCTCTTGTCAACCAGAGAGTCCTCTAGACTTTGACTTCCGTATTGCAGCTGTTAATAACTTTATTAAACAAGATGAGGCTGTCACTCTTAGTGCTGCTAATAAACGGATTCATAATCTACTTAAAAAGAGTGGTCAAGTAGATGATGGTAGTTCTACTAACAGAGCTCTCAATGAAGCTCTATTTGAAGAGAGTGCGGAGAGAGAGCTTGCGCTTAAATTAGAAGAGCTGCGTAAAGATCTTGATAGTTCTATAGAGAGGAGTGATTATAGTGGCGCTTTAACTCTTCTTGCAACTCTGCATAAACCTGTGGATAACTTCTTTGAGAAGGTAATGGTGATGAGTGATGATGATGCTATACGCAATAATCGTCTTGCTCTTCTCACTCAACTACGCAATCAGTTTTTAAGAATCGCCGATATATCACTACTTCACTCCTAAACATATACTCCACTACTAAATAGGAAATTTTAAAATGAACCAAGACTCATATAGAGATATGCTTAGTGAGATTAAATCTTTTCATAAAAAGCACAAGTTTAGTGAGAATGGTGGAGAAGAGATGATCTATAGGGTTTCACTAATGGCAGAAGAGTTAGGGGAAATATCGGCCTGTGTGACCAAAGGAAAACAAAAAAATGAGCTAGCTGAAGAGTGTGCCGATCTATTAATCTTACTAATGGGAACAGCCATCTCAGCTGATTTTGATCTCAACCAAGCATTTTGGGACAAAATGGAAAAACTAGAGGGTAGAAAATCTCGAATGATTGATGGCAGAGTTAGAGTTTCAGAATTTCGTGGAGTTGACTCTAAATAATTTTTTAACATAATTAGTGATATTCATAAATATTCATAGAGAAGAGTATGGAAACAATAGTCTTAGATAGAGATGGTGTAATTAATGAAGATTCGGATGAGTACATAAAGTCTCCCGATGAGTGGCACCCTATCGCTGGTAGTATGCAAGCAATAGCGCGGCTCAACCATGCTGGATATCGGGTTGTAATTGCAACTAATCAATCTGGTGTGGGACGCGGTCTATACAGTATTGAGACACTTGGAGAAATTCATAGCAAGATGTGCCAAAAACTTCAGGAGGCGGGTGGAAGTGTGGAAGCGATCTTCTACTGCCCCCACATCCCTGAGGATGATTGTGATTGTAGAAAACCAAAACCTGGACTGTTCTTGGATATTGAGAAACGACTTGGGAAATCTCTAGAGGGAAGTTATGCGGTTGGTGACTCTGCTCGTGATTTAGAGGCAGCTAAAGCAGTCAAAA
Source organism: Thiotrichales bacterium (assembly GCA_018658305.1). Classification (GTDB taxonomy): domain Bacteria; phylum Pseudomonadota; class Gammaproteobacteria; genus Thiopontia. The sequence goes on along the minus strand of JABHVM010000051.1, from coordinate 3,498 downwards.
TGGTTCCTATTTTAGTTAAAACTGGAAAAGGAGAGCGGACCATTGCTAGTAGCAAAAAATTAAATGATGTACTGAAATTCAGTGATCTATCAACATTTGTAGATGCCCTAATCGCCGGCAAATTAAACTCTTAATGTTAACGGTTCGCTCATCCATATTTTTTATTGGAATGGTAATAAGTGCTCCACTTGTGGCGCTACTCGGGTTACTCACCACTCCACTCCATTTCTCAACTCGTTATCGTGTACTTAGTCAATGGGCTGTTTTTGTTATATGGTGGCTAAAAGTAACCTGCAACCTCACCTATCGTGTCACTGGGATGGAACATTTGAGACAAACTGAGACAGCTATAATTTTCAGTAAACATCAATCCGTTTGGGAGACTTTAGCTTTCCAAATAATTTTCCCGCCGCAAGTTTGGGTGCTAAAACAGAGCCTCCTATTGATACCTATATTTGGCTGGGGACTTGCTCTGCTTAAGCCTGTAGCTATCGACCGCTCTGCTGGACGCAAAGCACTCAATCAGATTGTAGAACAGGGTTCAGCAAGATTAAAAGATGGTATCTGGGTTGTAGTTTTTCCAGAAGGTACTAGAGTTGCTCCCAAAACCACTAAACGCTTTGGAGCTGGTGGTGCAGTACTTGCGAGTAGTACTAAATTTCCTGTGATCCCTGTGGCTCACAATGCTGGTAGTTTTTGGAAACGACGTGGATTCTTAAAGAGTCCTGGAACTATTCAACTCCATATTGGGGCTCCAATAGAGAGTGATGGTAAATCAGCAAGTGAGATAAATAAAATAGCTGAAGAGTGGATTAATGAAAAAATGCAAGAGCTTGAAAGTTGAATTAAGAGCAGCGTTAAGGCTGACAACTCTCTTTAGTAACCATTCATATTACCTCTAAAATTCATCAGATCAAGGAGCAAAATTTTAGTATATATTTATATATGATAATTTTATAACCGAGGAACCGAGGTACGGGGTCGTGCAACGAGGTCGTGCTACGCAGAGATGGTGAGTTTTAGGAGTGAGCTGAATAGTTAATCTCTTTAAACATCTAAATTAGATGCCATCAACGCATTCTCTTCAATAAATTCACGACGAGGTTCAACCATCTCTCCCATTAGAGTAGTGAAAATTTCATCTGCTGCAACAGCATCCTCTACTTTAACCTGAAGCAAGCGTCTAGTCTCAGGATTTAGAGTGGTATCCCAAAGCTGTTCTGGGTTCATCTCACCCAACCCCTTGTAGCGTTGAATCTGCTGCCCCTTTTTGGCCTCCCGCATTAACCAATCAACCACCTCTCCAAATGATTTTACTGGAGCAGAACGCTCTCCTCTCTTTATGGTTGATTCTGAACCAATAAGTCCATCTAAACTTTTCTGTAAGCTTCCCATAGCTTTATACTCTGCTGTACGGAAGAACTCCTCCGAGAAGTTTATCTCCTCAACCATTCCATGTGTGCGCACCTTAAAGCATACTCTACGCTCTTCATCATCCATCGAGCTAAGTAATTCAGCAGAGACTTTATCTTCATTTTTTCGATCACTATTTACCAACTGAAGTACACTCTCTATCCACTCATTAACTCCATCACTATCTGTTTCGGTGAGATCTATAGATGGAAGTTGCGCTATACCCTGTAAAATTGCATAGTCATAACGAATCGCTAGGCGTTTCATACTATTCTCAACCTGGAGATATCCCTGCGCTAAACTCTCTAAGCCGCTCCCAAATATTGTTGGTGCAGATTCAGAAGTTTTAAATTCAGCATTATGGATAGCGGTCTGGAGCAGATAGTTCTCAAGTGCAGGATCATCTTTCAAGTACTGCTCCTGTTTTCCTTTCTTAACTTTATAGAGAGGGGGTTGTGCAATATAGATATGCCCTCTCTCAACTAGCTCCTCCATCTGGCGATAGAAGAATGTTAAAAGGAGGGTCCTGATATGTGATCCATCCACATCCGCATCCGTCATTATTATAATACGGTGGTAGCGTAATTTATCAGGGTTGTAATCCTCTTTACCAATCCCACAACCGAGAGCTGTAATTAATGTTCCAACTTCTACTGAAGATAGCATCTTATCAAATCGAGCCTTCTCAACATTTAAAATTTTTCCTTTAAGCGGTAAGATAGCTTGAGTTTTACGGTCTCTCCCCTGCTTTGCAGAGCCTCCTGCTGAATCACCCTCCACCAAGAACAGTTCAGAGTTCGCAGGATCTCTCTCTTGGCAGTCTGCAAGCTTTCCAGGAAGACCTGCTATATCTAATACCCCTTTGCGCCTAGTCAACTCACGCGCTTTTCTAGCCGCTACACGCGCTCTTGCCGCATCTACGATTTTACCAGTAATTACCTTTGCCTCAGCTGGATTTTCTAATAAAAAATCAGACAAAACCTCATAAGCAACTGATTCAACAATACTTTTCACTTCTGAAGAGACGAGTTTATCTTTTGTCTGTGAAGAGAATTTAGGATCAGGTACCTTTACTGATACTACAGCTGTCAACCCCTCCCTAGCATCATCACCAGTTAAAGATACTTTTGATTTTTTAGCAGCACCACTCTTTTCTACATATTGGTTAATTGTTCTGGTCAGGGCTCCTCTAAAACCAGCAAGGTGAGTTCCCCCATCTTTTTGAGGAATATTATTAGTAAAACAGAATATATTTTCCTGATAGGAGTCATTCCACTGAAGTGCAGCCTCTACCACAACACTATCTTTTTCTATTTCAAAATAGATTACCTTATCGTGAATTTGAGATTTTTTACGGTTAAGGTGGTCAACAAAAGCACTAATACCACCCTCATATTTAAATATATCCTGTCTACCCCCGTCTACTCTCTCATCATTAAGTTCGATATGAACCCCAGAATTTAGAAATGAGAGTTCACGTAACCTCTTTGCTAAAATATCATAGTGAAACTCTCTTGTAGTAAATATTTCAACGCTAGGTTTAAATCTAATCTCTGTACCGCTTTTAGTGGACTCTCCAACCTCTTTAATAGGGGCAACAGGGTCTCCCATCTTATAACTCTGTTTATATTTTTTGCCACCGCGATAGATAGTTAACTCCAAGTCTTCAGAAAGAGCATTAACTACAGAGACACCAACTCCGTGGAGACCACCTGAAACTTTATAGGAGTTATCATCAAATTTTCCACCAGCATGCAAAACTGTAAGGATAACTTCTGCTGCAGATATACCCTCATCAGGATGAATCTCTACAGGAATTCCTCGCCCATCATCTTTTACAGTAATTGAGTTATCACTATTGATATTAACAATAATTTTACTGCAGTGTCCAGCCAGAGCTTCATCAATAGAGTTATCTACAACTTCAAAAACCATATGGTGAAGACCAGTGCCGTCATCAGTATCTCCGATATACATTCCAGGTCTTTTTCTTACCGCATCAAGCCCTTTCAGAACTCGAATATTAGAAGCACCATAACTATTATCTTCAGCCATTATCTCTATCCTCTGCACACGATTAAGCAC
>JABHVM010000050.1 GCA_018658305.1 Thiotrichales bacterium | reverse complement strand
TGCTTACCCACCTGAGAGTCGCATTAAACCTAAACGCAAACTGATTGTCGTTCTTGGATTTGTGCTGGGGTTGATGCTGGGAATATTCGGTGCATTCTTTAGCAACTTCTTTGAGAACCAGCGCAAAGAGGAAGAAGAAGCTGTAACGGTATGATCGCATTCACTCCTGGTGAACCTGCTGGTATCGGTCCTGATCTTGCGGTAATGCTGGCGCAAGAGGAGAGAAATTATGATGTGGTTGCGTTCTGTGATCAAACACTACTGCTTGAACGAGCGGATACGCTAGATCTTCCGCTCTCACTCTCTACACTACCCCCTGTTGAATTTAGAGGTGAGTTTCCTTACAGCCGAGCAGCGGGGACGCTGACGATTCATCCTGTAGCAGTTGAGAGCCCTGTTGTTGCTGGTGAACTCAATAGTGATAACGCCAACTATGTTTTGAACTGCATCTCTCTTGCAACAGAGGCGTGTTTAGCTGGTGACACTTCCGCCCTAGTGACTGGACCGATCCATAAAGGGATTATCAACCAAGCGATCTCCGACACTAATGCTCCGTTATTTAGTGGTCATACAGAGTACCTACAGAAACTTTGTGGCGTTGATGAGGTGGTGATGATGTTAGCGCATAACGAACTCGGCAGCACACTCAGGGTTGCATTAGCTACCACTCACCTTCCTCTCTCTGAAGTTGCTGCTGCCATTACTAGTGAAAAACTAACAAAAATAATCATGACTCTTGATCAAGGGCTGCGTAAAAACATAAATATCAAAAATCCAAAAATAGTAGTTGCGGGCCTCAACCCTCATGCAGGGGAGGATGGATATCTAGGAAGAGAGGAGCTTGAGGTGATCACGCCAACCTTAGAAAAACTCCGCAGCCAAGGGCTGAACTTAACAGGACCTCTGCCAGCAGATACACTCTTTACTCGCCCCAATCTTTTAGAGTATGATGCAGTTCTAGCCATGTACCACGATCAAGGACTGCCCGTACTGAAATATAGCGGCTTTGGCGAAGCGGTCAATATCACACTAGGACTCCCTTTTCTGCGCACCTCTGTTGATCATGGAACGGCGTTAGAGCTTGCTGGTTCAGGAGAGATAAAAACAGGCAGCCTTAAAGCTGCGGTAGAAGTTGCTAACTTAACTGATTTAAACCGAACTTGAGCAAAGATCTTGTGAACCATAAAACTTCCAACCATCCAACACCTCGCAAACGGTTTGGACAGAACTTTCTTCATGATCAAAACATAATCCACAAGATTGTTGCAGCCATAAATCCAAAACCTGGTGAGCTCTTAGTTGAAATTGGTCCTGGATACGGTGCTTTAACTTGCGAGCTCCTACCTCTAGCAGAGAAGATGCATGCGATAGAGCTGGATCGTGATCTTATCCCACTCCTAGAAGAAAACTGCCGCACTCTAGGAGTGTTAACCGTAGAGAGTGCCGATATACTAAAATTTGATATCTCATCGCTCGAAGCGTCAAAGAGTAAGAAACTCCGTCTAATCGGCAATCTTCCATACAATATATCAACACCTCTCATCTTCCATCTACTAAAAAATATTGATCTCATACAAGATATGCATTTTATGTTGCAACGCGAAGTGGTAGATAGAATGAGGGCAGAGCCTGGTAGCAAAACTTATGGGCGACTCTCTGTAATGATTCAGCGCCACTGCAGAGTTGAGCCTATTATCCCTGTCTCGCCAGGTTCTTTTAATCCTCCCCCTAAAGTTGATTCTACTGTGGTGCGCCTTACTCCATGGGAGGCTCCACCTTGTGAAATAAGAGATGAAGAGCTGTTTAAAAAAATAGTCACTGCCGCTTTTTCGCAGCGTAGAAAAACCTTAAGAAATAGTCTAAAATCTCTAGTCAGTGCAGAGCAGTTTCAGTTAGCTGAGATTGACCCACTGCGCAGAGCAGAGCGTTTAAGTTTGAAGGAGTTTGCAAAATTGAGTTTAGTGGCAGAGAACTAAGTAGTAACATAAAAATATGAATCATAAGAGAGAGAAAAAGATCTCCCACTCACCCCATAACAGCGGTATCTTACCAGCGGTCTATGCGGTGGGAGATATTCAGGGATGCTTAGATGATCTACTTAGATTATTAGAGAAGGTGAAGTTTAATCCCAGCTCAGATAAAATTTGGTTTGTGGGAGATCTAGTTAATCGTGGACCGAAATCTTTAGAGACATTGCAGTTTATCCGCTCACTAGGTGATAGTGCAGTAAGCGTATTGGGCAACCATGATCTTCATCTGCTGGCACTGACTGAGGGAGATAAACGATATAGTAGTAAATTTGATACCTTGTTACCAATACTAGAGTCTGAACAGCGTGATGAGCTCTTCCACTGGCTGCGTCACCGACCACTGTTACATCATGATAAAAAGCTTGGCTATGCCATGATCCATGCTGGACT
>JABHVM010000049.1 GCA_018658305.1 Thiotrichales bacterium | reverse complement strand
TAAGATTAATAACAGATACCCTCTAGACCTTTCACTCAAATCAGAGTAAAATTCGTCAGATTTTGTCCTGTTCTGGGGCAGACAGATAACGGATATTCTAATATCCTCTTGCGTGAGTATATTTATGGCAACACCTGCAGTTCTGGCACTTGAAGATGGCACAATTTTTTATGGCGAATCTATTGGGTTTGCAGGGGAAACGGTAGGCGAAGTAGTATTTAATACTGCTATGAGTGGCTATCAAGAGATTCTCACCGATCCCTCATATTTGCGTCAAATCGTAACCCTCACCTATCCACATATTGGTAATACAGGAACTAATCTTGAGGATGAAGAGTCTCCGCAGGTTATGGCTGCAGGATTGGTTATAAGAGATCTATCCCAAATTGCTAGTAACTGGCGTAGCGAGGAGAGTTTAGGTGACTATCTTGTTAGAAATAAGAGTGTTGCAATAGCTGGTATCGATACTAGAAAATTAACTAGAATTTTACTAGAGAAAGGTGCGCAGAGAGGTTGTATAGTTGCTGCGAACAGTAGCGATGAAGCTATTGATGAGAAAGCAGCAGTCGCTGCAGCTAAGAATTTTGCTGGTCTAGAGGGGATGGATCTAGCTATTGAAGCAACTACCAAAGAGCAGTATGACTGGGAACAGGGTAGTTGGGAGTTAGAGGAGGGGCTGCCAGCTCCAGTTGAAAATCCATCATCATTACCGTGGAGTGTAGTGGTATATGACTATGGGGTAAAGAAAAATATCCTTCGTATGTTAGTTGATCGTGGTTGCCGTCTGCAAGTAGTACCAGCGCAAACTCCAGTAGAAGAGGTGTTGTCACTAAACCCAGATGGAGTTTTTCTATCCAATGGTCCTGGTGATCCAGAGCCGTGTGACTATGCGCAGAGCAGTATTAGAACTCTACTAGATAAAAAGATCCCGCTGTTTGGAATCTGTTTGGGGCATCAGCTCCTCTCGCTTGCAAGTGGAGCAAAGAGTATGAAGATGAAGTTCGGACATCACGGTGCTAACCACCCAGTACAAAATATGAGTAGTGGCGAAGTTATGATTACAAGTCAAAATCATGGTTTTGCTATTGATGAAGATACTCTACCTGACAACCTAGTTGCAACGCACCGTTCACTGTTTGATAAATCTCTGCAGGGAGTTGAACGCAGTGACACCCCCGCTTTTAGTTTTCAGGGTCATCCTGAAGCTAGTCCTGGTCCACACGATGTAGCACCACTCTTCGATCACTTTATAGAGTTGATGGAAAAAAATAGAGAGTCTGTAATGAATAACAATAAAGGAGCCGCATAGTGCCAAAGCGTACCGACATTGAAAGCATCTTAATTATTGGAGCTGGACCAATCGTAATTGGGCAAGCTTGTGAATTTGATTACTCAGGAGCGCAGGCGTGTAAGGCGCTGCGAGAAGAGGGGTATAGAGTGATTTTAGTTAACTCTAATCCAGCGACCATTATGACTGATCCAGAGATGGCAGACTCAACCTATATTGAGCCTATTCACTGGGAGACTGTAGAACGAATTATTAAGAAAGAGCGTCCAGATGTACTGCTACCAACTATGGGTGGACAGACTGCGCTTAACTGTGCGCTTGATTTGGAACGAGAAGGGGTTCTTAAAAAATATGGCGTAGAGATGGTTGGGGCAAGCCGTGACGCTATTGATAAAGCAGAAGATAGAGAACGCTTTCGTGATGCTATGCACAAGATCGGACTCGATACTCCTAAATCCTCAGTAGCGCATAGTATGGAGGAGGCGCAACAGGTACAGATACCTCTCGGCTTTCCCACAATTATTCGCCCCTCATTTACTATGGGTGGTAGTGGCGGCGGTATCGCTTACAACAAAGAGGAGTTTGTTGAGATATGTGAGCGAGGACTTGATCTTTCACCAACCAATGAGCTCTTAATTGAAGAGTCTGTTTTGGGATGGAAAGAGTATGAGATGGAGGTGGTGCGAGACAATAAAGATAACTGCATCATCATCTGCTCTATCGAAAACTTTGATCCAATGGGTGTACACACAGGAGACTCTATCACTGTTGCTCCAGCGCAAACTTTGACAGATAAAGAGTATCAAATTATGCGTAACGCATCGCTTGCGGTGTTGCGTGAGATAGGAGTTGATACTGGTGGTTCTAATGTGCAGTTTGCAATTAATCCAGAAAATGGTCGGATGATTATTATCGAGATGAACCCACGAGTATCTCGTTCATCTGCGCTCGCCTCTAAAGCGACAGGATTCCCTATCGCTAAAATTGCGGCTAAACTTGCTGTCGGTTACACTCTTGACGAGCTTCAGAATGAGATTACTGGAGGTGCAACTCCAGCCTCATTTGAGCCATCTATAGATTATGTTGTAACTAAAATTCCTCGTTTTACTTTTGAAAAATTCCCGCAGGCAGATGCCACCTTGACTACTCAAATGAAGTCGGTGGGAGAGGTGATGGCTATTGGGCGCACCTTCCAAGAGTCCCTGCAGAAAGCTCTACGCGGACTTGAGACTGGAGCAGATGGGTTGGATGAGAAGGTTGATCTAAACTCAGACTCACTTAAAGAGACCCTGCGCAAACATCTTCAAGTGCCAGGTCCAGAGCGCATCTGGTATGTCGCTGATGCATTCCGTGCTGGTTGGAGTATGGATCAGATATTTGATAAGTGTGCTATTGATCGCTGGTTCTTGGTGCAGATTGAGAACCTTGTAAAGGATGAGCAGGATATAGAAAAAAGATCGTTACAAGATTTAGATAGTGTAAGACTAAAACAGATTAAACAGAAAGGGTTCTCTGATCGTAGATTAGCGAAACTGCTAGGTACGGATGAGAATAGAGTGCGTGCGCATCGTCAGAGCCTGAATGTTCATCCAGTATATAAGCGAGTTGATACTTGTGCCGCAGAGTTCCCAACTGATACTGCCTATATGTACTCTACCTATGAAGATGAGTGTGAATCAAATCCATCAAATAATAAAAAAATTATGGTGCTTGGTGGAGGTCCAAATAGAATTGGACAAGGAATAGAATTTGATTACTGCTGTGTGCATGCGGCATTAGCTCTGCGTGAAGATGGCTACGAGACAATTATGGTCAACTGTAACCCAGAGACTGTCTCAACTGATTATGACACTTCAGACCGCCTCTACTTTGAGCCACTAACCTTGGAAGATGTCCTAGAGGTTGTGAAGATAGAGAAGCCTGCAGGAGTGATTGTGCAGTATGGTGGTCAAACTCCATTAAAATTAGCTCTCGATCTAGAGAAGGCTGGAGTCCCCATTATTGGAACCACACCAGATGCAATTGATCTCGCAGAAGATCGTGAGCGTTTTCAGCAAGCACTAAATAGACTTGGGCTTCTGCAACCACCAAATCGCACCACAACTGCTGCAGATGAAGCATTAGATCTAGCTGAAGAGATAGGCTACCCATTAGTGGTTCGACCATCTTATGTGTTGGGTGGTAGAGCTATGGAAATTGTACATGATGCAGAGGGGCTAGAGAGATACTTCCGTGAAGCGGTTCAGGTATCTAATGAAAGTCCAGTTCTACTTGACCGCTTTCTAAATGATGCGGTAGAAGTTGATGTAGATGCAATTTGCGATGGAACTGATGTAGTGATTGGAGGCATTATGCAGCACATTGAACAAGCTGGAGTGCACTCTGGAGACTCCGCTTGCTCTCTTCCTCCGTATGATCTTACTGCCGAAGTTCAAGATAGACTGCGTGAACAGACTAAATCGATGGCACTAGAGCTTAAAGTGTTAGGTTTAATGAATGTGCAATTTGCAATCCAGCACAAAGATGGAGAGGATCTTATCTTCGTGCTTGAGGTTAACCCTCGTGCATCTCGTACTGTTCCATTTGTATCTAAAGCTATTGGTATACCCCTAGCTAAAGTTGCAGCTCGCTGTATGGCAGGGGAGTCACTTAAAGATCAGGGATTCACATCTGAAGTAATACCGCCTTACTTCTCAGTAAAAGAGGCAGTATTTCCATTTGTTAAATTCCCTGGAGTTGACCCACTGCTGGGACCAGAGATGAAATCTACTGGTGAAGTGATGGGAGTAGGGCACAGCTTTGGTGAAGCATTTGCTAAATCACAGCTTGCCGCTGGAGGTCCGCTGCCGCAATCTGGTCGTGCATTTATTAGTGTGCGAGATGGAGATAAAAATGCAATCGTCCCTGTTGCACAGCAACTATCTGCTGCAGGTTTTGAGTTGGTTGCAACTAGTGGAACTGCAGAGGTGATTGAGAGTGCATCCGTTGAGTGTAAACGCATCAATAAAGTGAATGAGGGTCGTCCTCATATTGTTGATCAGATTAAGAATGGTGACATAGATCTTATCATCAACACTACAGAAGGTAAGCAGGCTATCTCAGACTCCTTCTCAATTAGACGAGAGGCACTTAACCATAAAGTAACCTATTTCACTACAGTAGCAGGCGCACAAGCAGTTGCTTACGCCTTACCCAAGTTGGAAGAGCGTGAGGTTAATAGACTGCAAGATCTACATAGAGAGATAAAAGATTCAATGAAAGGAGGAGAATAGATATGAGTAAAATTCCATTAACAGTTAAAGGCGCAGAGCAGATGCGCGCAGAGCTTCACAACCTAAAGAGCGTGGCTCGTCCAGAAGTTGTAGAGGCGATCTCTGAAGCAAGAGCCCACGGTGACCTTAAAGAGAATGCAGAGTATCATGCGGCTCGTGAGCAGCAAGGATTTATCGAAGGAAAAATTCAGGATCTTGAAGGGAAGCTGGGTAATGCACAAGAGATAAATGTTGCAACTCTTCCACAAAATGGACGCGTAGTGTTTGGAGTGACAGTTGAGCTTGAAGAGGAGGATAGCGGAGAGACAGTAACTTATCAAATCGTGGGAGATGATGAAGCTAATAGCAAAGAGGGGCGTATCTCCGTCAACTCACCAATAGCAAGAGCTTTAATTGGTAAAGAAGAGGGAGATATTGCGGTAGTTAAAGCCCCGGCTGTAACTAAAAATTATGAGATTGTAGAGGTGCGTTATATCAGTTAAGTAGACTGATAGTTTAATATTACGATGGGATTTTCAGCTCTGGTTTTTTAGCTGCTCTATAGATAAGCGCGATATGCCCTATAGTTTGAATTAAAGTTGAGCAACTCTTCTCTACTAGCTGTGCTATTAGCTCGCGGCGTTGCTCACGATCAATTGCATTCACTCTCACTTTAATTAGTTCATGATGCTCTAAGGTCAGTTCCAGCTCAGCCAAAACATTTTCAGAGAGTCCTTTGTCAGAAATCGTAACTAGTGGGTGAAGCTCATGAGCTAATCCACGAAGGTGGCGTTTCTGTTTTCCAGTTAAATTAATATCCATAGTATGCGTATGATACTGACAGGAGGCCGTATTGGCAAGAAGTAAAAGTAGTAGTCGTTGGCTACAAGAACATTTTGATGATGAGTATGTAAAAAAAGCGCAGAGTGAAGGCTACCGTTCGCGTGCAGTATACAAATTAATTGAGATCGACAAAAAAGATAAACTTTTGCACCACGGGATGAAAGTGGTAGATTTAGGCGCAGCTCCTGGAGGGTGGTCACAAATAGCGGCAAAAAAAGTTGGAGTCGGAACTAAAACGGGCGGCATTGTAGTCGCTATGGATATTTTGCAAATTGACCCTATTAGCGGGGTCACAGTGCTGCAGGGAGACTTTAGAGAGGATAGCGTACTAGAACAGCTTCAAAGTATTGTAGGGGAGCAGATGGGGGAGAGTAAACTTGATCTGGTTCTTTCAGATATGGCTCCAAACTTAAGTGGAATAAGTGAAGTAGATATACCAAAAACTATGCTGCTAGTTGAGATGGCTCATGAGTTTGCCAAAGATAATCTAAAACAGGGCGGTAATTTATTGATGAAAGTATTTCAGGGAGAGGGCTTCGACCAGCTAATAAAAACACTTCAGCAAGAT
>JABHVM010000048.1 GCA_018658305.1 Thiotrichales bacterium | reverse complement strand
GACTCCAGAGTAGCACTCCTGTTATTGGATTCGCTGGCTGGAGTGGGAGCGGCAAAACCACCCTCCTTATAGAGTTGATCCAGGCATTTAAGCAGCGAGGAGTTAGAGTGGCTGCAATCAAGCACACACATCACGATGTGAATTTCGATCAACCAGGAAAAGATAGTTATGAGTTAAGAAAGGCTGGGGCAGAACAGATGCTAGTTGCATCAAGCAAGCGCTGGATGCTAATTAATGAGAATAGTGAGACTCTTGCTGATGCCAAATTAACTCCTCTCATTCATAAACTTGACCATAAAAATTTAGATCTAATTTTAGTAGAGGGCTTTAAACATGAGCCAATTCCTCGCATCGAGATATACCGTTCTGAATTAGGCAAACCACCTCTCCACCATAAGGATGATTACATTATAGCGGTCGCTACTCCCAACAGTGAAGATATAGCCCCCCAGATCCCTCGCTTAGATCTAAACAATCTTGATGAAATTATAAATTTCATCAGTGCTAAAATAACCAATATTTGACTGCTTAGTAACTAACCAGCCAACAATCAAACACCAACTTTTAAAACAAAATAGTTCAGGAATACAGAATGCAAAAACCAACAGCTCCACTTCTCTCTGTCGAGACAGCATTAGCGCAAATCTTTGATGAGATCATCCCAACGACTACTCAAGAGATAGTCTCCGTAACCGAATCATTCAAACGCATCCTTGCCGAAGAGATAATCTCTCCAATAAATGTACCATCTTATGACAACTCTGCTATGGATGGCTATGCGCTGTTAGGGAAAGATCTACCAGAAGATGGGACGGTCACTCTAAATATAATAGGAAGCTCATTTGCTGGAACACCATTCAAAGGTAGAGTCGAAGCAGGAGAGTCTGTAAGAATTATGACAGGCGCAAAAATTCCAGATGGTGCGGACACCGTAATTATGCAGGAGAAGGCTACTCCAGATGGCGATAAAACAGTTAGCTTCTCTAGTGCTGATAATCACCGTGCAGGAGAGAATGTGCGCTTTGCGGGTGAAGATATGAGAACTGGAGAAGCGGTACTGCAGTCTGGAAAAGTTCTAGGAGCCGCAGAGTTAGGGATGATAGCCTCGCTTGGGTATGGGGAAATTGCAGTTAAGAAGAGAATCAAGATCGCCTTCTTCTCAACTGGCGATGAGCTCTGTTCAGCTGGAGAGGAGCTAGGAGATGGTCAGATCTATGACAGTAATCGTTACACTGTATTTAGTATGCTAAGCGAACTTGGAGTTGAGCTAATTGATCTTGGAATTATCCGTGATCAGCGCGATCTAATCGAGCAAGCCTTCTTAGATGCTGCCGCGCAAGCTGATGTAGTGATCACTTCAGGTGGAGTATCCGTTGGTGATGCTGATTTTGTAAAAGAGACTTTAGATAAGTTAGGTAATATAAATTTCTGGCGCATCGCTATGAAGCCTGGAAAACCTCTCGCTTTTGGCAAGATCAACGATGCTTGGTTCTTCGGTCTTCCCGGCAACCCTGTCTCAGCAATGGTCACATTCCTCCAGTTCGCTCGCCCTGCAATAAACCACCTTGCTGGAAAGGAGCAGAGCAGACCATTCAGAATTCCAATACGCTGCGCCAACAAATTAAAGAAACGACCAGGACGATTAGAGTTTCAACGCGGAATCTTAGAAACTGCTGATAATGGAGAGCAGGTCGTAAGAGGGGCTGGAGCGCAAGGCTCACATATTCTGCGCTCGATGAGTATCGCTGACTGCTTTATCGTACTACCAGAAGATAACTCTGGTGTAGAGGCAGGAGAGATGGTCGAGGTCGAACCGTTTTAACTACAATTAAGAGCTAAGCTCTAACATCTAAAACGGGATATCATCGTCCAGTACCATTGGTGCCGGAGCTGATTGTGCTGCTGGAGCAGAGGAAGCTGCATGATTACCACCTGCCTGCCCCTGATTTGCTGATGGAGCATTGAAGATTGCACTTGAACCTCCACGACTATCTAACATCTGCATAGTTCCACTAAATCCATCTACTACAACTTCTGTAGTGTAGCGATCATGCCCCTCTTTATCTTGCCATTTACGAGTTTGCAGTTTCCCTTCCACATACACTTGCGAACCTTTCTTCAGATATTCAGCTACAATTTCAGCTAACTTACCGAAGAATACAACTCTATGCCACTCTGTACGCTCCTGCTTCTCACCTGTGTTTTTATCTTTCCAAGTATCGCTGGTAGCAATAGATATGTTAGCAATAGCTCTTCCGTCCGCAGTATATTTAACATCTGGATCTTGCCCTAAACGCCCAACCAAAATTACTTTATTTACTCCAGCCATATCTTTCTTCCTCTCTTTTAAATCAAATGTGGATTAATTGTGGATTAATTATACATTCTATCAG
>JABHVM010000047.1 GCA_018658305.1 Thiotrichales bacterium | reverse complement strand
GAAGTCAATCTCTCCAGTACTGTATGCTGTAGTGTGGATATCTGCGCTATGGTTTAGTAGTGCAAATGCTCTAGATATAACGATCACTCAGGGTAGTGAAACAGCTCAGCCGATTGCTGTTGCACCATTTCCTGGTTCAGATGTGGTTACTAATGATCTGCGTTTGAGTGGTGAGTTTGCCCCATTAACCCAGAGCCAAATGGTCTCTACGCCAACTCAACTTAGTGAAGTTAATTTCTCAGATTGGAGGATGTTAGATATTCCTACTCTATTAGTTGGCAGGGTGGTAGATGGTGAGAAGGGGAAGATGTTAGAGTTTCAGTTGATTAATGTGTATAGACAAAAGATTATATTGCACTATAGGTTCCCTCTGGGAGACGGTAATGAGAGAAGAGTTAGAGATACTGCGCATGTAATAAGTGATTTAGTCTACAAAGCTTTGACTGGAATAGAGGGGGCGTTTAGAACCCATATTGCCTATATCTCCCTTTTGAGAAAAGGTGGAGGTAAGCGCAGTTATACGCTAGAGGTTGCTGATGCTGATGGTGCTAATGTGCAGGTTCTGTTGCGCTCTCCATTTCCGTTGCTCTCTCCCTCATGGTCACCAGATGGCAGAAGACTTGCCTATGTCTCGTTTGAGAATGGACGCTCTGAAGTGTGGATGCACGATATCTATAGTAGGAAGAGAAGTATAATTGCAAATTTTAAAGGTAAAAACAGCGCGCCTGCTTGGTCTCCTGATGGTAAGAGTATGGCGCTATCGCTCTCTTTAGATGGCAACTCTGAAATATATGTGATGAATTTGAAGAGTGAAAAGTTGCGCCGCTTAACTAAAAACAGAGGGGCAGATACGGAGCCAGCTTGGTCAGCTGACGGTAAGAAGATTGTGTTTCTCTCTGATCGAAGTGGTAGACCACAACTATATAGTATGAGTTTGAGTGGTGGACGAGCATCTAGAGTTACTTTTAAGGGTAGGTATAGCACTAGTCCTGATATCTCACCAGATGGTTCTCAAATTACTTTCTTGAATGGTGAAGATGGACGCTATAGAATAGCAGTGATGGATGTAGGAAGAAGCGGGATGCGTCTGTTGACAAGTAATCAGCAAGATGAGTCGCCTAGCTTCTCTCCTAATGGGCGGATGATAGTGTATGCCACTCAGAAGTCTGGACGGGGGGTGTTAGAGATTGTTTCGGTTGATGGAGGCTCAGTCCAGCAACTTACTTTAAGAGGTAAAGATGTGAGAGAGCCAGTCTGGTCTCCATAGTTATGTTTTTTTAATAGAAGAGGATAGAGGTTAATATGAAATTATTTAATAAGAGCGCCAAAAATATCGCAACAATGTCATTACTTACTATTTTAGTGAGCGGCTGTGGTGGTGACGATATAAAGAATCCATTTGATTCATCAGGTAGTTCAAGTGATGTAGGTGAGGTGGAGGTGATTGAGGTTGGCGGTGTTGATAATATGGATAGCTCTGTTGATGGAGAGCAGATAGGCGGAGAGCCGATTGATATACAAGAGACTGAACAGTTTATGGCTTCAGAGTCTATAATTTCAGATAGTGGAACTAATATAGATGGTTCGCCAACCCAACGCATCTTCTTCTTTGGGTATGATAGTAGTTCAATCAGTGATGAGGATCTAGCAGTAATTCAAGCACATGCTGATTATTTAATAAGCAGCTCTGTAATGATTGTACGCCTTGAAGGGCATGCTGATGAGCGAGGATCTAGAGAGTATAATCTATCACTTGGTGAGCGTAGAGCACAGACTATGAGTGATCTTCTAGTGGCATCAGGAGTTAATCTAGGGCAGATTGAGATTATAAGTTTTGGTGAAGAGAATCCGTTAGAGGTTGGTTCAGAGGAGTCATTCTGGGCGCAAAACAGAAGAGTTGAGTTAACTTATCCACAATAGTATATATGGCGCTTATAATGAAATCTAAACTACTACTGCTTGCTGTTGGAACTCTTCTATCGGCTCTATTATCCCTCCCATCACTGGCAGCGCAGACTATGGAGCAGCGCATAGATAAGTTAGAACGGCAGATGAACCGTCTTAAAGTGATGCAGATGGATATGCAAAATCTTCGTGAAGATCTGCAGGAGAATTTCGGTGCTGTAGAGGAGATGGTGCATAAGTTAGATGAGTTGAAAAAACAGCAGAACAGCAACTATCAAGACCTTAATCAGCGCATACGTTCGGTGCCGGTTCTGCGTTCAGAGCCGAGGGCTGTTATTAAGGGTGGTTCAAAAAATAGAGAAGTTGAATCCTATAATAGCGCGTTTGAGTTGGTTAGAGAGAAGCGTAATAAAGATGCCATTAACGCTTTTAAAAAATTCGTGAAGAAGTTTCCAAGCGGTAAAAGTGTGGGCGATGCCTGGTACTGGATGGGGAGATTGTATAGTGTTGAAGGAGAGGGGGAGGAGTCTAGTAAGGCATTTGCTCATGCAAAGTATATTTTTACTACGGTTGTAGAAAAAGAGCCAGGTACAGAGGCAGCTAAACACGCTACTCAGCGCCTTAAAAAGATTAAATAGTCATTAAGTCAGAACTATTAAATGTAACGGAGATATTTCGTTCCCTGCAAGGGGAGTGTCGTAGTAGCGGCTGGCCGACTACTTTTGTGCGGCTTACAGGCTGCCCACTTCGTTGTAGTTACTGTGATACTGAGTACGCATTTCATGGTGGCGAGAAGATGAGTGTAGACTCTATTCTAGCTAAGGTTGTTGAGTTTAGGAACAGGAGAGTGACCATTACTGGCGGCGAGCCATTAATCCAAAAAGGTGTGTATAGTTTAATGCGGAAACTCTGTGATGATGGTTATGAAGTTTCGTTAGAGACTGGAGGTATGCTCCCAGTATCTGAAGTTGATGAGCGAGTTGAGCGAGTGATTGATCTGAAAACCCCAGGATCAGGAGAGGTTGATAGTAACTGTTGGGATAATATTGCGGAACTTAACTCCAAAGATCAGTTGAAAATTGTAGTTAAAGATCGAGCAGATTATGAGTGGTTACTACCGCTCTTAACTGAGCATGATCTAGAGCAGCGTTGTGATGTTCTGCTCTCTGCGGTTGCAGGTGAGTTGAGCCCAACTAAATTGGCAGGGTGGATTATTGAAGATGAGCTTGATGTTAGGTTGCAGCTCCAGCTTCATAAGATTCTCTGGGGTGATGAGCAAGGACGATGAGATGTGTATAGATGAATAATAGAGCTGTATTACTTCTGTCTGGAGGGTTAGACTCAACTACATTGCTGGCAATAGCAAAACAGCAAGGGTACGATTGTTACACTTTAAGCTTTGATTATGGGCAGCGTCACAGTTCTGAGTTGACTGCGTCATTGAGAATAGCTAATGCGGCTAATGTTGTAGAGCACAAAACAGTAAAGATTGATTTAGGTGCAATTGGTGGCTCCGCACTAACTGACCATAATATTGAAGTTCCACATCAACACTTAGATATAGCGCAGCAGGATATGCTAGTGCAAGATATACCTATAACCTATGTGCCAGCACGCAATATGTTATTCCTCTCCTATGCTCTGGGTTGGGCGGAGGTGCTTGAGGCGCGCAATATATTTATCGGAGTTAACGCGGTGGACTATTCAGGTTATCCAGATTGTAGGCCTGAGTTTATAGAGTCATTTGAGGTAACTGCTAATTTGGCTACGAAAGCTGGTGTCGAGGGGTATCCATTTAGAGTTCACACTCCACTTATAGAGCTATCTAAGGGGGAGATAATAGGTAGAGGAGTTGAGTTAGGAGTGGACTATGCTGAGACAGTATCTTGTTATCAAGCAGATGAGCAGGGACGTGCTTGCGGTAAGTGCGACTCTTGTCAGCTTCGTAGAACTGGATTTATTGCGGCAGGAGTCGATGATCCAACCCTATACCTATAGTAACCATAATAATTAAATAGTTTTGCAAGTTTGGGTTGCTTTTTGTGTTGGTAGGGGGTAAAATACGCACTCTCGAAATTCTGGGTCGTTAGCTCAGTTGGTAGAGCACCGGCCTTTTAAGCCGATGGTCGAGCGTTCAAATCGCTCACGACCCACCAACTTTTGAAAGGTCTGTTCTGTAATGGAATAGGCCTTTTCTGTTTTAAGGGGCTGCTGAATGTCTAATGCAGAGTATGATAAAAACTTAACTGGTTTTGAACCAGAGTGGTCAGTGCCAGATAATATTCATAGTTGGGTAACAACTAGGGCAGCAGGTAATATGGCTACTCATGCTGGGCCACAGCAGGATGTGGAGTATAGTAGAAAGAGGTTAGAAGATACTCTTCCCAGTAAACCGCATTGGTTAAATCAAATTCATAAAGATAGAGTCATTGAATTGCCAACTGACATTCATACCCCGGCAGTCGATGGTTCTTGGACTAATAAACGCAATACCGTATGTGTCGTTCTAAGCGCGGATTGTCTTCCTGTTTTACTCTGTAATAGCTCTGGAACCGCAGTAGCAGCTCTTCATGCTGGGTGGAAAGGGCTGGCTGCTGGGGTGTTAAAGCGAGGGGTGGAGGTGATTCGTGAAGAGAGTGGTTCTGCAGATGTTATTGCTTGGCTAGGTCCTGCGATTGAGCAGAGCGCTTATGAGGTTGATATTAAGGTTCGTGATGCTCTCTGTCGTAATAATGTAGAAGCAGAGGAGATGTTTTTAGAAACTACTCCAGGACATTGGCTATGTTCATTAGAGGGGATTGCTCGTCTACAGTTAGAGCAGATGGGGGTAAATGATATTTGTGATAAAGGGTGGAATAGGTATAATGGTAATGAAAATAAAGATAGTCAGTTCTTTTCATATCGACAAGATTTATATAAACAGAGTGAAGAGAGAGGACGCTTTGCAACCCTTGTATGGATGGAGTAGTTAAAAGTGGAGGATAAAATGAGACAGTGGTATATGATTGCTCTAGTAGGTAAGGATAGAGCAGGTATCGTTGCACAGATAACTGAAGCGCTGTTGGGTGCAGGAGCAACTCTTGGTGAAACATCTATGATGCGCCTAGGGTGTAATTTCACTATAATGATGATGGTTGGTATGGATGGAGATGAGAGTAAGCTCTGTAGAGTTGTAGAGCCAGTAGCTAAACAGTTAGATCTTCATTTTCATGTGGACGAAATAGAGCCTGGTCTTCACCAACATCAAACCCCTGATCTGAGAATAACTGTCTATGGCGCGGATCGTCCCGGTATTGTAGCGCAGGTAACGAGCGTTTTAGCTGAGTCTGAAGTTAACATTACTGATCTTGATTCGCAAGTTGGAGGAGATCAAGAGAAGCCAATATATATATTAATGATTGAAGCTCTATCAGATAGAGATGTTGAGGAGATAGAGGACGCATTGAATAGATCAACAGATGGCGTTAATTTTCGCATTGAAGAGATAGATACACTGATTGGGTAAGTGTTAACTAGCTATGAAAATTATAACCTATCCGGAAGATATACTTAAACAGAGCTGTGATCCAGTAACTAAGTTCGATCAGGAGTTTCAGGATTTTGTAGCTGAACTTGAGAGTTTCATGCGGAGTCAACCTGGAGGTATAGGGATAGCAGCGCCACAAGTGGGGCGCATGCAGCGCCTCTGTATAGTCGATCTAACAGGAATGACTAGAGGTAAAAAGAAGAAGCCAGTTCCTAATCAAGGACGATTAATTTTGGTTAATCCAGAGATAACTAAATGGGAAGGCTTCGAGCTTGGGCGTGAAGGGTGTATGTCAGTGCCAGATTATACGGGAAATGTGATCAGAGCTACTAGAATAGAGTTGACGGCATTTGATGAATTTGGCAACTCTCATAATTACGAGAGTGAAGGGTATGAGGCGCGTGCAATTCAACATGAAGCCGACCATCTTGATGGTTTACTCTTTCTAGATCGGTTAGTTAGTCGTAAAACAGACTTGTTTAAACGCAAGCAAAAGTGATGCAATTTTGAGTGATGGATTATCTGTTAAATAGTCAGTTAGAAAAAAAATTGAAAAATGGTGAAAATTGAGTTGCATATAGATCAATTCTTCTGTAAAATTTGCGCTCTTTTTCAGATCGGGCTATTGTCCGACCAAAATTTTATGGAGTAGTAGTGATGAAAACCTTCAGCGCCAAATCTCACGAAGTCAAGCGTGACTGGTATGTTGTAGATGCAGATGGCAAAACTCTAGGGCGTTTAGCTTCAGAGATTGCACACCGTCTACGCGGTAAACATAAGGCAGAGTATACTCCGCATGTGGATACTGGTGATTACATTGTTGTAGTCAATGCAGAGAAGATCGCAGTAACTGGAAATAAACGACAGGATAAAATGTATTACCGTTATACTGGTTATATTGGTAACTTAAAATCAACTAATTTTGATAAGCTAAACAAGAAAGCTCCAGAGCGTATTATTGAGTTAGCAGTTAAAGGTATGTTACCTCGCAATCCTTTAGGTAGAGCTATGATTGGTAAGCTCAAAGTGTACGCAGGTAAAGAGCATCCACATACTGCACAAGAGCCACAAGATTTAGATATTGCATAACTGTATAGACAGTAATCTGTATAGGTAGTAGCAATAGTTCGTATAAACAGTAGTTAACTTTTAGAAGAGATATTTTAGTATTATGGCAATGAAAGAACAGTATTATGGAACAGGGCGTCGCAAAACTTCAACAGCACGAGTTTATCTTCGTCCTGGCACAGGCGCTATCACTATTAACGGCAAAACTCTAGATGACTTTTTTGGTCGTCCAACTTCTCGCATGGTAGTAAATCAGGCGTTGGCTGCTGTTGATATGAGTGATAAGTTTGATATCGCAGTGAATGTAGCTGGCGGCGGAATTACTGGTCAGTCTGGTGCAATTCGTCACGGTATCACTCGCGCACTTATGCAGTATGATGAGGCACTTCGTCCTACACTTCGTGAGGCAGGCTTCGTAACCCGTGACTCTCGTAAGGTTGAGCGTAAGAAAGTTGGTCTTCATAAGGCGCGTAAAGCAACTCAATACTCTAAGCGTTAATAGAGAATTCACAAGTTTATTCGGGCATCGTCTAACGGCAGGACAGAGGATTCTGATTCCTCTAATCGTGGTTCGAATCCATGTGCCCGAGCCAAATAAAATTAAGTGTAGTAATCGAAAAAACCTAACTCACTATTGAGTTAGGTTTTTTTGTTATCTAGTCCAGTGTCCAGACTTTCCGCCCATTTTTTCCATTAAACGAACACCCTCTATCTCCATACCTCTATCAACAGCTTTACACATATCGTAGATAGTAAGAAGTGCCACTTGGGTTGCATTCAACGCCTCCATCTCAACCCCAGTCTGTCCGCGGGTCTCTACCCGAGCCTTGCAATAGATACCGCTCTCGCTCTCAAGAGGGGAGAGTTCAATTTCAACATGAGTAAGTGCTAAGGGGTGGCAGAGAGGGATGAGATCTGCAGTTTTTTTTGCAGCCATAATCCCAGCAACTCTAGCGATTCCTAAAACATCTCCCTTCTTATGGTCGCCTTTTAGTATATGCTCAAGTGTAGATGAGAGCATATTGATCCTCCCTTCAGTAATTGCCACTCTAAGGGTTATATCTTTAGCTCCGACATCAACCATGTGGGCATCACCGGATGCATTGAAGTGGGTAAGTTCGCTCATATAGTTATTCCTGCATTGTAGTCTATTAAATAGGGATATAATATATAGATAGTAGTTATTAAACAAGGAGTGAATATAGTGATAGAGATAAAATTTTTTGCAAGCTTGCGTGAAGATATGGGGAGAGGTGAAGCAGAAATTAATGCTGCCGATGCCGCAACCATTGGTGAGGTGTGGGCGCGAGTAGCGGATGGTAAAGTTTTAGCGGAGAATATGTTGATGGCTAGAAATATGGAGTACTCTTCTGTAGACACGCCAGTAGCTGATGGGGATGAGGTAGCCTTCTTTCCGCCTGTAACAGGAGGGTAGGAGATGAAAGTCGAAATTTTGGAAGAGCCACTCTCTCCCTGGGTTGAAGTAGAGCGCTATGAGAGAGAGGTGCTATCTCCGCAGCATTCAGGGCAGTATGGAGCAGCGACTGTCTTTTCTGGAACTATGCGTGATTTCAATGAGGGGGATGGGGTTAGTGGAATGCTGTTGGAGCACTATCCAGGCATGACGGATAGTCATCTAAGTAAGATTTCTCAAGAGGCGATAGATAGATGGGATATATTGGATACCCTAATTCTTCATCGTGTCGGAGTTATAATGCCAAACGATCCAATTGTGCTAGTTGCAGCGTGGTCTGCCCATAGGGTTGAAGCGTTTGAGGCTGCCCGTTTTCTGATTGAGGAGCTGAAGTCAAGAGCGCCATTTTGGAAAAAAGAGCAGCTCGATAATGGGGAGCGTTGGGTGGCAAAAAATAGATAGCAAGTATGGCAATCAATAACTGTATTGAATATTTATATCTCTATGATTTTATATGAAAAAAAGTGTCTTTACCAACTAATTCATAACTTATCCACAGGATAGTAACACAATATGTAGTGGTTACTTCTAGTTAACTAACACAATATCTTGTGTTTTTTTTATTTTTTTCTTCCATTTTTATTTTTTTATCTGTATACTCTGCGCCATCTTATAAAGATTAATTTTTTAATATTATATATTCATGGAGAACTACAGATGGCAACACTATTTTCAGATGATTGGATGAACTCTTTTATGGGCGCATGGAACAGTGACGGAGATCTGGTACAGGCATTAGCTGATATCGGTTTTAGCTCAACTATCGCTTATGGTATTCAGGGTGAAGATAAAGCAAGAGGTTTTCTTGTTATTGAGAATGGCAAGGCTACCTCTGCAGGAGCTTATGATGGGCAGGAGCTGAATTGGGATATGCGCTGTTCTGAAGATCATTGGAACAAGTGGATCAGTAAGCCACCAGGTATGATGGGGCTAGGCGCTTCGTACACTACAGGTAAGCTTAAATTTGCAGTAGGTGATTATAGCGCTATGGTTAAAAATCCTAAAATGGCAAAACCATTTATTAAAACATTTTCTATTATGGGAAATGTTTAACAGCACATTTACAGGCACATTTACCGAAATGGATCTTATATGATATTCCCTAAAAACATTTTCTCTATGGTCTCCGCTCTTGCAGTTGGATTCTATCTTCTTGCAGCTGAAGATGAGCTTAAGGCTGATACTGTACAACCGGATGGTATCGCGATAGACTCAGCACATATTATCACAATCGGTGCTACACAGACGGGTGTCAGTGTAACCTTAGGTGGATCTATAGTCCCTTACCAGATGGTTACACTTAATGCTGAGCTTCCAGGTAGTATTGAGAGTATTGCAGGAAAAGAGGGGGATAGTTTTAATGAAGGAGATCTTCTTGCGCAGGTAGATGATGCAACTTTACGAGCTAAGCGTCAAGAGGTAGAGGCACAATTGCAGATTGCTCAATCTGCTCTTAGAAATGCTGATGTGCAGTACAATAAGAGTGTTGTCTCACCTAATTATCAAGGTGATGCTATGTTGGGTGGAGTGCCTGGGATGTTGAGTATGTTTACTGATCCTATGCGTTCAGCAGGATTAGGACGCGGTGATCCTGATTTTGATCGCTATTCTGAGATCTATTCTCACCAAACTATGGTTGAGTCTGCGCAAGCTGCAGTGGTACAAGCTGATGCGCAGCTTAAGCAGTTAGATGCACGGATAAGTAATGCTAAGGCTATCGCACCATTCTCTGGCATAATTATGCGAAAGATGGTTGAGGTTGGAGATACGGTTCAGCCAGGTCAGCCCCTATTTCAATTTGCGAATGTAGAGCGTCTACAGCTGCTAGTAGAGGTTCCAGCTCGTTTAGTTACAGGGCTGAAAGTTGGAATGGTTATGCCTGCAAAATTAGATGTTGGCGGAGTGCGACTTGAAGTACGAGTCGCTCAAATATTCCCAGGTGCAGATCTACAGCGCCATAGTGTTAAAGTAAAATTTGATCTGCCTAAAGGAAGTCCTGCGGCACCAGGGATGTACTCAGAGATTATGATTCCTGATATGCAGGCACCAATCTCTACTTTCCCTGTAGTTCCAACTTCATCTCTACTCTGGCGTGGTACGCTGCCTGCAGTATTTATCATAGACGAAGATAGTGGTGAACCAGAACTACGAGTGGTACGCGTTGGTGAGTTAGTAGATAATAAACATGTCACAATTCTTTCTGGATTGGTTGTAGGGGAGCGTCTTATGACTACTCCATCAGCTATTGGATGGAGTGCTGGCGGTAAAGATCGTTTTTAAATTATGAGTGAGACAAAATTAGATACTATCAGTCAGTCTGACAGTGATAGCAAAGATAATGAGCCGCTAGGCATTGCAGGAGGGATGGCAAAATCATTCATCCATTCACCACTATCTCCTCTATTGCTATTTGCAATGCTTGGATTAGGTTTTATTGGGTTGATGATGACTCCACGCCAAGAGGATCCTCAGATCTCAGTCCCTATGATTGATATCTTTGTGAATGCTCCAGGAGTGCATGCGGAGCAGTTGTCAGGGGTTGCCGTTGAGCCGCTTGAGCTAATTATGAGCGAAATTCCTGGGGTGAAGCATGTCTACTCGGCAACCCAGCGCGGCATCGGTATTGTAACTGTTCAGTTTATGGTTGGAGAGCAGGTGATACCATCTTTAGTGAAGGTATATAATAAACTATCTGCTAACCAAGATCGTATCCCGCCAGGTGTAGGACAGCCACTAGTTAAAGCGAAAGGTATTGATGATGTTCCTATTGTTAATTTAACTCTCTGGTCAAATGAGGTGGATGATAGTACTATCCGCACTCTATCAACAGATATTGTCCATATTCTAGAGTCAATTCCAAATACTGGCGAATCATTTATTGTTGGAGGACGGCGTACTCAGGTTAGAGTTGAAGTGATGCCAGAACGACTTTCAGGTTTTGGAATTAGTTTAGATCAAGTTGCTCATACCATTAAAACTGCTAATGGTGAGCAGGTTGCTGGTAACTCTGAATCTGGTAATCTTACATTTAAAGTCTATACAGGATCATTTCTCCATACAGCAAAACAGATCGCTAACTTAGTTATAGGAACACATAATGAGATGCCTATCTATGTGCGAGATATAGCAAGCGTATATCAAGGCCCTGAAGAGGCTAGCGGTATGGTAGAGTTTTATAGTGGAGATGGTTATAGTGGCGATAAGACCGCAGATGGTTTTCCTGCGGTAACTATTGCAGTAGCCAAAAAAGAGGGCAGTAATGCGGTGCCTGTTGCTAATGCGATATTGGCTCAGATTGAAGAGTTAAAGGGAACTCTGATTCCATCCAATATTAATGTAGATGTTACTCGAAATTATGGAGCAACAGCTAAAGATAAAGTAGATGAGTTGCTCTTCAAATTAGTGATTGCGACTCTTGCAGTTACAGTGTTGATCTATCTAAGTCTGGGCTGGCGTCCAGCGTTAGTTGTGACCATCGTGATTCCAGTAGTGATTTTGTTGACAGTATTTGCTGCCTACATGTTGGACTATAGTATTAATAGAGTAAGTCTATTTGCGCTTATCTTCTCTATCGGTATTTTGGTAGATGACGCAATCGTGGTGGTGGAGAATATCTATCGACGCTGGTTAATGAAAGGCGAAACAGATGAAGATACTGCAGTTGATGCAACCCGTGAAGTTGGAAACCCAACTATTCTTGCGACTCTAACAGTTATTGCTGCACTACTACCTATGGGGTTTGTAACTGGAATGATGGGCCCTTATATGGCTCCAATCCCAGTGCTCGGCTCTGCGGCTATGGCATTTTCACTCTTTGCGGCATTTATATTTACTCCTTGGCTTACTATGAAGTTACGCCCATCTATGGCATCTCTAAGAGAAGCAGAGAAGAAAGAGCATGTAATGTTAGAGCGAGTAGGACGAGTTTATGAGGGAATTATCCTTCCAATGATTGAGAATCGTACGATTGGCTGGATTGTATTAATAGCAATTATTGGAAGTTTTTTCTTAGCTGTTTCACTATTCTACACCAATGGCGTAAAGACTAAGATGCTCCCTTATGATAATAAGTCAGAGTTTGATGTTATGGTCCGTATGCCAACTGGAACAGCTCTGCCTGTGACTGCTAATGTGGCACGCAAGATGGCAACTCTTATTGAGAAAAATGTCCCAGAGACTACAGCAATTCAGACCTATACTGGAGTTGCTGCGCCATTTAACTTTAACGGTCTAGTGCGGCACTACTATCTACAAGAGTACCCATGGATGGCAACCATCTCAGTTCAGCTGGTTCATAAATCAGATCGTGATCGGAGTAGTCATGAAATCGCAATGGAAGTGCGTCGAGTTTTGAAAACTGTTGCGGATAAGAGTGGAGCTAGAATTACTGTAGCAGAAGTTCCGCCAGGGCCACCAGTATTGCAATCGGTAGTTGCAGAAGTGTATGGACCTGACGCACACACACGACGCATAATAGCTGCAGAGATGACTGAAATATTTAAAAGCTCATCTATTATGGAGGATGTTGATAATTATATGGATGATCCTCATGAGATCCTTCACTTTGTTGTTGATACAGAAAAAGCAAATAGAAGAGGGATCTCAGTAGAGACTATTAACCGTAACCTTACAATGGCAATGGGCAGCATCCCACTTGGTGATGTCAAGCAGGGTAAAACGCGTGAACCAACTCTAATCTCCCTTGAGGTACCGTTGGCAATTCGCTCTAAAATTGTGAGCTTAACAGATCTACCAATTCCAACTATAGATGGACAGCAGACAGTGTCACTTGGTGAATTAGGGCATTTTAAAACTTTTTATGAAGATCCCGTAATATACCATAAAGATCTACGAGCAGTTGAGTATGTAGTTGGAGATGCGGTTAACGGTCTTCCAGCACCTCTATACGCTATGTTTGATCTGGAGCGAATTATGGAAGAGAGAGACCTCCGTAGTCCACAGGGAGAGAAGATTGAGGGTGAGTGGGTTTCGGCACCAAAAGAGTTCTTTAAGTCAGGCATAAAGTGGGATGGAGAGTGGAATGTAACTTTAGTCACCTTTAGGGATATGGGAATTGCCTTTGGAGTAGCACTGATCTTAATTTATATCTTAGTGGTATGGCAGTTCGGCAACTTTATTATTCCACTGGTAATTATGGCGCCAATTCCTATCACTATGGTTGGAATTGTACCAGGGCATTGGATTATGGGCGCAGAATTTACTGCGACTTCAATGATCGGCTTTATCGCTTTAGCTGGAATTATTGTACGTAACTCAATTCTGCTGGTGGACTTTGCCCAGCTTGAGCTTCTAGCTGGAAAGGATCCTGTCTCTGCGGTTATTGACTCGGGCAAAACTAGAATGCGTCCCATCATTATTACTGCACTAGCACTGGTAGGAGGATCTAGTGTAATTCTCACTGATCCTATATTTCAGGGAATGGCTGTGGCTCTACTTTTTGGTGTAGTTGTGTCTACACTGTTGACTCTGATTATTATTCCTCTCGGTTGTTTGAGTGCTGGAGAAGCGCTATATCCTGAAGGATATAAGCCTCCAGTGATTAAAGATAGTAATGAAAATAGTGAAAGTAGTGAAGATGGTTTGGTTAAGGGTTGAATTTTAGAGTTAATTATTGTATAAAATAGGAGTTAAATATGATGAGTAATAAGGTAGGAGTTACAAAACAGATTATCTCTCTGTTGCTAGTAGCAGCATCATCAACCATAGCTGTTGCTGGGGAGTGGTCTGCACCACCTCCAATGGGTCCATATGGAGGGCATTTTGATTTTGGCATTGAACCTAAAACTGAGATGTTGGTAGAGCCAGAGTATGCAATGTATCGTCCTGAAAATGAATTACCTATAGTTCCAGCATCTTACTCACCACGCCGCGCTGCTACACAAAATTTTGAGCGTAACTTTAGTCGTGATGAGTTAGAGTCAATAGATTCAGCGTGGAGTTTTAATAGAGAAACTGTAAGTAACTACTCTAGCAATAATTCAGATGTTGATATTTGGGCATTAGGTGAGATTGCTCCTGCAAAAGTTTCTCACTTAATTGATCAACCTATTGAGAGTATAGAAACTGTAAAAATTGAGCCTTGTAGAGTAAGTGAAGAAGATATGGTTGTTGATGGATTTGAATCTGCTATGATAAATATGGATGCTCTAGGAAGAGAAGCTGATCTAATATCTAATGCAGTATCTACTGATCAAGCACCTATGGATAGTGCACCGCGTTACTTCTCTTCATTTATGCCAGAGCGGGCACTCGGACTGCGCCAAGCTGATGCAATGGATCCGCTAGCTCTGATTCCACAGATGAGTAATCCAGTTAGATATTTTGGCTTCCAGTAGTTAGTAGTAATATACTACAATACCAACTTACTTAAATACTAATATATGTGTTACAATAGCAAGTTATGAAAGTATTTATTAGAATGTTAGCCTCTATCCTCCCTGGTATAGTGGTAGGAGTTGGGGTGATTGCTTATCTAGAGAGAGAGCAACTTAAATTTTATTGGAACGGTAATGCCTCAAGTGGAAATATCGCTGCTCAAGTAGAAAAATCTTCTACGGCATCGTTACCAACTGCAGCTGAGATAGATAAAGCTCTAAACAATGAGAGTAAGAGAGAGAGTCCTGTTGAAGCAGAAACTGTAATATCAGTATCATTAAAGCCAGAGCCAGAGCCAGAGCCAGAGCTAGAACTAGAACTAGAACTGGAGCCAGAACTAGAACTAGAGTCACCTGTAAAGGTAGCTGCAAAACCGATCATGCCCCCATCCCTCCCCGCTATAGCTGAACTACCAGTAGTAAAGCCGCCAAAAGTAGAGCAGGAGCAGGATATCGTAACTACCCTCATCAATGCGCCTGCGAGCTTAGTTGAGCTTGATATTGAACAGCAATACAGAGATCATTCACAGCCACAGCTGATTTCATCTACGATGCCTCTTCCATCTACTACTATGATAAGTAGAGAGAGCAACCCTTATGGTAAGAGCAGAGATAGTATTCCGACGGATGTATGGTATATTGACGATAGTGAACAGAGTGAAACTGATCTAGAGTGGTTGAGAAATAGAGGGCACCAACTATTTTGGGAAGGTAATTATGATGCGGCAGTGGAGAGTTATCAATCACTGCTCGAAGAGGAACCGATGAATCATAATGCGTGGGGCGAGTTGGGGAATATATACTATGCAAAAAAAGATATGGTCAGAGCAGCTAATGCCTTTGTGCGCGCAGTCACAATATTAAATGAGTTGGGAATGAGGCAAGAGGCAGACAAAATAATAACAGTTATTCGTGGGCTGAATCCTCAGCTAGCAGATACAACCGCATTACAAATGAAATAGTTTAAAACACTGTTTTTTGATTAATTATTAACTAAGAGGGTTAACTATGTCAGATTTAAATAAAGAAGAGGTGGCGCAGCCATTAGAGCGATTTGCTAACTGCTTTGAGAAGAGTGCTAGACGTTGGGAGATGATTGTTTATCCTGGACTATTCGCCTTTTGTGTACTCTCTATTTTTGGTGGTTACTTAATCTATAATCTAGCTAAAGATATGTCTCATATTGCACGCAATGTACAGGTTATGGCTACTAGTATGGATCCATATATGGGAATGCATCTTGCTAGTATGGTTGATGGCATTGATGGAATGTCTGGTAATATGGAAGTTATGTCTCGTAACCTAAATGCAATAGATGCAAATATGGCTGTCATCACTACCAGCGTAGAAAATATGGATGGAAGTATGCAGCAAATTACTAGCCATCTCCATACTTTAGAGCCTATGATGGCTAGTATGGATAATATGGATAGAGCAACCCAAGATATGGCAACTAGCACCACATATATGGGAAGAGAGATGGGGTCTATGAATAGAGGATTGTCACCTCGTGGAGTGTTCTCTAGGTTTACCCCATTTTAGGACTTTTTAGAGATCCCTCTATAATTAGTTGAGTGTCTGTATGGTTTAAGATCTTGCGGTTCTGGAATATCTATAATCTCAAACTCTAAACTTTCTAAATCACCGAAAGCGTAGGTTGGTTGAACTCTATCTATTCCAGATGAACTTCCAGGATTTACTAAGAGAGTCGTTTTATTCTGATCAATAGTTTGAATAGTCTCAATATTACAGTGGTGATCGTGACCACAGCAGACTAGATCATACTTAGCTGTGAGCGCCATCGCTTCGGCATACTCTGGGTAGTGAACCATAAATATCTTTCTACCTCCAAGCTCTATAGATGCATCCCTTCCATAGTAGGTGACCATATATTGAGGGTCATTAGATACCTTGGCTAGATGGTAGAGATCTCCGGTGTTATTTCCGTGAATAACGTGAATTGGAAGTCCGTACTTATGGGCTCTTTTTATGGTGTATGGAGCGACCACATCACCGCAGTGGAGAACCTGTTCAGCCCCTCTATCTTTAGCATCTGCAAATGCAGAGTGAAGCAGTTCTATATTATCGTGACTATCAGATATTATCGCTATTTTCATTATTTACTCTCAAGTTATAAATTAAAAATGCGGTTTTTCAGGGGCATTCTGGAAGCGATCAATGCTATCCAAAATCTCTTGATATGCAGCTGTAGCATCTTCCCAGCCACCAATCTTAACCCATTTATCTTTCTCTAGATCTTTGTAATGTTCAAAGAAGTGTGAAATCTGATCAAGAAGTAGTTGAGATACATCCTCAGGACGACTCGCATCTTTATGCAGAGAGCATAATTTTGAGATTGGTACTGCAAGCACCTTCGCATCACTTCCAGCCTCATCTGTCATCTGGAGTACTCCAATAGGTCGGCAACGAACTACAGATCCACTAATGACAGGGTATGGAGTTACAACTAGCACATCAACAGGATCCCCATCATCAGATAGAGTGTGTGGAACATAGCCATAGTTACATGGGTAGTGCATTGCGGTATTCATAAAGCGATCTACAAACATCGCACCTGTCTCTTTATCCACTTCATACTTAACAGGGTCAGCATGAGCAGGGATCTCAATGATTACATTAATCTCTTCTGGAATATTGTCTCCAGTTGATACTCGGTCTAAATTCATCTTCTACTCCATTAAAAAAATATATCAATAAAAAAGGGGCTAGTCTCCTAGCCCCTCATTATACTCTTACCTATATTAATAGGTATATATGTTTTAGAGTAGTGGTACCATCATCAACGCCACAATATTAATGATCTTAATAAGAGGATTGATTGCAGGTCCAGCTGTGTCCTTGTACGGATCACCTACTGTATCACCAGTAACTGCTGCTTTATGAGCATCGGAGCCTTTTCCACCAAAGTTACCATCTTCGATATACTTCTTAGCGTTATCCCAAGCACCACCACCAGTGGTCATAGAGATTGCAATAAAGATACCTGTAACGATAGTACCGATCAACATTCCACCAAGAGCCTCTTTACCAAGAGTTAGGCCAACAATGATTGGCGCAGCAATTGGAAGCATAGAAGGAATGATCATCTCTCTAATGGCAGCCTTAGTCAACATATCTACAGCTTTACCATAGTCAGGTTTAGCTGTGCGATCCATGATTCCAGGAATCTCACGGAACTGACGGCGAACTTCATTTACAATACCACCAGCAGCACGACCAACTGCTTCCATTGCCATTGCGCCGAAGAGGTAAGGGATCATTCCACCAAGGAATAGACCAATAATAACCATATGGTTAGATAGGTCAAAACTTACATTTCCGCCAAGTGCGTGGGTGTAGTCAGCAAATAGAACTAGAGTAGCAAGTCCAGCAGAACCAATCGCATATCCTTTAGTTACTGCTTTAGTTGTGTTACCAACTGCATCTAATGGATCGGTAATGTTACGGATAGCTTCAGGAAGCTCTGCCATTTCAGCAATACCACCAGCATTATCAGTGATAGGACCGTAAGCATCAAGTGCTACAATAATTCCTGTCATAGAGAGCATAGAAGTCGCAGCAATTGCAATACCATATAGGCCAGCAAACTCATGAGCACCCCAGATAGATGCACAGACAGCCATCACAGGAGCAGCTGTAGATTTCATTGATACACCAAGTCCAGCGATAACATTAGTTCCATCACCTGTAGTTGATGCTGCAGCGATGTCGCGTACTGGAGCATACTCTGTTGCAGTATAGTACTCAGTGATTACTACCATAGCTGCTGTTAAGGCTAGTCCAATAAGAGCTGAATAGTAGATACTACGAGATGCAATTTCAACACCTTCGATCACCACCATATCACCAAACATCATAGTAGTTACAGGGTAGAAAATTGCCGCAGCAATTAGTCCAGCAACGGCTAAACCTCTATAGAGAGCATTCATAATTTTGCCGCCCTCATTAACTTTAACAAAGTAGGTTCCAGCGATAGATGCAACAATAGATATTCCACCAAGTACTAGTGGATATAAGATCGCAGCTTCATTGCCGTTGATCATCAACATTCCTAGAAGCATAGTTGCAACGGTAGTTACCGCGTAAGTCTCGAAGAGATCTGCAGCCATACCAGCACAGTCACCAACATTATCACCAACATTGTCAGCAATTACTGCAGGGTTGCGGGGGTCATCCTCAGGGATTCCAGCTTCAACCTTACCTACAATATCAGCACCAACATCAGCACCTTTAGTGAAGATTCCGCCACCAAGACGGGCAAAGATAGAGATTAGTGAGCCACCAAATGCAAGCCCAACTAGTGAGTGCAGAGTCTCCTCAGTGGTAGATCCCATCATAGTTAGAATTGTGTAGTAACCAGCAACTCCTAGTATTCCAAGACCAACAACCAACATTCCTGTAATAGCGCCACCACGGAAGGCTACTTGGAAAGCAGCGTTAATTCCGTCATTAGCCGCTTCTGCAGTTCTTGAGTTAGATTTAACCGAAACATTCATTCCGATAAAGCCAGCTGCGCCAGAGAAGATAGCACCAACAGCAAAACCAATTGCCGAAGACCAATCTAAGAAAAAACCAATTATTACAAATAGTGTAATACCAACATAGCTAATAGCTGTGTATTGTCTAGTTAGGTAAGCCTGAGCCCCCTGTTGAATTGCGGCAGCAATCTCTTGCATCCGTGCATTACCAGTGGATTTAGCATTAATCCATTGGATTGATACCATTCCATAAACGATTGCAGCTAAACCTGCAACCAGTGAAAAGATTAAATAATCATTCATGTACAAACTCCTATAAAGTTAAAAGAAAAGTTAAAAGAAAAGTTTAAATTATATTTGGATCTATTGTAGCTATTAAATTACCCCCTAAAATTCACCAAATCAAGTCGCAAAATGTAGCCACAGAGATCGGTTTTTTAGGGGGTGCAATAGTTATAGCTCGAAATTATCTAGTTTTTTATCCACTGCAACATTGTCTAAGGTCACATACTTAGGCATTCCGTTGTCATCATACTCCGGATAAGATTCGCCCTGCATTAGAGGGTAAAGATAATCCTTGCACCCTTGAGTAATGCCGAATCCATCTTCAGATATATACTCCATCGGCATCATTTTCTCTACATTGGCCACGTCAGAGAGAGGTGCTTTACCAATCTCCCAAGTGTAAGGAGAGTTAGATGTCCGCACTACCGTAGGCATAATAGAGTTATCTCCATCAAGTGCGAAATTAACCCCAGCTTCACCAAGTGCATACGCCTGCTCGACATCTGACTTAGAGGCAAGGTGACGCGCTGCGCGTTGCAGGTAGTCAGCAACTGCCCAGTGGAACTTATATCCAAGAGCATCTTTAATGATATTAGCAACCACAGGAGCAGCACCACCAAGTTGTGCATGCCCAAAAGAGTCACGAGTTCCCTGTTCTGCAAGGAATTTGCCATCTGCCCAGTGTGCTCCCTCAGATACTACAATCGTACAGTAGCCATGTTCTTGTACTTTAGATTCAACAGCTGCCAAGAACTTCTCTTGGTTGAACTCAACCTCTGGGAATAGAGTGACAACTGGAATGCCGTAATCTTCAACTAGCGCACCGGCTGCTGCAATCCATCCTGCATGACGCCCCATAACTTCAATCACAAAAATCTTAGTAGAGGTGGCAGCCATAGATCTAACATCGTAAGATGCTTCTAAGGTAGATACAGCAATATACTTAGCTACAGAGCCAAAACCTGGACAGTTATCAGTGATAGGTAGATCGTTATCGACAGTTTTAGGAATATGGATAGCCTGTACAGGGTATCCCATCTTTTCAGAGAGTTGAGACACTTTATAACAAGTGTCTGCAGAGTCGCCACCACCATTATAAAAAAAGTAACCAATATTATGAGCTTTGAAGACCTCAATCAGTCTTTCATACTCTCGTTTATTATCCTCTAAACTTTTCAGTTTAAAGCGGCACGATCCAAAGCCACCTGATGGCGTGGTTTTAAGAGCTGAGATATTTTCATTAGACTCTTTAGATGTATCAATTAGCTCTTCGGTTAAAGCTCCGATGATACCATTGCGTCCAGCATATACGGTTCCAATCTTGTCAGGATGTTTACGCGCAGTCTCAATCACGCCACAAGCTGAAGCATTAATTACAGCGGTTACACCGCCAGATTGTGCATAGAAAGCATTCTTTACAGACATTAAATTCACTCCTTGAGATGAAAATTAAAAAAAAATGTAAATTAAAAAATATGGTGTACTCTAAAATTTAGCGCATAATTATACCTGAATTTAATAAACTATTCATCTATAGATTACCATTAATTTATTGTGGGTAAAAATTAAGTGAAAAATGTTGTTGACTACATCTATTTATAAAGAGTAATATAAAGGGGTTTATACATAAAATTTTATTTTCAATATATTTTAAAGAGTAGGGTGTTTTCGAGTAATGATAAGAATGTCGTTGTTAGGTCCACGAGGATCAGGTAAAGAAGAGTATGCTAAAAAACTAGCAGAACGGTACAAGGTGCCGATGATATCAATGAGCGGAATCTTAAATGATGAAGTAGATACTGGTTCGCAGCTGGGAATAGATATTCAGAAAGGTTTGAGAAATAAAAAGCCAGTTAATAACGATCTAGTACTTCAAGTGTTAACTGCTCGTCTATCTAAAGATGATGTGCAAGATGGATTTATTTTAGATGGTGGTCCTAAGAGTAGCGGTCAGTCTGCAGGATTAGATGCTCTACTGCTTAAGCAGGGGGTAGGCTTTGCTGGAATAATTATAATAAAATATGACTATGATCAGTTTATGGAATCAATGACAGGAAGACTCAGCTGCAGAGGGTGTGGAGAGAAATTTAATATCTACACAGATCCTCCTGTTGTTGATAATGTCTGTGACTATTGTGGGAGTAGACTTCATCGCAGAGCAGATGATAGAGAAGAGACTATTAGTCGTAGACTCAGAAATTATGAAGCACTGGAACCAGTTCTACAAAAATTCTATCAGAATAGAATGAGAATTGTAAAAGGTGATTTTGATAGTGCAAGAGTGTTAAAAGATGTATGTAAATTTGCTGAAGAGTTAAAACGGTCAACACCAGAAGTTAAAGTAAAGAAAATAAAGGAAGAGGATAAAAAGATGGATATAAAGAAAAAAGTAGTAGCAAAGAAAAAAGCTGCTAAGAAAAAGGCAGTAACTAAAAAGAAAGTGGCTGCTAAGAAAAAGGCAGTAACTAAAAAGAAAGTAGCTGCTAAGAAAAAAGCAGTAACTAAAAAGAAAGTAGCTGCTAATAAAAAAGTAGTAACTAAAAAGAAAGCAGCAGTTAAGAAAAAAGCTGTGAAGAAGAAAGTTGCTAAGAAAAAAGTAGTAGCTAAGAAAAAGGCTGTTAAGAAAAAAGTGGTAGCTAAAAAGAAGGCTGCAGTTAAGAAGAAGGCAGTTAAGAAAAAAGTTGTTAAGAAAAAAATAGCAGCTAAAAAGAAGGCTGTCGTTAAGAGGAAAGCTGTTAAGAAAAAGGCAGTAACTAAAAAGAAAACTGCAGTTAAAAAGAAAGCTGCTAAGAAAAAGGTAGTAGCTAAAAAGAAGGCTGTGGTTAAGAAAAAAGCTGTAAAGAAAAAAGTTGTTAAGAAGAAGGTTGCAGTTAAGAAAAAAGCAGCTAAAAAGAGAGCGAAACGCTAGGGGCGGATTTAAAGTGCCATACTTTATATTTAAGATGTTTCCTAGCCGTAAGGTTGAGGCTGTTGAGAGTCATGAGAAGTATAAAGATGCTCGTGCTCAAGCGCGTGATATGCGTAAAGAGTTAACGGTTGCAGATAATTTCGAAGTTAAAATTATCATGGCAGCCAACGAGCATGCTGGGATGAAGTTACTTACTACGGAGCGAGAAGCAATCCCCTGGGGTGATGATTAAAACTCAATCCAGAGTGAATGACTGGAGTGCTGTAGAAAAATCTACTCTGAAGATATTGGCAGCAACTACTTGGTATACAGGTGTTGCTGTTCTTATTTTAAAAAGTGCTTTACTCTTGAAAGAAGCATCTCAGCTTAGCTTTGAAACTCATTGGATCACTGGCTCAGTAGTGCTAGCTATATTGTTGGGAGCAGTGAAAGCAAAATATATTTTTATCAATAGTTGCCGAAAAAATCTTATACGAATTGAGCAGCTGAACAAACCAAAAATATGGCAATTTTTTAGACCAACCTTTTTTCTATTTTTAGTGTTGATGATAACAGCTGGTGCAAAACTATCATCTCTGGCGCACGGAGATTTTATATTTTTGCTGAGTGTAGCAGTAGTTGATCTTAGTATTGCAAGCGCACTTCTGTTTAGTAGCTATCTATTCATCTCTCACAGCTGACGCCATAGCTTGTTAAGCCTCTCTACTGATACTGGTTTTACTGTTCCTAGCTCTTGAGCGAATAGCGAGATGCGGTACTCCTCTAGCATCCAGCGATATTCGATAAATTTGTCGCAGCTGTTATGCTCTTCATAGTTTAAGCTATCTTCAATACGGTCCCAGAGTAGAGATAACTGTTGTGCCCATACTCTATCCTTATCTGGACTATTACTCAATTTGTCGATCCTTCGTTCAACTCCTTTTAAATAACGAGGGAGATGGGTTAGCCACTCCAGTGGTGTATTAGTTATAAAGTTTGGATAGACTAAAGTATCTAAATGGCTTTTTATTTTTGAGTAAGTTAAGAGTTGAGATGGGGGGATGTTACCTTTAAGTTGATTAGATATTTGGTGATATAGTTTTACTATATCTGCAATCAAGTTGCGATTTTTCTTTAAGGTTTGGGGTAGAGTATTTAATGCATCTAGCGCAGACTGCTCAAAGCTCTGCTGCTGGAGATGGGTGTGGTTATAGCTGGATGATTTTTGCATGGATTCAGTCACACTTATAGTTAGCAGTTGGTTAATAATAGATTTGCATCTTCCAAGTTTAAGAGCCTGTAAACAGATACTCTGAGTCTCAAAAGGTGGAGCTATTAAAGAGCTAAGTTGAGTCTTATACTGGTTGAGAAAGAGAGTAGTTATACCGTGCTGGTTGGTTGTGGATGCAAGCTCGGCAGTCTCAACTAGTGTTAAGTCGACTCTAGATGAATCTACACTTGGTTTTGTGAGTGCAGGATATAGAGTCATCTCTATCCCGTGACGCCTAACTGTGACAGAAGTTGGAATATCTCCGAAGTCCCACTGTTGTAGGTTTTGGCGCTCAACCTTATGTCTCTGCTCTCCGTTACTGACTCTACTATTTTTTTCTATATTAAAAGTTCCCTTACTTGGTGTGCTAGATTTATAGCTCTTATCAAGCAGAGTACTAAGGTCTCTGCCACTATGAATAGTTTTTCCATCCCTATCTATAACCTTAAAACTCATCTGCAGGTGCTCAGGTATATTGATCTCATCCCATATTTTTTCTGGAAGAGTAACTCCAGTCATATAGCGCAACTTAGATGATAATTGTGCTCCGAGAGCTCCTTTAGATTCATCTAACGAAGAGAGTACTGCGTCTGCAA
This sequence comes from Thiotrichales bacterium, assembly GCA_018658305.1. GTDB lineage: Bacteria > Pseudomonadota > Gammaproteobacteria > Thiopontia. The sequence continues at coordinate 7,269 of JABHVM010000047.1, read as the reverse complement.
AGTCTGCAACAGGGACAAAGTTTCTACGCCATTTTTTAGGAAGTGCGCGCAGCATCTCTATAACCCTCTCCCTAAGTAGTCCAGGCACTAGCCACTCAGTTCTCTCTCTGTTTATTTGCGATACTATTTCAGCTGGTAGGGTGAGCGTAACTCCATCCTCTCTACTTTCAGGGTCGAAGTGGTAGCTTAGTGGTAGCTTACTATTGCCAACAGTTAGATGGTCAGGGAAGAGTTCCTCGCTACTAGCCTCCTCTGCACTATGCTGCATAATTTTATCGGTTGATAAAAATAGAAGTTTAGAGTCTATCTTCTCTGCTTTAATTCGCCACTTCTCGAAAGTTGGCAGGCTTCTAACCTCTGCTGGAATGAGTTCGTCATAAAATAGATAGAGGCTCTCTGCATCGATTAGAATATCTCTGCGTCTGGATTTTGCCTCTAACTTCTCTACTTCATCAATAAGATTACGGTTATGTTTTAGAAAGTCACCGCGACTATTTAATTGATCCTCTACCAGTGCAGAACGGATAAATATTTTACGAGACTCTGCTGGTTCTATAGAGCCAAAATTAACTTTTCTACGAGAGACAATAGGCAGTCCGTAGAGAGTGATGCTCTCAAAAGCTGCGACCTGACCTCGGCTCTTCTCCCAATGTGGTTCCGCATAGTTGCGTTTTAGTAGATGTTTACCTATCCTCTCTATCCACTCTGGCTCTATTGCTGCTACGGTACGGGCGTATAGTTGCGAGGTCTCTACCTTCTCTGCTGCGATCATCCACTTCATTCTGTTTTTAAATTGAGTTGAGCCAGGCCATATCCTAAGCTCGACTCCACGCACCCCATTATAGAGATACTTATCTCCCTGCATTGCTATGTGACTCAGTAATCCAGAGAGGAGGGCGCGATGCACCATTCCATAGTCAGCTTTGATGGTGTTTGGCTTTAGTTTAAGTTCACGCACTATGTTGAGAAGTTGAGTGTGGATATCCATCCATTCGCGCATTCTCATCCAGTTAAGGAAGTTGGTTTTACAGAGTTTTCTCAGTTGACTATTAGATAGTTTCTTACGCTGCTCTTGAAAGAAGTTCCAGAGATTGATAAAGAGGATGAAGTCAGACTTATCGTCAGCAAATGGCGCGTGCTTCTCATCTGCTGCCTGCTGAGCATCTAGTGGTCGCTCTCTGGGGTCTTGGATAGTAAGAGCCGCTGCAATAATTAAAATCTCATTAAGACACCCCTCTCGCTCTGCGGCAAGAAGCATTCTTGCTATCTGCGGATCTACAGGAAAGCGACCTATTTTTTTTCCTAGGGGAGTAATTTGATGTTTTTTATCCATCGCCCCAATCTCATATAGAGTTCGTTCCCCATCTTTTATTAGGCTAAGGTCTGGTGGATCAATAAATGGGAAATTGCTTGGTGATCCGAGGTTAAGTGCTGCCATCTGCAAAATAACTGGAGCTAGATGAGTGCGTAGAATTTCTGGATCGGTGAATAGCGGGCGGAGAGTGAAATCTTCTTCGCTATATAGTCGAATACAGACCCCATCACTTACTCGACCGCAACGCCCTTTTCGTTGGTTTGCCGCAGCTTGTGAGATCTTCTCGATAGGTAAGCGTTGTATTCCGCTGCGGTGGCTATAGCGGCTGACCCGTGCGGTTCCAGTATCAATAACATAACGGATGCCAGGAACAGTTAGCGAAGTCTCTGCCACATTTGTTGAGAGTATTATGCGTCTGCCAGAGTGAGCGCTAAAAATTTTATTCTGCTCTTTAGTTGATAGCCTTGAGAAGAGAGGTAGAACTTCGCTTTGAGGAATTCGGGCACGCTTTAGAAACGAGTGACAATCTTTAATGTCTCGTTCTCCGCTAAAGAAGATTAGAATATCACCAGACCCATACTGTGAGAGCTCTTTTATCGCATTCAGAATCCCATTGTGTTGTCGTTGTGAACGCTCTTTGCTACGGCTTACGCTTCTGTTTTCATCTTCTGAATTTTCATCTTCAGCAATCTCTCGATAGAGAACCTTAACTGGGTAGGTGCGCCCTGAGACCTCAACTATTGGCGCATCATTGAAATGTTTGGAGAAGCGATGAGGATCAATAGTAGCAGATGTTATTATAATCTTTAAGTCAGATCTTTTAGTTGTGAGCTGTTGTAGATAGCCGAGTAGAAAATCTATATTGAGACTTCGTTCATGTGCCTCATCTATAATTATAGTGTCGTATTGTCTGAGGAGTGGATCAGATTGAATCTCTGCGAGTAGAATTCCATCAGTCATCAACTTAATGCGACTACGGGCGCTGCTCTTATCATCAAAACGGATCTTAAATCCAACTAGTTCACCAATACTGCTCTTGAGCTCCTCAGCAATACGGCTAGCAACCGCTCGTGCTGCTATTCTGCGTGGTTGAGTGTGTCCAATTCTCTGTTCTACCCCTCGTCCAAGGGCTAGACATATTTTTGGAAGTTGGGTTGTTTTACCAGAGCCAGTCTCGCCGCAGATAATAACAACTTGGTTTTTTTGGATCGCTTCAGTAATATCCTCTCGCCGTTGATTTATCGGGAGAGAATTATCAAACTCAATGTTCAAAGTTCTCTGCACCTTTAAGGTGGAGAGTAGAAGTTGGGAATGCGATCTCAGCCCCTTCGGCCTCAATAATCTCTACAATTTTTAGGAGTACATCCTGCTTTATTTCGTGAAAGCGCACCCAATTGGTTGTCTTGGTAAAGGTGTAGATGAAGAAGTCTAGTGATGAAGGGGAGAAGTGGTTGAAGTTTACAATCAGAGTTTGGCTGTTATCAATCTCTGGGTGGGTGCGTAACATCCCTTTCACTTTTATTATTATTTGATCCATCTTGGATGCATCATCATAACGAATTCCAATAGTCTCTTTTATTCTTCGATGCGACATCCGTTGAGGGTTTTCAACGCTGATGTTGGAGAAGGTTGCATTAGGGATGTAGAGTGGGCGTTTATCAAAGGTTCGTACTTTTGTCAGTCTCCATCCTATCTGCTCTACTGTACCCTCAATATTTTGGTCTGGGGAGCGAATCCAATCTCCAAGAGAAAAAGGGCGATCAAGATGAATCATTAAGCCGCCAAATAGATTGGCGAGAAGATCTTTAGCAGCAAAACCTACAACCATTCCACTTAAGCCACCAAAGGCGAGCACGCCAGAGATGCTGTAGCCAAGGGTCTGAAGCATTACCAGTGATGAGGTTATGATGATTGAACTTCTAATTAAGCGATTTATTGAGTCAACCATAGACTCATCAATCATCTGATCTTTCTGTTTGCGCCCATCAATGTATGCGCGCTGCCCCTCTTTAGAGATACGAATTAGAAACCAAGTTATAGAGCTTATAACTCCTACATCACGAAGTGGATCAATAGCTTCGAAGATCATTGCAGGAGATGCACTCTGAGCAATTTTCGCGCTAAATGCTATACTAGTAATCCAGATGATGAGGCTAATCGGACGGCGCATTGCACGAAGAATAGCTTCATCCCAGAGGTTTTTGGTGTTCTTTTCCGCACGCACAATAAGCTTGTTGAGAGTGCGACGCTGAAGGAGGTCGATAGTAAGGGCAAACAGAGATACTATAAAAATCTGCACTATCCAGTGTGACTGCTCTAGTATTGTAGATATACCTTCGACATTAAGTGTAGAGAGCTCTTCCATTAATTATTACCCGGTATTGCGCATTCCATTAGAGATTGCATTTATGGTTCTGAGTAGTGGTTGCATCCACTGCTCCATAATTTCATCTTGACTTATATCCTGCCTTACACTCGGTTTTTTGTTTGCACTTTTAATGAAGCGTTGGTGTAGGCTAATCTGAATATGGTTGAGAGGGTCTAAGTAAGGGTTACGTCTAATTAGGGAGAGGGCAAGTGATGGAGTATCCTCCATTAAAGTATTCAGCTCCATAATTTCCAATACCTGTTCACGAGTTTTATTATACTCGGTAGCTATCATATTGTAGATCTTCTCCGCATTATCACTATCTTCAGCAAGTTTAGAGTACTCCTTAGCAATTCCCATGTCGCCCTTAAATAGAGCCATCTGTGTATTGCTAAGTAGGGAGTTGAAGTATGGCCACTCTCTGACCATATCTTTAAGTTGTTGTAGGCGTTCTGGACTGTTATCTCTCCACTTCTCTAAGGCAGATCCTATCCCATACCAAGCTGGGAGAGTGTGCCTAGATTGTGCCCATCCAAAGACCCAAGGGATAGCTCGAATTGAACTTTTGGAGCGATCTCCTGTAGCACGGTGAGATGGACGAGAGCCGAGATTTAACATCCCTATCTCAGCTACTGGAGTCACCTCATAGAAGTAATCGAGGAATCCAGGAGTATTGTCGGTTAGGTTACGATAACTCTCTTCACCTAAAGTGCTAAGTTGTTCCATGATGGCACGCTGAGAACTCTCCTCAGCTTCATGTTCGCGCACTAAACAGCTGCTTGCCTTCATCAATCCAGTTACTCCCATAGTCAACTCATAGATTGCGGTTTCAGTGTTCGCATATTTATAATATAGCACCTCTCCCTGTTCAGTGAATTTAATCTGCCCATAGACCGTTCCTGCAGGTTGCGATAGAATTGCATCGTGTGTAGGGCCGCCACCTCGTCCAATAGTACCTCCGCGACCATGAAACAATCGACACTCGATAGAGTGTTTAGTCGATAGTTTTACTGCCTGTTGTTGAGCCTTGTATAGGTTCCAAGATGATGAGGTAATTCCACCATCCTTGGATGAGTCAGAGTAGCCTAGCATCACCTCCTGTAGATTCCCAGTCAGCTGGAGGAGTTCTCGATAGGTCTCATTCTTAAATAGGCGAGAGAGGACAGGTTTCAGATGTTCCAGATCCTCTATTGTTTCAAATAGAGGAGTTACCTTTAGATGACAGAAAAGCCCCCCCATATTGCGTCCAACCAGCCCAGTTTGTCGTGCTAAGAAGAGTACCTCTAGGAGGTGGCTCGCCTCATGAGTCATAGAGATTACATAGTGTCCAAATACCTCTTCACCAATCTCATCTCGTAGTCGATAGATAACATCAAAGACCTCTAGAGTCTCTCTGGTATCTTCCTGAAGCTCACTTTTTTTAATCGTGAGCGGACGATCTTGACCTATGGCACTTGTGAGGAGTTCAATCCGTGCATCTTCATCCATATTGGTATAATCAAATTTTGCCTCACTCTCACTGCAGTTGAGGATATCAATAACTGCTTCACTGTGGCGGGTTGACTCTTGTCTAATGTCGAGGTTTATAAGATGGAAACCAAAAGTCTCAACTAAGCGGATAAGATCTTGAAGCTCTCCTTTCGCTGCGTGGATATCACCATGAGCGATTAGAGCCTCTTGAATAAGCCTAAGATCTGTGCAGAACTCATCTACAGACTCATAGCCAAGAAGTTTATTATCTATATTGTTGCCAGCAAGACGGCGCTCTAAAATATCTAAATTGAGCGCAATGCGATGTTGCATAATATAGAGCCGACGACGGTATGGCTCATTCTCAAAACGCTCTAGCTTCTCACATTTAATAGAGTTACAGAACTCATCATCGCGTGAAATCTGTCTAGAGAACTCTTCTGGTAGATCAGCCAGCGCACTGGAGTGGGTTAGCAGATGGGTTAATGAATCTATCCTCTCTATATACTCTTCCAGAATAGTTTTAGCATAGGTGCGTACCGCATTCTCGGTAGTGGTTGGCGTTACAAATGGATTGCCATCACGATCTCCACCAATCCATGATCCGAAATGGATGAAGGATGGGACTTTGATCTCTTTATTATTATCTGACTCCGATCCTTCTGACTCTACACTGTAACCGTAGACACTTTTTATGTGGCGTTCTAAATTACGGTAGAGTAGTGGGACAGCTTTGAATAGTGATTTCTGATAATAGTATAGTCCCTGTTTAATCTCATCCTCAACAGTAGGTTTATGAGCGCGAATCTCATCAGTACTCCAGAGAATTTGAATCTGCCCCTCAAGATCTCGTACAGCCTGCTCTTTTTCACTTTGGCTTAAACGAGGGTCATCTAGACGCTCCTCATACTCGAAAATACGGCGCAACCCCTCCATAATAGTTCTGCGTCGTGCCTCTGTAGGATGGGCAGTCATCACCGGCATATATGCTAAACCATCAAGAAGCTTCTGCAGATCCTCTCTACTAATATCCTCTTTTTTGAAGTTATGGAGAGTCTCATCAAATGAGCCCTGCCATAAACTAATATTTAAATTGCTCTTCCGTCTCTCATTGGCAAGTAACACTCTGCGTCTTTGTAGATGGTGAAACTCCTCTTCAGTCTGGTTGATAAGGCTGAAGTAGATACTAAACGCGCGAATTACATGAGTCAGTTCATTAGGGTCAAGATGTTCAATAATGGACATCAATTTTGTACGGCGCTTAGAGCTCTCTTTTTTTCGAAGGCGTAGGAATCCAGTGCGCAACGCTTCAACCGCCTCAAATACAGACTCTCCAGCCTGCTCTCTGATAACATTACCAAGCAGTGTGCCGAGCAGTTTTACCCTGCTGCGGAGAACTCGATCACGAGGCTGAGTCAGTTTTTTCTGATTGCTTTCTTGAATATTTGTAGTTTGCATCCGTTAAGGATGACATATTTAGCTCAAAATTTCAATTCAACTCTTTAATGCGGTTAATTAAGTTAATAATTCTGAGGCCTGTTTAGTTATCAGTTTTAACAGCTCATATAGTTACGAAAAGAGCCAACATCATGAATATTTTCAAATCCTACTGATTCTAAATAGTTTTTAGCCATTTTAGTGCGCGCACCACTTACGCAGTAGAGGATTAATGGGCGATCTCGTTCTAAGGTCTCTTGTGCTGATTGAATACTCTGAAGCGGTACATTTAGTGCATCAGGGAGTGCGCCTTGCGCAAACTCCATAGGGCTACGCACATCGACAAGAATTCCGTTCTCTTCATTAATTAGGCGTTTAGCCTCATCACAGTTGATCGTATCTGTAAACATAGTGTTTATATCCTTGATATTTATATTGTTTATTTTAGTATATCTAAGTTATACCCCTAAGTTTTGGGGTATGAAATATGAGGTACATTATACCTTATTCAATAGAATTAATCAATACTAATTTTTAAAACCTATTTCTCTTTATACTCTTTTAATTTACTAAGCTTGCGATTTCTAATTAGTGCGATAGTGATGCCTACAGCTAAACCGAGTGCTAGTACTAAAAAAATTTTTCCCATATTTTCTCTCCTATTTAATTATTAAACTCT
>JABHVM010000046.1 GCA_018658305.1 Thiotrichales bacterium | reverse complement strand
TGAAGAATTTGTGAACTGATCTCAGCCATCCCTCCATGGTAGGCGCTCTCCTGAGCAGATCGTTCTAACATTTTTTGGTGGCGCAGATCGTGAATTACCAGTACTGCTCCATCTTGCTGCTCCTTATGTTCAGATTTAAGAAGTGCGCCGCTAACTTTAACAGGTATTCTCTCATCGTTACTACTTATAAGCTCTTGTTCAGATGAGGGGGTATCATAATGGTATTTATTGGAGTCCGTACTATCTTCCACAAAAAACTCATTTAGAGCTCTACCATTTAATTGATCATCACTGTACCCCAATAACCCTAGCAATTTGCTGTTACAGCGCACAATGTCTCCATTTTTATCAAGTACAACTACCCCCTCTTGCATTGAGCTCAAGACAGAGTCTGCGAAGTTGCGTTCATGAGTTATCTTATGGTGAAGTTTGGTAAGGTTCTCCATCTGCTCATCTTGGACTTTAGCCTGTGCTCTTAATTTTTCAGTGCGATCAGCAATTTTACTCTCCAGATCTATCTCATGGTTGTGAATCTGTTTAAGCTGTCTCTGTTGTGCGGCTGCAAGTTGATTAACCTCTATCACCTTAGATTGTGGATAATCTGCTACTTTTCCAGTAGAGGTTGCTTCAATAAGTGATCTAATAGGTTGGAGTAACCCATTAGAGAGGTAGCGCATCATTAGCATAAAGATGAAAAATAGGATGAAGAGAGTGGTTAATATCTGATGCTGAAGCATCTTGACTGGCCCCATAATCTCATCTCTATCCTGTTTTACCACAATACCCCAGCGCAGCTCACTAATCCAGCTCCAGACCGCATAGACGGGAGTGCAGTTATAGTCGAAGAGCCACCCCTCTCCACTCTCTTCAGTAACCGACATTGTTGAAGTGAAGGTGTAAGGATTATCTCTGCGTTGCTCAAGACAGCTCTGAGATGGGGGGGTGGAATCTTTAAATCTAGTAATAAAGTTAAAACCCAAACTCTCTTTATCTGACTGCCACTGTGCCACCACCACTGCGCCACTACTACCGAGTTCACTGCCATTATGAATAGTGGTACGGAGCTCTTTAATATCAAATGGGCGCACTATAAGCGCAACTATATCTCTCTCTCCAAGTATGGACTCCTCTTCAAATAGAGGGGTCACTATTAGAGCTGTAGATCTATTAAGTATATCCACCCATCCATAGTTTGAAACTACAGTATCTTCCTGACTCAACACCCTATTAATAGCATCAGAAAATATGGTTTTTCCGTAGACACCGTCTGCAGTAAGATCAACTCCGAGATCATCATCACTACTCTGCTTGAGGGAGAAGATCAGAGTGCCATTAGGAGAAAGAATAAAGAGCTCCTCACTATCTTCTCTATTACTATCATATTGACTACGAAGTCGCTGTTGGTAGCCTCTATAGCTCCTGTTGTCACTGCCAATATTGATATAAATATGCACTATTCTGGAGGCAACTCCTTTAAGCACACTATTTTCTACAACAGCTTCTAGCTCATCTCTCTGCTTCTCATAGAGAGCAACAATTTGTTCAGTACGAAAGTTTGCGTGATACTGCAGGGAGGTTTTGATACTATCCTCTAGTAACTTCTCCGCAAAGTTGTAGAGCACTCCTCCTACCAGAGCCATACTTAATCCCAATGCAATTAAGTTTAGACGAAGTTGGTAGTGGAGGAGTGAGCGAGATTTCATTACCTACATATTGCCAAGGATTGCCTTTTTAACTTGCTCTAGAGTTGCATCAACGCTAATCAAAGGACGACTACTCTGTTTTATTGCAGTGTCTGGATCTTTTAGACCATGCCCAGTTAAGGTGCAGACTATGCGGCTTCCTGCTGGAATTTTCCCACTCTTTAGATCGCGTAGTGCACCCGCTATAGAGATTGCTGAGGCTGGCTCACAGAACACACCCTCTTTTTCAGCAAGAAGTTTCTGCGCAGCTAAGATCTCTTCGTCACTACACTCATCAAACCACCCCTCGGACTCATCCTTAACTTTCCACGCTTTGTCCCAGCTCTGTGGATGTCCAATACGGATCGCCGTAGCTACAGTTTCTGGATCATCAACCATTTCTCCTCGTATAAATGGTGCTGAGCCGTCCGCTTGATATCCGACCATCTTAGGTAGTTTAGAGATGATTCCATCGTCTGCATATTCGGTGTAACCGATCCAGTGAGCGCTGATATTGCCAGCATTCCCAACTGGTAAGCAGTGGTAGTCTGGAGCTGCGCCAAGCTCTTCTACAATCTCGAAAGCAGCGCTCTTCTGCCCTTGAAGACGGTATGGGTTTATGGAGTTTACAATAGTAACTGGAGCCTCTTCACCTACCTCTTTAACTAGCTGCATTCCAGCATCGAAGTTGCCCTTGATCTGAATAACTACTGCTCCGTGCATCATCGCCTGCGCCAATTTTCCGAGCGCGATTTTTCCTTCAGGAATTAGGACGAAGGCAGTTATCCCTGCACGAGCAGCATAAGCTGCCGCTGCCGCAGAGGTGTTACCTGTAGAGGCGCAGATAATAGCTCTACTCCCCTCCTCAACAGCTTTAGTTACTGCCATACACATCCCACGATCTTTAAAAGATCCAGTTGGATTTAACCCCTCATATTTTACAAATATCTCTGCATCTACCCCTTGATCGGCTGGGATATTTTGGAGTTTAATAAGTGGGGTATTCCCCTCTCCTAAACTGATTATTTTTGTATCGTCACTGATGGGGAGACGATTACGATAACGGTCTAGTAGTCCTGTATAGCGTTCTCTAAATGGCATAAAATATTACTCCAAAAATAATAATAAAAACTGACAACTAAAAATTTATAACTAATGGCTTAGCTTAGGTTAGGTTAGGTTAGGTTAGGTTAGATCAGTCCAAACTCTCCACTCGAATCCGCATAACCTCTCCTGCAACACAGTCTAGAGTTTCGATTGCAGCTATGGCACGATTCATTCTGCCCTCTCTACATACTTTTGTTAAGAGGATAATTGGCACCCAAGAACTACTGTTCTCGTTAACGCCTTCGCCCTCAACATCTTTCTGCATAAAGGACTCAATATTTATCTCTTCATCCCCCAAAATCTTAGTGATCTCCGCTAATACTCCAGGACTATCCTCTACACTAATTCTTAGATAGTATGCTGTCTTAATCTCCTCAATAGGTAGAATTGGGATATCAGTTAGTGCATCAGGCTGGAATGCTAGGTGAGGAACTCTATTCTCAGGGTCGGAAGTTAACGCACGCACTACATCAACTGTATCTGCTACTACCGCTGAAGCAGTTGGTTCATCTCCTGCTCCTGCACCGTAATAGAGGGTAGGTCCAACAGCATCTCCCATAACTAATACTGCATTCATAACTCCATCTACATTAGCGATCAGTTGGCGCTCTGGAATTAGTGTGGGATGGACGCGGAGCTCAACTCCACCACTACTCATCCGTGCAACTCCTAGATGTTTAATCCGATACCCTAACTCTTCCGCATAAGATACATCTTGTGTTGTTATTTTTGTAATTCCCTCTGTCATCGCTTTTTCAAACTGAAGTGGAATTCCAAATGCGATAGAGGCTAAAATTGTTAGCTTGTGTGCAGCATCAGTTCCCTCAACATCAAAAGATGGATCTGCCTCCGCATAACCAAGCTCTTGTGCCTCTGTCAGCACATTTTCAAAGGAGCGCCCTCTCTCTTTCATCTCAGTAAGGATAAAGTTTCCTGTACCGTTGATGATTCCAGCGAGCCAGTTGATCTGGTTTGCCGCTAACCCTTCTCGAATTGCTTTTATGATTGGAATGCCGCCAGCTACTGCAGCTTCAAAAGCGACCATTACCCCCATCTCTTGCGCCTTACTAAATAGCTCATTGCCATGAATTGCAATTAATGCTTTGTTTGCAGTTACTATATGTTTTCCTTCTGCTATAGCTTGCAATACAACTTCGCGCGCAAGCTCTGTGCCTCCCATCAGCTCCAGCACAATCTCAACTTCTGGATCGTTAGCAACTTCAAATGGATCAGTAGTCAATCTAATACCTTCGGTGTTGCAGATGCGGGCTCTATCTAGATCACGCACTGCTGCCATTGATACTTCAATCTTGCGTCCTGCGCGTCTAGCGATCTCTTCCGCATTACGAGTTAGAACTGTAACACTGCCACAGCCAACTGTGCCTAGCCCTAATACGCCTATCTTTACTGGTTTCATTTTTTATCTATCTTCCTAGTTTTAATTTTTATCTACTGCTAAACTGACTGGACTACTCACAATCAATTCATCTTTTTTAAACATTTCGCGAATCCCGCGAATAGCTTGCTTAGTACGGTGTTCGTTCTCAATCAATCCGAAGCGGACATAGTCATCTCCATATTCACCAAAACCTATTCCTGGTGAGACCGCAACTTTGGCATCACTCAACAATTTTTTACAAAAATCTAGAGATCCCATTGCGCGATATGGTTCAGGGATTGGAGCCCAAACAAACATAGTTGCCTTTGGAGGCTCTACCTCCCAACCAATTGAGTTGAGTCCATTACAGAGTGAATCTCTCCGTTTTAGATACATATCACAAATTTCAGCCACGCAATCTTGCGGCCCCTCTAATGCGGCAATAGCTGCAACTTGAATTGGGGTAAACATTCCGTAATCTAGGTATGACTTCATTCTGGCTAGAGCCGCAACTAGAGTAGGGTTTCCGACCATAAACCCAACCCGCCACCCTGGCATATTGTAACTTTTGGAGAGGGTGAAAAACTCTACTGCCACATCTTTAGCCCCCTCCACCTCTAAAATTGAGGGAGACTTGTAGCCATCAAATACTATATCTGCATAAGCTAGGTCATGAATAACCCAGATCTGATGCTCTTTTGCCAACGCTACAACTCGCTCAAAAAAGTCCAGCTCTACACAGTGGGTGGTTGGATTACCTGGAAAGTTAAGGACTAACATTTTAGGTTTAGGCCAGCAATTTTTTATCGCCTTCTCAAGCTCCGCGAAAAAATCTCCATCTGGAGTTAGCGGGACATGGCGTATATCAGCACCAGCTATAATGAAACCATAAGGGTGAATTGGGTAAGCAGGATTTGGAACCAAAACAGTGTCGCCAGGACCAACTGTAGCAAGTGCCAGATGCGCCAACCCCTCTTTTGATCCTATCGTAACGATAGCTTCACTCTCTGGATCTAGCTCAACTTCAAACCGTTTTTTATACCATCCAGTTATAGCTTTGCGCAGACGGGGGATGCCACGGGACATTGAGTAGCGATGAGTATCGGGGCGTTGAGCCGCTTCAGTTAACTTATCAACAATATGTTTAGGGGTGGGCTGGTCTGGATTTCCCATCCCAAAATCAATAATATCTTCACCCCTTTTACGCGCTTCAGCTTTTAGGTTATTTACGATATTAAAAACATACGGTGGTAACCGTTTTATTCTCTGAAAATCTTCAATCAAGAGGGAGTCTCCAACTCATTTTATTATATTGTTCACAATGGTTGCAGACTATTATACATTAATTTTTTTTAGAGAGGTAGCTCAAGGGGTTTACAGGCTTACCATTTTTTCTTACCTCAAAAAGAAGTTTCACTCTATCAGTTCCACTACTTCCCATCTTCGCTATCTGCTCACCTATTTTTACAACATCTCCCTCTTTAACTTGGAGTTGGCTATTGTGAGCATAAGTGGTTAAGATGTTATTATTATGCTCTATAATTAAAAGCTTGCCATAGCGTACCAGCCCTGTACCACTGTAGACAACTTTACCATCAGCTGCTGCCCTGATAGGATCACCCTGTTTACCAGCAAACTCTACCCCTGTAACGCCCTTCTGCTTAGAGTAGCGTTTTATTATTTTCCCAAGAGTTGGGGATCGCATATTGGTCAGCCTATGCGCTGAGCTATTAGTTGATCTCTCTCTTTTAGAAGATTTGCGCTCTGTTATCTTTTGCGTTGCATTGATGCGTAGACGCTGCCCTATATGGATAGAGTATGGTGAACTGATATTGTTCCAGCTCGCCAACTTCTGCATCTTTATTTTTATCTTCTCAGCAACTCCACTCAGGGTATCTCCCCTTTTCACTATGTAGTAGCCTGAATGGTTGTTAGCCTGGAGCTGGAGTTTATCTCCCCGAAAAATTGTGTATGGTGATTTAATTGAGTTCCAACGAGCTAGATCAAGATAGTTTAGATCAAACTCCATAGCGATCATATAGAGACTATCATTTCTGCGCACAACATAATCATTGGGTATTTGGTTTGCAAGCTGGCTCTGGCTAGATACAGGAGCAGGTGTGAGGCGGCTATTGGTACAACCACTCACCAGCGCTATACTCAACAGCAGTGTTATTAATGTGCTATACCGCATTGAGTCATTACCCTAGAAAATAGTAGATAGCTGCCAGAAGTACGGTAATCCACCCTATGCGTACCATCCATGCTCTCTCCATATTTAGAATATGTTTACCTCCCCATCTTACAAAGGCAACTACTAGATAGAAGCGAGCACCTCGTCCAATTAAAGAGGCTACAATAAATAGAGGGAGCGACATACTGAGAGCACCAGCAGTTATGGTGAAGAGTTTATATGGGATTGGAGAAAATCCAGCTAAAAATACTATCCAAATCCCATACTGAGAGAATAAAGTCTGCGCATCTTCGTATGCTCCTACCATTCCCCACTCTGCAAATATAGGCTCCACAAACTCAATTCCATACAGCCCTATAAAATAACCAAAGATACCTCCCAAAACTGACGCAATAGTTACAATAGTAGCGTAGTACCACCCTCTATTTGGATGGGCTAGAGTCATAGGGGCTAACATTACATCAGGAGGAATTGGGAAGAAGCTGGACTCTGCAAAGCTAAGTCCTGCTAGAATGCGGTTTGAGTTGGGACGATCTGCCCACTCCGCCACCCGCTTGTTCATTTTCTCTACTATCTTCACTATTGCGAACCTGCTCGCATTGGTACAAATTTAGTCATCTCTAAAAACTTTTCTTTATAACTTCCATCTTCAAGTTTAGTAAGTTCTAGAAGCTGCTGCTCACCAAGTTCTGGACCAACAGGTAGAACCATTTTTCCTCCAACTTTGAGCTGTTCCATAAGTAACGCAGGAATTCCAGTTGGAGCGGCAGTAACAATAATCCCGTCAAAGGGTGCTTTATCGATCCATCCTAGATGCCCATCATCTAACTTCATCTCCACATTGGTTATGCCCATAGTTATAAAACGGTCACGAGCGCGCTCTGATAGAGCCTCAATCCTCTCTACAGTGTAGATGTTAGATACTAATTTAGCTAATATCGCAGTCTGGTATCCAGAACCTGTACCTATCTCCAATACTCGCTTCGGGGTTTCTCCACTAAGAAGTGATTCCGTCATAAGTGCTACAACATAGGAGTCAGAGAGTGTCTGTTTGTGTCCAATAGGTAGTACAGTCTTCTCATCATAAGCTCGGTGCGCTAACGCTTCATCTACAAATTTATGACGAGGAACTATGCGCATTGCATTCAATACGGCTAGATCTTTAATCCCCTTATCTTGCAAACAGGATATCATCTGCTCTTTAACTCGCGGAGAGATAGCCCCGACATCTTGCTTACTGTACATCTCTATTTTACCTCCTCACTATCCAACCAGCTCTCCATCTTGTTTACTGCTCCATATTGAGTAAGATCTGTATGGAGAGGAGTTACTGAGATCCAGCCACTATCCACTGCGTGGAAGTCTGTTCCCTCTTCACTATACTCCGCCTTACCAGCTGCCCCAATCCAGTATATATCTTCTCCACGAGGATCTTGCATCTTTACTACAGGCTCTGATCTATGGCGTCTACCTAAGTGGGTAACTTTAAACCCACGAATCTCACGCCAAGGGAGGTCGGGGACATTAATATTAAGAATTGTCTCTTTACCAAGCGGGTGATCATCTAGCCTCTCAAGCATCTGCTCTACAGCAATTGCGCCACTCTCATAATTGTGACAACGGTTATCTTTGCATACTAGAGAGACAGCTATAGCTGGAAGTCCTAAAAAACGCCCCTCCATAGCTGCAGCAACTGTGCCTGAGTAGAGCACATCATCAGCCATATTGGCACCAGCATTTATTCCTGAAATAACAATTTCAGGATCTTGCTGTTGCTCGGCTAACAGTCCTGTTAGTGCAAGATGAACACAATCTGTTGGAGTACCATCTACAGAGTAGTCACCGTTAGAGTGAGTATGAAGGTGGAGCGGACGGTTTAAAGTTAGAGAGTGGCTCGCCCCACTACGGTTACGATCTGGAGCAACAGTAGTTACTTCATGCTGTTGAACCATACGCGAGCGCAGTGTCTGCAACCCTGGAGCGTTAATACCATCATCATTACTAAGTAGAATTTTCATTTAAGCAGAAAGAGTTCGGTGATCAGTATACAGTTATCGGCCAAAACATATCAGCACCAATATTATCTTTTACTAACTAGAAACCGCCTTCATACTTAATCTAATTCGTCCTTGACGATCAACCTCTAGCACTTTAACTTTTATAACATCACCTTCATTAAGGTAGTCAGCAACTTTTTCAACTCGCTCTTCTGAGATTTGAGAGATATGAACAAGTCCATCCTTGCCTGGAAGAATATTCACGAAAGCTCCGAAGTCCATCAACTTAACAACCTTACCATCATAGACCTTATTAACTTCTACATCAGCAACGATAGTATCAATTCTACTCTTCGCCTCATTAGCTGCTTTGCTATCAGTTGCTGAGATCTTAATGTTACCGATATCATCCAAATCGATCTTAACTCCTGTCTCCTCTTGGATGGCACGGATTACCACTCCACCCTTACCGATAACATCACGAATCTTATCTGGATCGATCTTCATCATTAAGTAACGAGGAGCAAACTCTGAGACACCTTCACGCGAAGAGTCGATAACTGCATTCATCTCACCAAGAATATGGAGACGAGCATCTCTGGCTTGATCCAGAGCGATCTCCATAATCTCACGCGTAATTCCTGTAATCTTAATATCCATCTGCAGCGCCGTAATACCAGCATCTGTACCAGCAACTTTAAAGTCCATATCTCCAAGATGATCTTCATCACCTAAAATATCAGTTAGGACAGCAAAATCTTCACCCTCTTTAATTAGACCCATCGCGATACCAGCTACTGGCGCACTTAGAGGAACTCCTGCATCCATCATAGAGAGACTACTACCACAGACTGATGCCATTGAACTAGAACCGTTAGATTCGGTAATTTCGGATACTACACGAAGAGTGTATGGGAAAGCTTCATTGGTTGGAACAACCGCCTGCACTCCGCGTTTTGCTAACTTGCCGTGTCCAACTTCGCGTCTACCTGGACTACCAACTCGTCCAGTCTCTCCTACTGAGAATGGAGGAAAATTGTACTGCAACATAAAGTTATCCTTATAGGTTCCCTCTAGTGCATCAATTACCTGAGCATCTCGCTCCGTACCAAGAGTGGTAACTACTAGCGCTTGAGTTTCACCACGAGTAAATAGTGCTGAACCGTGAGCTCTTGGAAGAACTCCAACCTTCACATGAATTGGACGCACAGTCTTAGTATCACGACCATCAATTCTTGGCTGCCCATCTATGATTCGGCTGCGTACGGTTCTCTTCTCTAGTTTACTGACTGCAGCTTTAACTGCGTCAGAATTCCATTCGCTATCATCTGTTGCTACAGCAGTAACAATCTGATCACGCACCTCACCCATGCGGCCATAACGATCCATCTTATCTGCAATCTGATATGCCTCTGTTACTGCATCTCCAGCAGCTGCAGCAACGGCATCAGTTAAAGCAACATCTTCTGCTGGCGGCGCAAATTCCCACTGAGTAACTCCAAGATCTGCAACCATCTCATCAATGGCAGTGATAATAACCTGCATCTTATCATGCCCAAATAGTACTGCGCCAAGCATAATCTCTTCAGATAGTACATTAGCTTCAGACTCAACCATCAATACTGCATCACTTGTGCCTGCTACACTTAACTCAAGATCTGAACCATCTTTATCGCTCATTAGTGGATTGAGAATATACTCGCCATCACGGAAACCAACTTTAGCTGCCCCAATTGGTCCTTGAAATGGAACTCCTGAGATAGAGAGTGCCGCTGAAGTTCCAATCATTGCTGGAACCTCAGTATCTACTTCATTGTCAGCAGAGATTACAGTAACAATAACCTGAACCTCATTCATAAAACCTTTTGGAAAAAGTGGTCGAATAGGACGATCTATCAAACGAGAAGTTAAGGTCTCCTTCTCTGTTGGACGACCCTCTCTACGGAAGAAGCTGCCAGGAATAGTTCCTGCTGCGTAAAACTTCTCCTGATAGTTTACAGTTAGTGGAAAAAAATCTCGTCCTTCACGAGCATCTTTTTCAGCAACTACGGTGACTAATAGTACAGTCTCGCCAACTGTTACCTTAACTGCCCCAGATGCCTGACGAGCAACTTCCCCGGTCTCTAAAGTTACTGTCTGATTGCCATATTCAAAACTTTTTTTGTAAGCTTCCACTCTCTAACTCCAATTTTAATTTTAATTGACTGTTACGCTCACGCTAAACAGTAACGACCACTATTACCTGTAACTACTTTTACGAGTCACCATCTTTACCTGTAAACTTTATTAACGACGCAGTCCAAGAGTTGAAATTAACTCTCTGTAACGAGCGCTATCATTCCCTTTAAGGTAGTCGAGCAATTTTCTTCTTTTGTTGACCATCTTTAGTAGGCCTTGACGAGAGTGGTGATCTTTATTATGCTCTTTGAAGTGACCACTAAGATCTTCGATGCGTGCTGTTAGCAGTGCAACCTGGACTTCAGTTGAGCCTGTATCAGACTCTCCGCGTTGATATTTTGTAACAATCTCACTTTTTTGCGCCGCATTAACTGACATATCTTTTATAACTCCGAATAAATTTGTTGTATTTATAAACAACTATGATTAAAAAAATTACTTCACTACTTACTACTGTACTATCTGCACAAACTTCTAACTCTATAACTTCCAACTCACTGCTATACAGTTACAAAATTCAGCAGATTAATTTGACTATTTTACTGGACTAAACGGCGAGGTGCAACTCTTCCATCATCTATAATTTCACCAACACCTAAAAAAACATCACTATCATCGTAGATTCGAACCCAACCCTCTTCTGGCGCTCCAGATAGTTGAACTGGCTGCCCCTGTTTAACATAGTAACTACTATCTCTATCTAAATAAACCCCTGCATAATCGCTGACTGCGCTATCTAGTGGTAGTAGATATGCGTCCAGCTTCTGGTTAAGTTCAGACAGCTCTGCTTCCTCTTGTTGTTTAAACTCATCTTTAAGCTGTTTAAGTTCATCTATAGTTACTATATCACTCTCACTGAAAGGACCTAATGTTGTTCTACGAAGTCCTGAGACATGCGCACCACACCCTAAAACCTCTCCAATATCCTCTACCAGAGTGCGCACATAGGTTCCCTTAGAGCAGTGAATATCTAACACCATTTTATCATTATCACTGTCAAGAGAGACAAACTCTAACTCATATATCGTTACGGGACGAGGCTCTCTCTCGATCTCAATTCCTTGATGCGCTAACTTATAGAGTGGCTGTCCATTTACCTTAATTGCTGAATGCATTGGTGGGATCTGCTTTATATCACCCATAAACTGGGTGAGAGCTTCTACAATTTTATCTTCGGTAATATCTTCAACTGGGCGTTCCCGTACAATCTCACCTTCAGAGTCAGCGGATCTAGTCACCACTCCAAGCTGACACTCAGCACGGTAGCTCTTATCTGCATTAAGGAGAAAACCAGAAAATTTTGTAGCCTCTCCTAGACATATAGGTAGGATGCCAGTTGCTATAGGGTCAAGGCTTCCTGTATGCCCAGCCTTTTGTGCAAAATAGAGATGCTTGACCTCTTGTAGAATACCATTAGAGGTTATTCCAGCTGGTTTATCTAAGAGCAAAATCCCTGATACGGTACGCCCTCTTCTGTTTCTTCTTCCCATCTATCTATCTCATCTCTTGTTTGGATACATTTTTAATATGTTTTGAGTATATTGTTTTGAGTATATTAACGAACTATATCTTCCAACACCCTCTCCATACGACTACCGTACTCCACCGACTCATCGTGTTTGAAATGAAGCTGGGGAACAGTTCTAAGCTTAAGACTCTTACTTAGTTTTGAGCGTAAGAATCCTGCCGCACTATCTAGCGCCAGCATTGTATCTTCTACGCTAGAATCTTCACCAAAGGTTGTGAAGTAAATTGTTGCATGCGAAAAGTCTGTGGTTATATCTACCGCAGTAATAGTTACCCATCCCAACCTAGGATCACGGATTTCACGCTGGATAAGTTCCCCAAGGGTGCGCTTAACCTGCTCTCCAACTTTTCGTTGACGACTATTCATATTTTAATGGTAATTATAATTTAAAGGTATGCGCAGCTTAAAGAGATCTCTTAACTTCAACTCGCTCGAAGACTTCAATCTGATCACCCTCTTTAACATCGTTGTAGCTCTTAACTCCAACACCACACTCAGTACCAGCGCGAACTTCACTAACATCATCTTTGAAACGGCGTAGCGACTCTAGTTCACCTTCATAAATTACAATATTATCTCGTAATACACGAATCGGATTATTTCTCTTCACTACACCCTCAGAAACCATACAGCCAGCGATAGCACCAAGCTTAGGTGAACGGAATACGCTTCTAACCTCTGCCAACCCTACGATCTCTTCCTTAAAGTCTGGAGAAAGCATACCTTGCATTGAGTTTTTGACCTCTTCGATAGCGTCATAGATAATACTGTAGTAGTGAAGATCTATCCCCTCTGACTCGATAAGTTTTTTCGCAGTGACATCAGCACGCACATTAAAACCGATAACGATAGCATTAGAGGCTATAGCTAAATTCGCATCAGACTCATTAATTCCACCAACTGCAGAGGAGACTACATTAACTCTCACCTCATCAGTAGATAGTTTCATTAACGCATCACTTAGTGCCTCAGCTGAACCATGCACATCTGCTTTAATTAGAATGTTCACTATTGAGGTAGTACCACCCTCTTGCATAGTCTCAAACATACGATCAAGACTAGCCTGCTTCTGTTTGGCTAGACGAATATCTCGATATTTACCTTGACGGAAATTAGCAACCTCTCGAGCTTTGCGTTCGTTAGGTACTACATGCGCCTCTTCACCAGCCTCTGGAACTCCAGAGAGTCCTAAAATCTCAACAGGGGTTGATGGTCCAGCACTACCTAGTAGATCTCCATGCTCATCCATCATTGCTCTTACTCTGCCATACTCCCGTCCTGCAAGTAGAATATCACCTTTACGAAGAGTTCCACTCTGCACCATCATAGTTGCGATAGCACCTCGTCCCTTATCAACCCTTGACTCTACGATATTACCTTTAGCTGGAGCATCTGTAACTGCAGTAAGTTCTAACATCTCTGACTGCAGTATAATTCCGTCTAGCAGCTCATCAACTCCCTCACCAGTATGAGCAGAGACATTCACAAATAGCACATCACCACCCCAGTCTTCAGGCATAACATCTTTAGCTGCCAGTTCACTCTTAACTCGTTCAGGGTCAGCTTCAGGTTTATCAATCTTATTTACCGCTATGATAAGTGGAGCATTAGCCGCTTTTGCGTGCTGGATTGCCTCCTCTGTTTGGGGCATAACTCCATCATCGGCAGCCACCACCAAAACCACAATATCTGTAACCTTAGCTCCTCGTGCACGCATAGCGGTAAACGCAGCATGTCCAGGAGTGTCTAAAAATGCGATCTCACCTTTTTTGGTGGAGACTCGGTAAGCACCGATATGCTGGGTAATACCACCAGCTTCTCCATCTGTAACCTGAGTCTCTCTAATGTAATCCAAGAGCGAAGTTTTACCGTGATCCACATGCCCCATAATTGTCACTACAGGGGCGCGTTTGATAGCATCTCCAGCATCATGCTCTTCAGTAACTGAGGTGATAAGATCATCCTCTAGCGAACTCTCTTTTATAAGTACAGGTTTATGCCCTAACTCCTCCACCAGCAGGGATGCGGTCTCTTGATCTATCATCTGATTGATAGTTGCCATTGTCCCTAAATTCATCATCACCTTGATAAGTTCAGCAGCTTTGGTTGACATTTTCAGCGCAAGATCACCGACTGTAAGTGTCTCAGGGATTTCAACTGTTAGTATTACCGCCTCTGTTGGCTTGGTGAATGCATGTTCTGTCTCTATATCTACTTTAGATGAGCGTTTCTGTTTTTTACCTTTACGCCCTTTACCTTTATCTACATGCAGCTCCTTGCGCCCATATCTAGTTGCTTGCTTATTAGGTTTTCTACGCCCAGAAGAGCCACGATCATCTGTAGGGCTCTTTTTCTCTGCCTCTTTTTTCTTCTTAGCTTTCTCGGCTACAGCACGAGACTGCTTCTCTAAAAGTTTTTTCTCTTCCTCTTCACGAATTTTACGTTTACTCTCAGCCTCCTCTTTAGCGATCAACTCCTCTTTAGCTCGCTCCTCATCTTTATGTTTTTTCAGCTGATGTTTGCGCCTACTATCATCTTGCTCTTGCTGCTTATTCTCTGCTGCTCGTCGTTCATCAATAGCCTGTTTAGCTACTAAAATATCGCTATCCGCAAGCTCTCCTGCTGGAGCTTTTGCTGCAGCGCGAGTTATAGTGCGTTTTTTACGCACTTCAACATTGACACTTTTACCACTAGCTCGTCCTCCACCAATCTTCAAGGTAGAGGTTGATTTTCTCTTTAGAACAATCTTCCCTTTAGACGATTTACCATTAGCATCACCATGTGACTCTTTGAGAAAGGAGAGTAGGTTCATCTTCTCACTTTCAGTAATAACATCATCGACACTGCTCTTATCAATACCTGCCTTAGCAAGCTGCCCAAGCAACCTATCAGCTGGAATTTTAACCACCTCAGCGAACTGAGTTATTGTAACCTCTGACATTAGATATCCTCCGCAAACCACGGTTCACGCGCTTTCATAATTAGAGCAGAAGCTCGCTCTGATGTTAAATCAGCAATCTTTAACTCCATAATCTCATCTACAGCCTGATCAGCTAGATCTTCCATACTTACGATCTTGTTTGCAGCCAAACTATAAGCTAACTGCTCATCCATCCCTTCAAGATCTAAAAGATCCTTATTTGGTGCACCACCCTCTAGCACCTCCTCTTGTGAGATCGCTTTAGTTAGAAGGTAGTCACTAGCGCGGCTACGAAGTTCAGATACTATATCTGCATCAAATTCATCAATAGCCACCATCTCATTCTCATCAACATAGGCGACCTCTTCGACACTACTAAAGCCCTCTTGAACTAGAATTGCTGAGAGATCTTCGTCCACATCCAACTGCTCCATTAATCTCTTCTGAATAATTAAACTCTCTGCTTCCGCTTTAGAGTCAAACTCCTCTTCACCCATAACATTTAGGGTCCAACCAGTAAGTTCACTAGCAAGACGAATATTCTGCCCCCCCCTTCCAATAGCTTGCGAGAGATTCTCCTCCTCAACCGCAATATCCATTGAGTGCTTCTCTTCATCTACAACCACGGATACTACTTCAGCAGGAGACATTGCATTAATTACAAACTGCGCTTCGTTATCATCCCAAGGGACAATATCAACTCTCTCTCCAGCCAACTCATTGGAGACAGACTGTACTCTTGAACCACGAATACCGACACAAGCACCGACAGGATCAACTCTACGATCCATACTCTGTACCGCGATTTTTGCTCGTGAACCTGGATCACGAGCTGCCCCTTTAAGATGAATCAACCCATCATTTATCTCTGGAACTTCAAGAGAGAACAGCTCAAGTAGTAGTTCAGGTGCAACTCTACTCACTATGAGTTGTGGACCTCGTTGATCACTCTGAATCTCCATTAAGCAGCCACGCAGACGATCTCCTGGACGGATAGGATCTCGTGGAATCTGTTGAGATTTAGGGATAATTGCTTCTGCATTTCCACCAAGATCTATGATTGCATTACCTCGATCCATCCGTTTAACAATACCTCCAACTAGACCACCCACTCGATCCTGATACTCTGCTGCAACTTTTTCTCGCTCTGCCTCTCTAACCTTCTGGAAAATCACCTGCTTAGCTGCTTGTGCAGATATTCTACCAAACTTAACAGACTCTATCGGATTCTCAATAAATTCTCCAGGTTTAATATTTGGATCCTCGTCAACCGCATCAATCAACCAGAGTTGAGCATCTGGCATCTCCATCTGGATTCCTGGCTCATCCCCATCTAGAACCTCCCAAGTTTGAAAAGTCTCATACTCACCAGTTTTACGATCAATACTTACTCTAACCCCAATATCCTCAGTATGTTTTTTCTTAGTAGCTATGGCTAAAGCAGCCTCAAGCGCACCAAAAATAACCTCTCTATTGACATCCTTCTCATTGGATACCGCTTCAACAACTTGCAGAATCTCTTTACTCATATTTATTCAGTTCTCATTTAATTAATTATTTAATTAGTTTATTGTTTAGTTAGTCAATCAGTTAGTTAATTAGTGACTAACTAAACTCTGGCACAATGTGCGCTTTCTCTATCTGAATCAGAGGCAGATTAAAAACCTCATCATCTATTTTTAACACCACCTCATCATCTTCAACCCCTGTAAGTAGCCCCTCAAACTTGCGTCTACCATTAAGCGGGATTGCCAACCTCACAAAGATACGACTTCCACTAAAACGAACATAGTGCTCTTTAATAAACAGAGGTCGCTCTAAACCTGGAGAGGAGACCTCAAGGTTATACTGTCCATTTAGCGGATCCTCAACATCAAAAAGCGCGCTAAGCTGCCTACTCACCTGCTCGCAGTGCTCTAGAGTTATCCCACCCTCAGTATCAATATATACTCTAAGCAGAGAGTGCTTACCTTGTGGTAGATATTCAACACCCACCAACTCATAGCCTAGCCCAACTACAACTGGGGTGATAAGTTCATATAATTTTTCTTTAACTGTTGCCATTCTTTAGTTCTATTTTTAGATAAAAAAAAGCCGATCTATTCAAAAAGATCGGCCTTTTTGTCGTAGGGTCAAATTTTGCTAGGCAGAATCTGACTCTACTAATATTTTGGTAGCGGGGGCTGGATTTGAACCAACGACCTTCGGGTTATGAGCC
>JABHVM010000005.1 GCA_018658305.1 Thiotrichales bacterium | reverse complement strand
CTTCAATACCAGCCTTACTCAAGATAACTTTATGGGGTCAGGTAAGAGTGTAAGTGGTGAATTTAATAATAGTAAGACTGAGACAGCTTATGGACTTGGTTATGTTGACCCATACTTTACTGAAGATGGAGTTAGCTTAGGAGTAGGTGGACACTATAAAAAATTAGACTCATCTTCTGCACAGAGTGGATATAGCTATGATCTATTAAGTGGAAACTTTGATCTTGGTTTGCCAACCAGCGAGTACGAGCGACTCTATGTGGGGTTTGAGCCTCAGCATATGACTAATGCTACTTGTGGCACCTCATCTACGAATAGTGAGTGTGATACCTTCTTGACTGCTGAAGGAGCCTCTTTTAGTGTGTTTGAATTCAGCTCTAGCTGGAATAGGGATAGTAGAAATAGTGCAGTTTTTCCTGACGAAGGAAGTTACCAGCGTTTCCGTGCTGAGCTCGGCGCACCAGGAGGGGTGGAGTACTTTAAAATTAACTACCGTCACGATCTCTTCTACCCTATCACAGAGGACTATACACTTCTGTTGAAAGCAGATATGGGAGTTGGTGATGGTTATGGTGATCACTCAACCCTTCCATTCTTCAACCGTTATTATGCTGGTGGTGAAGGTTCAATTCGTGGTTTTGAGGGTAACTCAATCGGTCCTGTAGATAATGCTGGTGGTGCAGTAGGTGGTAATATTAAAGGGGTCTTTAATGCTGAAGTTATTCTTCCTATTCCACTGCTAGAGAGCGTAAAATCAACAAGGATTAGTGGGTTTGTTGATATGGGTACAGTAGCCAACAATACAAGCGGGCTAAGTGATCAGCTTCGCGCTTCAGCTGGAGTAACTGCTAAGTGGCTATCTCCAGTAGGACCACTAACCTTTAGCTGGGCAAAACCTCTTAAGAAGAAGAGTGCTGATAAATTAGAAGCGTTCCAGTTTAGAATGGGACAGATGTTTTAAAAAACAATAATCTGAGGATCGATATGATAAGAATTAAGAACAGAATATTAACCATAATAACTGTTGCTGCATTAAGTGCAACTACAGCTTATGAAGTTAGTGCTGCTGAAGAGCAGAGCAGTAGTGGTAGTAAAATTGGGTTCGTAAATATCCAGCTTCTACTTCGGGAAGTTCCACAAGCTATGTTTGCAACTAAGCGGCTAGAGGCATCATTTGGTGGGCGTAAAGCTGAGATTTTAGAGTTTCAGAAGAGCTGTCAAAAGATGGAGAAAAATCTAGAGAAAGAGGCTGCAGCACTGAGCAAACAGCAGCAGCAGAAAAAGATTCGTAAAATTCGTGCTTGCAGTAGTGAGTTAAAATTGATGGATGAGGAGTATGGAGCTGATCTGCGTATTGCGCAAGCAGAAGAGTTGCAAAAGCTACAGCGCCTAGTCTATAAAACAGTAGATCAGATCGCCAAACAGGAGAAGTTTGACCTTATTGTAAATGAGGCAGTTATCTTTGCATCACCTGCAGCAGATATATCACGCAAAGTTCTTGGTAGAATGCAGCAAATTTCTAAAACTCCAAACATACCCGTAAAAGATAAAAAATAGACTGTAAACTAAAAGTGAACTAAAAATAGATAGTGGATTAAGAGTGTGCATATTACCCTAAAAAATATTGCAGATCATTTGGGAGCTAAACTCATAGGTAATCCAGAGCTGCACATCTCTGGCATATCATCACTCCTCTCTGCAACTGAGGAAGAGATCTCATTTCTCTCTAATCCTAAATTTTCATCTCAAATAGTAGAGAGTAAAGCTGGTGCGGTTATTATGCATCCAGATATGGAGTATGAAGATTTTGGTGGGGCGAGACTATTAATGGGTAACCCATATCTTGGTTACGCAAAAGTAGCGGCACTGTTAAATCCAATTGAGATTATACGGAGTGGAGTTGCGGAGAGTGCTGTAGTATCTGCGTCAGCAATAGTTGGCTCTGGAGGGTGGATTGGGCAAAATAGTGTAGTTGAAGATAGGGTAAAAATTGGTGAAGAGGTCTCAATTGCAGCTGGATGTTTTATTGCAGCTGGAGTTGAAATTGGAAGAGGTACTCATCTTCTTGGTAATGTGACTATACTTTCTGGAACTGTGATTGGTGAAGATTGTATTATTCAAGCTGGAGCTGTAATTGGCAGTGATGGCTTTGGGTTTGCACAAGATGGGGAACAGTGGGTTAAGATCCCTCAACTTGGCAGAGTCGTTATTGGTGACAGAGTAGAGGTCGGATCCAACTCCACTATAGATCGTGGAGCTCTAGAGGATACAGAAATTGCAGATGGGGTGAAAATTGATAATTTAGTCCATATTGCGCATAATGTGCGGATTGGTGAAAATAGTGCGATGGCAGCGTTAGTTGGAGTTGCTGGGAGTACAGAGATTGGAGCAGGATGTACTTTTGGAGGGCAAGCTGGTATTGTCGGACACCTAAAGATTGCTGCTGGAGTTCACTGTACTGCCCGTACGCTAGTGACTAGCTCACTTAATAGAGCAGGACTCTACTCATCTTCAAGTGGAGCAGAGCCCAACCGAAAATGGCGCAGAAATGTAGTGCAACTTCGTAATCTGAATGAGTCTATTAAACGCTTAAAGAGATTAGAGAGACGGGTTGATGAAATAATAGAGAGTGGGCAGTGATAAACTGTCAGTAGGCACAACTGATGGCTGCTCACTGTAAATTTGTAATTTTAAATATAAATTAAGGTATAAAAAAATATGGATGATACAGATAATAGCAATACCCTAGATATAAACGAGGTGATGAAACATCTTCCTCACCGCTACCCATTTTTACTGATAGATAAAGTTCTAGATTTTGAAGAGGGTAAAACTTTGCGGGCAGTAAAAAATGTCACCATCAATGAACCGTTTTTTCAGGGGCACTTTCCACATATTCCAGTGATGCCTGGAGTTTTGATTATGGAGGCACTCGCACAAGCAACTGGTATTCTCTCTTTTAAAACTACTGGAAAGCTACCTACGGATGACTCTCTCTACTACTTTGTGGGAATTGATAAAGCTCGCTTTCGTAAACCAGTAGTACCTGGAGATCAACTTATTCTAGAGGTCGAGTTAGAACGCCGTAAACGCGATATTTGGAAGTTTAAAGGTCGAGCATTAGTGGATGGGAAATTGGTGGCAAGTGCAGATCTGATGTGCGCAGAGAAAGAGTTGAGCTAAGTCGATGACAGATGCGATAGAACAGATTCATCCAACGGCAATAATTGATGCCTCCGCTTCAATTGCGGATGGAGTTGAGATCGGTCCATACTCAATTATCGGCGCCGATGTTACTATCGAACAAGGGAGTAAAATTGAATCGCATGTGGTAATAAAGGGGCCTACAACTATTGGAAAAAATAACCACTTTTTTCAATTCTCCTCTATAGGCGAGGATCCTCAAGATCTAAAATATAGAGGTGAACCCACCGAGTTGCACATAGGAGATCACAATACATTTCGTGAGTCATG
>JABHVM010000045.1 GCA_018658305.1 Thiotrichales bacterium | reverse complement strand
TCTATCTTATGGGTAGTCCCCCCGATCATAGTTGGGGTGGCTGCTTTTGTGTTATTGGTGGGTGGTAAAGCTGCTCCTATTAAGAGTGAAAAGCAGGAGGTGGTGCGTGCGGTCCGTACTATAACTGTCCCTAAGCTTGCGATTCGTCCTATGGCAGAGGGTTATGGGGTGGTGCAGCCAGCGAAAGTTTGGAGTGCAATTGCTCAAGTTAGTGGGCGTATTATTAAGATGCATCCTCGGTTGCGCAATGGGGAGATTATCTCTGCTGGAGAGCTCCTGTTTAAGGTTGACCCTATCAATTATGAGCTCGTACTAGAGCAGCTTAAAGCGCAACTTTTAGAGTTAGAGATTCAACATACCAATACTGATGATTTATTGACTATTGAGCAGCGCAATTTCGAGCTTGCTAATCAGGAGTTTCAGCGTCTCTCTCAGTTATCTGCTACAGGTGGTGTATCTCAAAGTAGTATCGATAGTGCTGAGAGGATTATGCTTAATTCAAGGAGTTCAGTCCAAAATCTTCGCAATTCTCTATCTCTAATTCCTACTCAACAACGGGTCTTAAAGGCTAAGTTGGCACAGGCAGAGAGAGACTTGGATAATAGTGTGGTTTATGCTCCATTTAATCTACGAATTGCTAATTTAAGTATGGAGAGAGAGCAGTATGTAACTACTGGGCAGAAACTTTTTGTGGGGGATGGTATAGATCGTTCAGAGGTAGTTGCTCAAGTGGCTCTCTCATCAGTCTCTAAGCTATTTACTAGCCATCGTAGTGCACCTAGCTCACTGCAGATGAGTGAAGGTCTTGCAGAGTATGCGGAGCTTACATCTACTGTTCAGGTGGATATGGGAAATGAGAGTGCCGAGTGGAGTGCAGAGTTTGTCCGTTTTACGGATAGTGTCGATAGTGAGACTCGTACGATTGGGGTGGTAGTTGCAATTGATAAACCATACAGTAAGATTATCCCTGGAGTGCGTCCGCCACTCTCTAAGGGAATGTTTGTACGGCTACAGCTCTTTGGGCGCATTCAACCTGAGCAGATAATAATCCCTAGAACTGCTGTGAGAGGTGGTGAGGTGATGTTGATGGATGGCGAACAGCGTCTACAGACATCTAAAGTTGAGATTCTCTACCGTCAGGGTGATATAAATATAGTTAGCTCAGGTGTGAATGAGGGAGATATTTTGGTCGTATCTGATCTTATCCCTGCAGTGAATGGAATGTTACTTAAACCGCAACTAGATAACAAGCTGCAACAGCAGCTCTTAGATTACCAAAATGATTAACTGGTTTACCCACCATCCAAATGCCTCAAATATTTTGATGGCAGCCATTATTCTGTTAGGGCTCGTAACTATCCCAGATCTTCAGCGTGAAACTTTTCCTAAAATTGAGAGTAATAAAGTTAAGGTTACTGTCATTTATAAGGGGGCAACTGCGAGAGAGGTGGAGGATGCAGTCTGCCAACGCTTAGAGGAGGCTGTTGAAGGTGTGGTGGGTTTAGATGAGATGCGTTGTGAGTCTAGTGAGGGAAGGGGAGTTGCTACTCTTATTAAGATAGAGGGCTCGGCAATGGAGCGTTTTCTTAATGATATAAAATCCAATGTAGATGCTATTTCTGACTTTCCTAAGGAGTGTGAGCTCCCTATCACTGAGGAGTTGGGGCGCACGGATGCTGTAGTATCTATTGCAATTACTGGCCCTGAAAATCCTGTAGTGTTGAAGGGGTATGCGGAGGTAGTTAAAGACCGTTTAAAGAGAGCTGCTGATGTTGCTAATATAACTATTCAGGGCTTTTCTGACCACCAGTTAAGGGTTGAGATTCCTATCCAGAGGGTGCGTCAATTTGGTATTTCAGCTGCTGATATCGCTAATATTATTCAACAGAGAAGTATCGCAACCCCTAGTGGAGAGCTTAATGGTGAGCAGGAGGAGATAATTCTGCGCTTTGCAGATCAGCGTAAGACGACTGCTGAGTTAGAAGATTTAGTGGTTATTTCTGGTAAAACAGGCGCCGCAATTAGACTTGGGGATATTGCAACTATCCACGATCAGTTTGAAAAAGATGAGAGCAAGGTAGAGTTTGATGGGAAACGGGCTGCCATTCTTAATATAACTAAGAGCCGTCAACAGGATATTCTCACAATATATAATCAGGTTGCGGAATTTGTAGTTAGTGAGCAGGAGCGTGCACCAACAGGTATTCAGCTAACTATTACCCAAGATCGCTCCTCACCAGTGCAAGATCGTCTTGATATGTTATTAGGTAATGGAATGGCTGGTCTAGCTCTAGTATTTTTAGTGTTATGGCTATTTTTTAGTCTGAGATATAGTTTCTGGGTAACTATGGGGCTGCCAATATCATTTTTAGGGGCTCTATTTATCTTGCCGATGTTAGGGGTAACTATAAATATGATCTCAATGGTGGGTTTACTCATTGGGATAGGACTGTTGATGGACGATGCTATCGTTATCGCTGAAAACATAGCCTCTAGGCTGGCGAAAGGTGATCAACCAATGGAGGCAGCAACTACAGGTATTAAACAAGTTCTACCTGGAATTCTCTCCTCGTTTACCACTACGGTGCTAATTTTTGGCTCATTAGCTTTTATTAGTGGCGAGATAGGGCAGGTACTAAGGGTTATGCCCATTGTATTGTTGGTGGTGTTAACAGTAAGTTTAGCGGAGGCATTTTTAGTTCTGCCTAACCATCTGGGGCACTCATTAAAATATATAGATGCTAATAAACAGTCTAAGTTCAGAGAATCTTTTGAGAGAGGCTTTGATAAGATAAGAGATAATGTTTTTGGTCCAGTTATAGACTTTGCAGTAGAACAGCGTTATCTCACTATTGGTCTAGTTTTAATGTTGTTGATTTTAGCTGTGGCTATGCCGGTGGCGGGTAAGATAAAGTTTGTAGGTTTTCCTGCTATAGATGGAGATATTCTGGAGGCGCGTATTCTACTTCCGCAAGGAACCCCTCTCTCTCGCACCGAAGAGGTGGTGGCAGAGTTAACTAAAGCACTATATGAGACAAATAGGGTATTTAAACCTCGCCAACCAGATGAGCAGGATTTAGTGCAACATATTACTATCATTTATGGCGAGAATCCAGATGCTCATGAAAATGGTCCACATGTCGCTAGAGTTGTTGTTGACCTATTAGGTGGTGAGACAAGAGATGCCTCAATAGATGAGTTTCGTGAGCAGTGGCGTAAACAGAGTGGGATGTTAACAGATGTAATAGCGATCACTTATACAGAACCAGCTGTAGGACCAGGTGGCAGATCATTGGATATCCGTCTCTTAGGAGAGGATCTACAGGAGCTTAAAGCAGCCTCTGCAGAGGTTAAGAGTTGGTTAAGATCTTATGCAGGAGTGGTTGATCTTAATGATGATCTGCGTCCTGGTAAACGGGAGTATCGCTTACATATAAAAGATAGTGCAGGTGCTATGGGGTTAGATGCTAACTACATATCAAATCAAGTCAGAGCTGCTTTTCAGGGGGTTAAAATTGATGAGTTTCCACTAGGTAGAGAGACTTATGAGATAGAGCTCCGAAGTAGTGGTGAGCTAGAGCAGTTAACTATTGTAGGAAAAAATGGAGCATTGATTCCGTTAGAGGTCGTAGTGGATATAGAGGAGGGGCGCGGATGGGCACGTATCAACCGTGTTGATGGTGAGCGGGCAGTAACCATTCAAGGAGATGTAGAGAGTGATATTGCCAATGCTCAGGAGCTGTTAACACTAGCGTCTAATGAACTCTTTCCTAAATTACAAGAGAGATATCCTGGGGTGCGGGTAGATATTCAAGGTCAGAGTAATGAGTCAGCTAAGACAGGAAAGTCTATGGTTAGAAATATATTGTTAGGAATGATAGGGATCTATATGTTACTAGCACTCCAGTTTAGAAGTTATCTAACCCCAGTAACTGTAATGTCCGTCATCCCCACAGCGTTGGTTGGGGTGGTATTTGGGCACATGGCAATGGGATTGGATCTAACTCTGCCAAGCATGATAGGGATGGCATCTCTATTTGGAGTGGTTGTCAATGACTCTATCTTGCTAGTGGTATTTATAAGAGAGGCTCACGCCCATGGAGTGCCAACCGCAGTCGCCGCAAAACAGGCAGGAAGAGCCCGTTTTCGCCCAATTTTATTGACCTCAATTACCACTATTGCCGGGCTAATTCCTCTTTTAATAGAGACTAGCCTCCAAGCACAGATCTTAATTCCACTAGCTGCCAGTTTAGCTTTTGGTCTAACCACCGCAACGATCATTGCAATTTTCTTAGTTCCAGCAATCTACACAGTTTTAGATGATTTTGGTAAAGTATAAGAGATAACTGTATGAAAACTGATAGCACAATAAATTCGTTAGATAAGACTCCAGATATTCTCAAGAATGATTTAGATCGAAATCTATGTGTCTGTAATGAGGTTGTTAAATCGGATATCATCAAGGCGATCACAAATGGGGCGACAACAGTGGAAGAGGTGCAAAAACAGACTTATGCCACAGATGGAATTGGCTGTTGCACTAGGCAGGTAGAGCGATTGATTGAGACTATTCATACACCGGATATAAAATAGATTAACTGTTAAGAGAGTTCTATATAAGAAATCTTAAAAAGTTGTCAAAGGGTTTGGGGTAGTGTAATAGCAACTTAATTAGCTATAATACAAAGACGCGAAGTAATAGCTTTACAATTAATCCCTATACCTTTACAATAACTACAGAATACCTTTACAATAATATCGTGATATATTTACAATGAAAAACGAAGTACTAGGCAAAACAAAACGTTCGAGAATGATCCGAAGATACTTGTTGAATTCTGTTAAAGCAGATTATCAACAAATGATTCATGACGGACAAGAAATATTCAAAGTCAGTCGTCAAACCATTCACGCCCATCTCAAGGCGCTGGTAAATATGGGGTACTTAGTGGCCCATGGCAATACAAAAGCGCGAACTTATGATTTTGGTCCAAAACGCTCACATATTCAGAAGTTTGCGCTTAAAAATCTGCGTGAAAGCGATGTTTACTATAAGGACTTCAATTTTATTTTTAAAGGCTTACCCCGTGAGATAGAAGATATTTGTCACTACGGTTTTACTGAGATGCTGAATAATGCGATTGACCACTCAGGAGGTGATTTTGTTTATGTGAATGCATCAAGAGATGAAAATTTTATAGAAATGTCCATCTCTGACGATGGTGAAGGAATTTTTAATCATATTGCTCGCGTGATGGAGTTGTCTGACCCAAGAGAGTCAATTTTAGAACTCAGTAAGGGGAAATTAACAACAGATCCTGAAAATCATACTGGCCAAGGCATTTTCTTCACTTCCCGAACATTTGATACATTTTATATTTACTGTGGAGATCTAATTTTTTCACATAATCAAAAAACTAATGATTACTTGCTGCATGATGATAGTGAACGAGATGGCACTTCTGTATTTATGAAAATAGACTTAGATAGTGACAGGACTCTTGAAAGCGTGTTCGATGCATTCACAGGCACAGAGGATGAAAACTTTGCCTTTAACACAACAATTGTACCAGTGAAACTAGTGTTGTATGAAGGAGAGAAGCTAGTGTCTAGGTCGCAAGCCAAGCGTATTTTAAATCGTGTTGAAAAGTTCAATAATGTGATCTTAGATTTTACAGATGTAGGTTCTATAGGACAGGCTTTTGCAGATGAAGTGTTTCGAGTCTTTGCTCGTAGAAATCCTCAGATAGATATTCAACCTGTAAATACAACTGATAATATTGACAGAATGATTCGTGCGGCTAAAAACAACCCAGACTAGAAAGACTCAAATTGATGTATCACCTAATAAAGATAATACAAAGACAGCACAAACATTGTCAAACACCGATCTTCTATATTGTAACTATTCAGTCGCAGTTGTAACTGTTCAGATTGCCTCTAAAATTCATCAGATCAAGGCGGAAAATTTGAGTATATATTTATATATGATAATTTTGTAACACAGAGATGGTGAATTTTAGAGGTGAAATGAATAGTTACGCTATATTTAGTTCTCTAACACCAGAACAGAGAGGCTTCATAGCCATCTATCTAATACACTACTAACATACTGCTTACCAAGATTATGCCCTTTATCTGGAACAACATTACAACTGCCACCAACCACTTTAGCAAAAGCCATACATTTGTCAGGCTCACTCTGCCAGTCATGCTCACCAACATGAATCTCTACATCTTCTAACTTTTGATAGTCACCATTTTCAATCAATGCTGCCATTTTATCTGATCTTGGAAGACTATAAAATTTCATCTTCTGTTTATTAATCACACTCCCTATAACTGGAGATATTAATAGTATTTTACTATGACAAGGGGCAATATCTGCCAGAGTATGGAGTAGTAAATAAGCACCATAAGAGACAGCAATTATTTTAGATCCTTCTTGTCCATAAGTTTCTAAGTCCTTAATAATCAAATCTATTTGGTCTTGAAATTTAAGATTATCAAAATCACCACGCATCTCTCTGCCCGCAAGTGAATAACCACGATCAAGCAGTCCTTGACCAAGACCTTCGTTAATTTTTCCACCTCTACCTGTTAGATAGTAAATAGTTTCGTCTCTATTTTGCATAAACAAACCTGCCTTTAATATTAGTCTAATCGTAGAATTATACCTCAATAATTAGGGTCAGAGTGTGATTTAT
>JABHVM010000044.1 GCA_018658305.1 Thiotrichales bacterium | reverse complement strand
CTAAAATAATGTAAGTATCTATAAATATATCGAATTAATATGAAAGTTAACTCAGCATTATTTATAGTTTTTAAATTAAGATCAATTGTAACATAATTGTGCGGTTTATATTTTTTTGGTTTTCAAAGCCTAACGTCGCAATTCAGCCGCCCAAAAAACGCGCAGCGGTTTTTGGATCGGTCTGTAATTGCCTTGTTAGATCATTGTTTGCGCAACCATTCAACTAGAACCTCATCAGAGCTCCGAGGAACTTCGAGGTGTGATGCATCAATAATTGTAAATTGACTTTTTATATTCTCAGGAGTAGAGAAATAATTAGGGTCAGAGTGCAATTTATTTATTCTGGTTATTGGGTAAGCACAGTATCAATATTGAATGAGAGTAATCTAGTTATAAGCAGGGAAGTGGAACAGCATAGCTGACTGAACTAGCGTATAGTGCAAAAGTAAAGACCTGACCCCCTTTGGGTTTCGGATGAGAGAGCTGTAATGTTTGCTAAATAATAAGTTTATAGTTGCTGTAAAATAGCTATATTATGACTACTAATACTATATTAAATAATCCTCTTCTTGCTCTTGATGGGCTTCCTAATTTTTCGGCAATTAAACCTGAGCAGGTTAAGCCTGCTATTGAGACGCTATTGGCAGATAATCGTGCTATGGTGGAACAGTTGTTGAGCAGTGAGGTTGAGGCAGATTGGGACAGTGTGATTCAGCCGTTAGAGACAATGGAGGATAAACTCGGGCGCGCTTGGTCGCCAGTTAGTCATCTTAATTCTGTTAAGAATAGTCCAGAGTTGCGAGATGCTTATAATGAGGTGCTTCCACTGCTCTCTGATTACGCAACTGAGATGGGGCAACATAAGGGGCTCTATACGCTGTTTCAAAATATCTCTGAGAGTAAAAAGTTTCGGATGTTGGAGCCATCGCAGAAAAAAATTATTGAGAATGCTCTACGAGATTTTCACCTTTCGGGGATTGATCTACAACCAGCCGAGCAGGAGCGTTATCGTGAAATAAGCCAAGAGCTCTCTAAGCTCACCTCAAAATTTGGGGAGAATGTTTTAGACGCTACCAATAGCTGGGAAAAACTTGTTCGAGATGAGTCATTGCTCGTGGGGCTGTCAGACTCTGCTAAGGCGCAGGCTCGGCAGAGTGCGGAGGAGCGAGAGAAGATAGAGGAGGGTGAAGATGGTTGGCTCTTTACTTTAGATTTTCCATCCTATATTGCGGTGATGACCTATGCGGATAACCGTGAGTTGCGGGCAGAACTCTATGAAGCATTTGTGACTCGTGCTTCAGATCAAGGTCCACATGATATTAAATTTGATAATACTCCAGTTATGGAGGAGATTCGTAAATTGCGCCAAGAGAAAGCAGAGCTCTTGGGATTTGCCAATTATGCCGAGTATTCGCTCTCAACTAAAATGGCAGACTCTTCAGAGCAGGTGCTCTCTTTTTTAGAAGATCTAGCAGATCGCTCTTTGATGGTGGCAAAAGCTGAGTTACAAGAGTTGCGAGATTTTGCTACGGTTGATGAGCTCCAGGCGTGGGATGTTGCCTACTATTCAGAAAAACTTAAACAGGATCGTTACAGTTTGTCGGAAGAGGAGCTGAAACCGTGGTTTCCAATTGAGCGAGTGATGGAGGGGATGTTTGAAATTGTGCATCGTCTATATGGAATCAATATTAAACAGATTGATGGTGTTGATGTCTGGGAACAGAGTGTTCAATTTTTCCGTATTACTGATGAGATCGGAGAGGTGCGTGGAGAGTTCTATACAGACCTCTACTCTCGTCAACATAAACGGGGAGGAGCGTGGATGGACGATTGTGTTACTCGTCACAAAACAGATTTAGGCGTGCAAATTCCAGTTGCCTACCTCACCTGTAACTTCACTCCACCACTGGGGGACGATCCCGCACTGTTGACACACGATGAAGTGTTAACACTTTTTCACGAGCTTGGGCATGGGCTACACCATATGTTGACTCAGATAGATTTTCCAAGCATCTCTGGAATTGCAGGGGTTCCGTGGGATGCGGTAGAGTTACCGAGCCAATTTATGGAGAACTGGTGTTGGCAAGAGGAGGCGCTCCCTCTATTTTCAGGGCACTATCAGAGTGGAGATCCGCTGCCGCAAGATAAGTTTGAGCAGCTGCTTGCATCGCGTAATTTTCAATCGGGGATGGTGATGGTGCGTCAGTTAGAGTTTTCGCTCTTCGATTTTAAGATTCACCTTAATCCTAAAAGAGCAATATATGAGGTGCTGGACGAGGTCAGAGAATCAGTTTCCGTAATGTCTCCTCCATCTTTTAACCGCTTTCCTCACAGCTTCTCCCACATCTTCGCAGGCGGTTATGCTGCAGGATATTACAGTTACAAATGGGCTGAGGTGTTGAGTTCAGACGCATTCTCAAGTTTTGAAGAGAGCGGAATTTTTGATAAAGAAGCGGGGTTGCGTTTCTTATCTTCAATCTTAGAGCAGGGTGGAGCGCGCGATCCGATGGAGCTCTTTATAGAGTTCCGTGGGCGTGAGCCTCAGATAGATGCACTGCTACGACATTCAGGAATTAATTAGTGCAGGAGTTACAAAAGAGAGTGAAGAGAGATTCCATCTATAGCCACACCCACGATCTGATTGAGAATTTTCGTTTTGATAAAGAGGTGGTTGGGGTTTTTGAAGATATGATTAGCCGCTCTGTTCCTGGTTACGGAATGGTGTTGTCATTAGTTGGAGTGTTGGCAGAGACCTATCTCCAAGAGCAGAGTAGAGGATATGATCTTGGTACATCACTGGGAGGAGCCACTCTAGCTATGCGTAAAATTGCGGAGGAGCGAGATTGTGAGTTGGTGGCTGTTGATAACTCTACTGCTATGGTTGAGCAGTGTAGAAAATCCTTTAGTACGGGATACCCAGTTGAGCTGCGTTGTGAAGATCTGCGTGATACTACAGTTGAGAATGCATCATTAGTTATTATGAACTTTACTCTCCAATTTATTCCACTTGCTGAAAGAGAAGCTATACTGCATAAGATCGCAACAGGCATTAACGCTGGAGGAGCATTTATGCTCTCTGAGAAGATAAATTTTAATGATCCAGAACAGCAACAGAGAATCAATAATCTGCACCACTCATTTAAACGCGCTAATGGATATAGTGAGATGGAGATTAGTCAGAAACGCAGTGCGCTAGAGGATGTGTTAGTAAGCGAGACTGTAGAGAGACATATAGAGCGTCTGCATAAAGTAGGATTTAACAGGGTGCAGGTAATCTTTCAGGCACTTAACTTTGTATCTATTCTTGCGTTGCGTTAAGTGATGAGTCAGCTTCCACTTAACTTAGAACGGACACTGCGAGTTTTAGATGAGCTGGATATGAGTGAATGGAGTAAGCTGCTGGCGAGTGAGCTCCCTCCTCTGTTTGAAGATGGGCGCAATGGAAACTTACCTCGTTGGTTAGGCGCCTTAGCTGAACTGCCCCAACTTAAGTTGGCTCACAGTGTTGATCTTAACTCTGCACAGGTAAGAGTTGGGGAAGCAGATCAGCTTACGGAGCAAGAGCGATCTACTCTGGCACAGAGTCTGCAAAATTTACATCCTTGGCGCAAGGGGCCGTTTGATATTTTTGGTGTAGATATAGATAGTGAATGGCGTTCAGATCTAAAGTGGGGTAGGTTGGCAGATAAGATTCAACCATTATCTGGGAGGATGGTTTTAGATGTAGGGTGCGGCAATGGTTACTATGCACTGCGTATGGCAGGTGCAGGCGCAGATTTGGTGGTGGGGGTAGATCCTAATCTACTATTTCTCTGTCAGTTTAATGCTGTTACTAACTATATTCCTGAGCACTCAGTCCATTTTTTACCAGTTGGTCTAGAGTCAGTGCCAAGCAAACTGCATAAGTTTGACACAACTTTCTCTATGGGAGTGCTGTATCATCGTAAGTCTCCGTTTGACCATTTAGAGCAGTTGCGAGGAACATTACGATCTGGTGGTGAATTGATCTTAGAGACTCTAGTGATAGATGGAAAAAAAGGAGAAATTTTAGTTCCTGCTGGGCGTTATGCTAAAATGCGCAATGTTTGGTTTATTCCATCGATTGCGGAGTTGGTGCACTGGTTAGAAAGGGCTGGGTTTAAAGAGGTGCACTGTATCGATATTAGTGATACCAGAGTTGAAGAGCAGCGTGTAACTGAGTGGATGAGGTTTGAATCATTGATAGATTTTTTAGATCCAGCAGATCAAACTCTCACAATAGAGGGATATCCAGCTCCAAAACGAGCCGTATTGAGTGCAATTGCACTATAGAAAGGTTATTTTAAGTATTGAAAGATTTAATAAATTGAGGCTAAAAAATGAGTAATATAAGAGGTTTAATAGCAGTAATATTCTCTGCTCTGCTATTGATTGGGTGTTCGGATACTACTGAAGTTGAGACTGAGCCTAATATAATAGATGCTGAAGTTAGAAGCGTAGAGAGTGTAGAGGTGGAGCAGATAGTCGTAGAGCCGCTAGAGTTAGTGGCAGAGTCTATAAATATAGAAAAGTCTATAAGTATAGAAGAGTCTACAAAGTCTACAGAGCCTGCAGAATTTAAAGAGTCAATAGAGTTAGTTGAATCTCCAGCCGAAGCGGCAGAGACGGTTGCCTGTTCAGAGTGGACAAAATCCGCAGCGGTATCTCGTGGAAGCTTTACTAGCGCTGTATCTAGAAAAGAGAGAGAGCCTGTTGATTCAATCTGCCTTCTCACTACAGACAAGAGAAAAATTTTCTATTTTAGTGACTTAAAAAATCAGGTGGGCGCAGAGATTAGCCATCTTTGGGAGTATGAGGGCAGAGAGATGGCAAAAGTAGCACTTGGTAAAGTGCGTGGTAAGCGCTGGAGAGTGTGGTCAAGTAAGAATTTAATGAGTGGTTGGCAGGGTGAATGGACGGTTAAAGTTATCACTAAAGATGGAAGCGTACTGCATCAAGAGAGTTTTATTTATACTAAATGAACGCGTCAGATCTTAGAGAGTTTATTGATCAGCTAGAGGAGCAGGGAGAGCTGGTCCGCATTAAGCGAGAGGTTGATCCGTATCTAGAGGTCACCGAGATTGCAGATAGAGTTTTAAAGGCGGGCGGTCCAGCACTCCTTTTTGAAAATCCCAAAAATAGCTCAATTCCACTACTTGCTAACTTGTTCGGTACTCCTAAGCGAGTAGCGTTAGGAATGGGACAAGAATCGGTAGAGCATCTGCGTGAAGTCGGTAAAATTCTCGCCTATCTAAAAGAGCCAGATCCACCAAAAGGTTTCAGGGATGCTTTGGAAAAGTTGCCGATTTTTAAACAAGTCTTGAATATGTCGCCTAAAGTGCGTTCGCGAGGAGCGTGTCAAGAGATAGTAATTGAGGGGGATGAGGTTGATTTAAATAAATTCCCAATTCAGACCTGTTGGCCCGGAGATGTAGCGCCGCTGATCACTTGGGGATTGGTTGTAACTAAAGGTCCTGCACGCGAGCGACAAAATTTGGGAATCTATCGACAGCAAGTGATCGGTAAAAATAGAGTGATTATGCGCTGGCTTTCACATCGTGGGGGCGCCATAGATTTTAGAGAGTGGAAATTGACACATCCAGGTAAGCCATTTCCAGTCTCAGTTGTGTTGGGGGCAGATCCGGCAACTATTTTGGCAGCGGTCACTCCTGTACCTGACGCTCTTTCAGAATATGCATTTGCTGGACTACTTCGTGGCTCTAAGACTGAGTTGGTTAAATCTATCGGTTCTGATCTACAGGTTCCAGCTAAAGCGGAAATTATTTTAGAGGGGACAATTGACCCTGATGAGCTAGCTGATGAGGGACCTTTTGGGGATCATACTGGGTATTACAACGAGATTGAGCAGTTCCCAGTCTTTACTATAGAACGCATCACTCACCGTAAAAACCCTATCTACCACTCTACATATACTGGTCGTCCACCAGATGAGCCGGCAGTATTGGGAGTTGCATTGAATGAGGTTTTTGTCCCCATTTTGAAAAAACAGTTTCCAGAAATCGTTGACTTCTATCTGCCGCCAGAGGGATGCTCATATAGAATGGCGCTGGTTAGTATCAACAAGCAGTATCCAGGACATGCCAAGCGAGTTATGATGGGAGTTTGGTCATTTTTGCGTCAGTTTATGTATACCAAATTTATCATTGTATTGGATGAGGATATAGATCTCCGTAATTGGCAAGATGTTATCTGGGCAATAACTACAAGAGTAGATCCAGCTCGCGATACAACACTTATCGAGAATACACCAATCGACTATCTTGATTTCGCTTCGCCAGTATCTGGTTTGGGTTCTAAGATGGGATTGGATGCCACCAATAAATGGGAAGGTGAGAGCTCTCGTGAGTGGGGTTCACCTATTAAGATGGATGAGGCAGTGGTAAGTCGAGTAGATGAGATCTGGGCAGAGCTAGGAATAACTAATTAAATTTAAGAATAAGAAAACACAAGATAGCAAAGATCGGTATAATAGCTGACAAATTTAGTAGGTTAATTGGATATTTTTTATATAAGGAAAAGAGAATGAGCAACAAAGTTACACTACAACCAAGCGGTAATGAGTTTCAGCTAAAAGATGGAGACAATATTCTAGACGGGGCTTTAGAGCATGGGGTCAGTTTTCCTTACGGCTGCCAAAATGGTTTTTGTGGAAACTGTAAAGCAAAAGTAAGTGGGGACTTTAGCTATCAAGACGATTATAAGCCTGATGTTTTAACTGCGGATGAGGTTGCTGATGGCGTGGTTATCTGCTGTAAAGCTGAGGCAAATAGCGACTTAGTGGTAGAGGTGCATGAAGTAGCAGGAGCAGATGAGATTGAAGTGCGTACTATGCCAGTTAAAGTGTCTCGGATAGAGAAGCTTGCCGATGATGTAATGCGTATATTTCTAAAGCAGCCTGAAGAGGATACTCTTCAGTTTCTTGCAGGTCAATATATTGAGATAATAATGGAAGATGAGAGTCGTCGTGCTTTCTCTATCGCTAATGCACCGCATAACGACTCAGAAATAGAGCTCCACATTCGTATGGTTGAGGGTGGAAAATTTACTCCGCATGTATTTAAAGATATGCAAGAGAAAGAGATACTTCGTATTGAAGGTCCACTTGGAACCTTCTTCTTGCGTGAGGATAGCGACAATGATATTGTCCTAGTGGCAGGGGGTACAGGGTTTGCTCCAATCAAAGGAATGGTAGAGCATGCGATTGAGCTTGGACTTGAAAACAAAATATTTATCTACTGGGGAGCAAGAGATTTGCAAGATCTCTATCTAAATAGTCTTGCAGAGGAGTGGGCAGAGCAGCATGAAAATATCAGATATATCCCAGTGCTCTCAGATGCGTCTGATGAAGCAGCATGGGATGGACGAACTGGATATGTGCATGAGGCAGTATCAGCAGACCATCCAGATATGTTCAATATAGATGTCTATATGGCCGGACCTCCAGTAATGGTAGACTCTGGCAAGAGAGAGTTTTTGCTATGTAATATATCACCGGACAATCTACATTCAGACTCATTTGAGATCGCTGGTAAATCTGAGTAACTCCTCAACAATTGCAGCATCAGTGGGCTCTTCTGCTAGAAGTGGTTTCTGCTTAAATCCTCTCTCTAAGGCGATTTCAGCAGTACGCTGACTGATGACTATTAGTTGCTGTTGGAGGAGAAGTTCGATTTGATTCTCATCGGTTTCACTTACAATCTGGATCAGGTTATCTAGGCTCTGACCACTGGTAACAACGATGGCGCTGATACTTTCCTGTTTTAATTTATCTATTAAAGGTAGTGGATCTCTCTTCGGAATAACTCTTCGATAGGTTTCTGCATAGCTGACCTCTGCGCCCCGTTCGCGCAGGGTGGTAGCGAGCAGTTCACGCCCTCCCTCTCCACGAATGATGATAATTTTTTTGCCAGATACATTTGTGAGTGCAGGGGTATCGAGTAGCCCCTCACTATCAAAACGGTGCTGTGGCATAATGTCTGCGTTGAGCCCGATTGCCTGCAATGCCCTAGCGGTCGCTTTGCCAACTGCTGCTAGTTGTAGCGAAGTGGGTAAGTGTTCAATAGAGGATAGACCAATACGAACCGCATTGGCACTGATAAAGATGGCGATATCAAACTGTTCAAGATTCTTGAACAGTGTTTGTGCTGCGCTATCATCTTCTAGTGGCACAATCTCTAGTACTGGAAATGGATAGACACTTCCACTATAAGATTCGATTAGCTCAATAAGGGGTTGCGCCTGCTCTACTGGACGAGTGACCATAATGGTCTGCCCCGCTAATTTTGAAGTTAGGTTACTCTTGCTCTGCATAGAGTTCTTGTAAAATTTTATCAGCACCCTGTGCAAGTAGCTCCTCTGCAACCTTAATCCCTATAGCCTCAGCATCAGTTTGTGCTCCTCGTGCTTCGCTACGGAGTATAGTAGAGCCATCTACTGAACCAACTAAACCACGAAGATATATTTGATCTCCCTCAAGTTCAGAGTAACTTGCAATTGGAACTTGGCAACCACCCTCAAGACGGTTGTTGAGTCCTCGTTCTGCAAGGAGACGAGTGGTTGTATCTTGATGGATAAGTGGAGCAATTAACTCCATTGTTTTCTCATCACCAGTGCGCGCTTCAATTCCAACAGCCCCTTGCCCTACTGCAGGAAGAATCATCTCTGGAGCAATCTGGTCGCTAATCCTATCTTCCATTCCAAGTCTAATTAACCCTGCTGACGCTAAAATGATCGCATCAAACTCACCATCATCAAGTTTACGCAGACGGGTATTTACATTGCCTCGCAGATCTAAAATCTCTAGATCAGGGCGCATCTCTAGTAGTTGACATTTGCGTCTAAGGCTACAAGTGCCAACTTTTGCACCTTGTGGGAGTGTTGCAATACTCTCATATTGGTTGGAGACAAACGCATCTAATGGAACTTCGCGCTCTAAAATTGCGGCTAAAAAGAGCCCTTCTGGAAACTCCATTGGAACATCTTTCATTGAGTGAACCGCAATATCACATTTGCCTTCCAGCATCTGTGCTTCAAGCTCCTTAATGAAGAGCCCTTTACCACCAATTTTAGCGAGTGGTGTATCAAGGATTTTATCCCCGCGAGTCGACATAGTGACTAGCTCAACTTCTAAATTGCTATTTAGAGCAAGAAGGCGCTGCTTAACATGTTCAGCTTGCCATAGCGCAAGCGGGCTTTTTCTTGTAGCAATGCGTAGAGTAGTGGGGTTTGAAGAGGTGCTTGATGGTATAGTAGATGACATAATAGTGAGTCTCAGTGATATTTATTAGAACTGTTTTACGTTTTCGAGTTACAATAGAGCATACTATACATACAATTGCTTGCGGGATCTAGTTAGGAGTTAAACAATGCCAATATCTAGATGGATGGCTCTGCTATCCATTTTTTCATTTATAATAGTCTTTGCTGTGTCGTCTACTGCTGGAGCGAGAGAGAGCGCGTCTCAAGAGGGAGAGATAAAGTTAAGTACTAACCTCAAGAAGGATGGCGCATTGGCGCAAGAGCTAGGGGTTCCTATGATTTTGATGTTCTCCGCAGAGGAGTGCCCATACTGTATGGTTATGGAGTCTGACTATCTAGAGCCATTATTAAAGAATAGAGATTATGATAGCAAAGTTCTAATTCGTAAACTTCATCTAGATGGCTTTGATGATCTTGTGAATTTTTCTGGAGAGACAGTATCTGCGAGTGATATTAGTCAAGAGTATGAAGTGTGGGTTACTCCAACTCTACTATTTCTAGATGATAAGGGGCAAGAGATACAGAGACGAATGGTTGGATTAGGGGTGCGAGATTTTGTGAGTGCCTATATTGATGAATCTATCAACCTCGCATCTAATTCATTGGGTAAGGTTAAAAAGATTTTATCTAAAAATATTAAAATTAACAGTAGTAGCAACAAAGCAGAGTGAGCCGTAGTTAAAGAATGGAAAATAGCGAATTAATTGAGAAGCCGTGGACAGGGCGTTTTACTGAGTCCACAGATGCATTTGTAGAGGCGTTTACCGCCTCAGTAACCTTTGATCAACGAATGGCAGAATATGACATTAAAGGTTCTA
Source organism: Thiotrichales bacterium (assembly GCA_018658305.1). Taxonomy (GTDB): domain Bacteria; phylum Pseudomonadota; class Gammaproteobacteria; genus Thiopontia. The sequence continues at coordinate 22,708 of JABHVM010000044.1, read as the reverse complement.
TTGCCCATGTCACGATGTTGGCAGAGGTGGGCGTAGTCAGTATAGATGAGCGGGATCAAATTATTAGTGGATTAGATAATATTGGTAGAGAGATAGCCGAGGGCAAGTTTAACTGGTCTATAGCGCTAGAAGATCTCCATATGAATATAGAGTCTCGTTTAGTGCAGAATATTGGCTCTGTGGGTAAAAAGCTCCATACGGGGCGTTCACGGAATGACCAAGTTGCGACAGATATTAGACTCTGGTTGCGTGATGAGATCGGTAATATATTGGTAGAGTTAGAGCGCCTTCAAGATGGGCTTCTATCTTTAGCAGAACGAGAGGCAGATACAATTATGCCAGGCTTTACTCATCTTCAGACCGCACAGCCCGTAACTTTCGGACACCATATAATGGCTTGGTATGAGATGTTGGTGCGAGACCATAGCCGCTTGATAGACTGTAGCCACAGAATGAATGTGATGCCGTTGGGCGCAGCTGCCCTAGCCGGCACTACTTATCCGATTGATCGTGATATGACTGCCCAGTTACTAGGTTTTGAATCAGCCGCCGAAAACTCGCTGGATGCGGTAAGTGATAGAGATTTCTCTATTGAGTTTAGTTCCGCCGCAGCACTGATAATGATGCATCTATCCCGTTTCTCTGAAGAGCTAGTGCTTTGGACATCGGATCCGTTCAGCTTTATAGAGTTACCAGATAGTTTTTGTACAGGTTCATCGATTATGCCGCAGAAGAAAAACCCTGATGTGCCAGAGCTAGTAAGAGGGAAAACTGGACGAGTCTATGGACACTTGATAGGCTTGTTGACCCTTATGAAAGGACAGCCTCTCGCTTACAATAAAGATAATCAGGAAGATAAAGAACCTCTGTTTGATACTGTTGATACCCTTAAAGGATCGTTAAAAGTTTACGCAGATATGATGCCAACAGTGGTGGTTAATAGAGATAACACTCGTGCCGCAGCAGCAAAAGGATTCTCAACAGCGACAGACCTTGCAGACTATGTAGTGCGTGCAGGAGTGCCATTTAGAGATTCGCATGAGATTGTAGGTAAGGCAGTTCGTTATGGGATTGAGCAAGGCAAAGATCTGGCAGAGATGAGTTTAAGTGAGTTGCAGCAGTTCTCTGATCTAATAGAAGAGGATGTGTTTGAAGTGTTAACTTTAGAGGGTTCTGTAGCTGCCCGCAACCATCGCGGTGGAACCGCTCCTCAGCAGGTGCGAGCAGCAATTGCTAGAGCGCGCACTAACCAATCAGCAATAAAAAAATCTGGAGATATTGTATGAGTAGTCGTTCACGAGCCATTATGCCAATTATTGTTGTAGGCTTACTTTTTGTGCTGCTGTTCGTCGGCTTAAAACTTCAGCCTGGTTTAGAGAGCGATGACTCTCCAATGATTGGAAAAATGGCGCCTGAGTTTAACCTTCCAGATCTGCTGATACCTGATACTAACTTCAGTAGAGAAGATCTGAATGGCGACGTTACCTTGCTCAATGTTTGGGCTACTTGGTGTCCATCATGTCGTGCAGAGCATGATGTATTGATGCGATTAGCCGCAAAGGATGAGGTGGTCATTAATAGTATTAACTGGAAAGATCGTGAAGAGTCTGGTGGGAGCAGAAAACTTGCACTGGAATGGCTTGCAATATTAGGCAATCCATATAAGAAAACTGGTGATGATGGAGATAATGTTGCAGGATTGGAGTGGGCAGTAACAGGTGCTCCAGAGACTTTTGTATTAGATGTAGAGGGGCGGATCTGTGAACGAATGACAGGACCACTAAACGATGTTGCTACTCCAAACCCTGAGAATAGACAAGAGATGAAAAATAATGTCTCTAATATTCTCACAATTGTTAGAGCTATGCGTGCGGCAGATGGCAAGTGCCTCTCTAAGAGTAACTAGAAGAGCGATTAGTAAATTAAAGGATGAAAATGATGGTTATGAAATTAAACGGATTAAACGCGGCAGTTTTGGTATTAGCTCTATTTGGTTTTGGAGTATCATCTAGCGTCAACTCAGCACCAATCGATAGCCTATCTTTTGATACTCAAGCAGAAGAGGATCGTTTTAAACTGTTAATTGAAGAGATCCGTTGTGTGAAATGTCAAAATACAAGTATTGCAGGATCTAATGCAGATTTAGCCCGCGACCATCGCAACAAAGTATATGAGATGTTGAAGCAGGGTAAGACAGATGATGAGATTAGAGAGTGGTTTGTAGTGCGTTATGGGGATTTTGTGCTATATCGCCCACAAATGGATTCACGCACTTGGCTACTCTGGGGGCTTCCTCTTATATTGGTGGTGGCTGGAATTCTGCTTTTGATAATGCGCCTGCGCAGTAGATCTAAAGATGTTGAACAGAGCAGTATAGATAATTTAAGTGTAGAAGATCAACATAAATTAGACGAGGTATTAAAGTGATGGGTGATGATATGATATTTTGGGTTGGTAGTGCCGCGATGATCGCGATTGCAATGTTGTTCCTTCTGCCTCCTCTATTGGGGCGGAGTAGAGATGTGGGTATTGCACGCAAGGAGACTAATCGAGTTATTTTTCAGCAACGCATAGAGGAGCTGGAAGTAGATCTAGAGAGTGGCTCCATAGATAGCAAGCAGTTTGGGCAAGCAGAGAATGACTTAAAGCGTGAGCTTTTAGCAGATATGGAGATGGCAGATGATGTGGTTGCGGTCAATAGAGCGTCTGCAGGGCGTATGGCAGCACTCTTTACGCTATTAATTATTCCCATTATCTCTTATGGTATTTATGCAAAAATTGGTGAGCCAGCAGCTATAGATCTTACTATTGCAAGTTCTGCTCAAAAACAGCACTCTGCAGAAGAGCAGAGTAAGCAGAACTTCGAAGATGCAGTGTCTAAGCTAGAAGAGAAATTAGAGCAAGAGCCAAATAATAATAAAGGTTGGATGATGTTAGCCAAATCTTATGAGTTTATGGGGCGAAGCTCCGAGGTTGTTGGTATTTATGAAAAGGCTATTGATAAACTTTCAGGCAATGTAGAGGCGGATCTATTTGTGGAGTATGGTAAAGCTCAAGCAAGAGAGAGTGGCTCTTGGGTCGGCTCACCATTGGTGCAGCTGGAGCGTGCTTTAGATATTTCACCAACTAACAAAGATGCTCTCTGGGTTGCTGGTAACGCCTATGCAGATTTAGATAAACAGCAAGAGGCGATAGGTTTTTGGGAGCGACTAGCTGATACAATTCCGAGTGATGATGTTGAGGTTGCTAGAATAATAAATGAAGCAGCATTTGGAGCGCAGCAAAAACTTGGTTTAGAGAAGAGAGAGTTGATTCCACAGTCCGTTCAAGTTGCAACTGCAAAAGTAGCGACACCAACAGCTAGTGGAGGTTCTGCAATAACCCTATCTATAGAGTTAGACCCTGCATTTGCGAATGATGTAGCGCCAAGTGATACTCTATTTATCTATGCTAAAGCAGTCGGGAGAAGAGGGCCTCCATTAGCTGCACAGCGTCTTACCGCAGCAGATTTACCTCTAACTATAACCCTTGACGACTCAATGGCAGTTATGCCTGGCAACAATATATCATCTGTAGATGAAGTGTTAGTTGGTGCAAAGATAACCAAGAGCGGAGTCGCAATTGGTGGAAGCGGAAATTTAGTAGGGGAAGCAACAGTCTCAACTAGTAGCAACAGTACGGTCAAGATTGTTATCAATGGCTTTAAGTAGATGCTAATCTATATTGCTATTGGAGTGATTGCAGTAATTATATGGACTCAATTATGAGTATAGAAGACGAATATTTAAATGATCCTCTCGGAGAGAAACGGAGAGAAGAGGAGCGAGGGGCACTCCAGTTAAAGAAGTTCAAACGCTTTTTTGTGGTTTTAATCCTGTTCTGCTTACTGCTGATTTTTTATCTACCCCGTTAGTCCAGTTGTGTCCACTCCCAGTAGTGTATATCTCGTAGTCGGAAGTTTGTATGAGGTTTAATTTATAGTGTTATACTTTAGTGATATGAACAAGATCAAAAACAGTATTTTTATAACAATATCTACAGTACTCCTTGCTGGATGTGGGCAGGCTGGTAATTTATATCTGCCTGATAATTTGCAAGCAGATAAACTAGAGCAGCAGGCGCTGTATGCCGATGTAAACAAAGCTGATGAATTGAGAGCTGAGGCAGCTCAACGCCGCCAGCGCCATCAAGAGATGGTTGAGCTTCATGGCTCCTTAAAAGGGCTTGAACAGCAGTTGGCACAACGAGTAGCAGAGTTGGGCCCAGATGCGGGCTCTGATGAAATTCTTCTTCGTAATAGCGATAAGATTGCGGGAGATCTAATTAAAGAGATTAATCGTAAGCGTTTCCGTATTGGTGAGCTTACTCTTCAACAGCAGCTTGCCAATCAATAATTAAGAACAGTTAATTATCATAATAAAAAATGGGTAGCTGTATTTTTGAAATGTATTGTGCTGGGTTAGCCAGTAGAGAAGATTAGATATGAGAACAACAGTAATAACCGAATCAGGTATGAGCAAATTTTTTGAGCGTCGAGATGGTTTACTCTATGCGGAAGATATCCCTTTAACACAACTTGCTGAACAGCACTCAACCCCTCTTTTTGTCTACTCTGAATCCTCAATTAGGAAGCAGTGGGAGGCATTTGAGAGCGGCTTTAATGGCGAAGATCATCTAATCTGTTATGCAGTAAAAGCAAACTCCAATCTTGCAATCCTTGCGCTACTAGCAGAACAGGGAGCAGGATTTGATATTGTCTCGGTTGGTGAGCTTGAACGAGTCCTAAAGGCAGGTGGTGAGGCGGGTAAAGTAGTATTCTCTGGAGTTGGCAAAAAAGCTATTGAGATAAAGCGTGCGCTAGAGGTCGGGATTCGCTGTTTTAACATTGAGTCCGAATCAGAGTTAGAGCGAGTCAACCGTGTAGCTGCTGAGATGGGCATTAACGCTCCGATATCTCTGCGCGTAAATCCAGATGTAGATGCTGGAACTCATCCATATATCTCTACCGGCCTGCGCTCCAATAAATTTGGTATCGCTATTGAGCAAGCATTGGAGGTCTACCGTAGAGCAGCAACTATGTCCAATCTAAATATTGTTGGAATAGATTGTCACATAGGATCTCAACTTACCTCTCTCTCCCCTTTTGAAGATGCGCTGGATCGAGTTCTATTGTTAGTAGATCAATTAAGTGAGGTGGGTATAGAGCTCCACCATATAGATGTTGGTGGTGGTTTGGGAATAGATTACAAAAATGATAATCCACCGCTACCTGCTGAGTATGTGCAGAGGGTTACAGCAAAGTTGGCTGGGCGAAGCTTAGAGATAATTATGGAGCCTGGGCGAGCGATGGTTGGTAATGCAGGGGTGATGTTGACTAGAGTTGAATTTATTAAGAAGGGTGAGGAGAAGAACTTCTGTATAGTCGATGGCGCGATGAATGACTTGATTCGACCTGCTCTCTATCAAGCATGGCAGAATATTGTAGTGGTTGAGGAACGCAGCTCTGGAGTCAATCTAGAGAGTCACGGTGCGCAAGTTTATGATCTAGTCGGGCCAATCTGTGAGACTGGAGATTTTCTTGGTAAAGATCGAAAGCTTAATGTGGAAGAGGGTGATCTGCTTGCAGTTCTCTCATCAGGAGCTTACGGTTTTGCAATGAGCTCAACTTACAATTCGCGCCCTCGTGCTGCAGAGATTATGGTGTCTGGAGATAAGCACTGGGTGGTGCGCGAGCGCGAGAGTATCGAATCACTTTTTGCAGGCGAGCATGTAATTGATAGAGGTGTTGAGTGATACTGCCATTTACCAAGATGCATGGACTTGGTAATGACTTTGTAGTCATTAACGGAATTAAGACTGGCTATGAACCAACTGCAAAAGATGTAAAGTTTATTGCAGATCGCCATTTTGGAGTTGGGTGTGATCAGCTTTTATTAGTTGAGGCTGCTGAGAATGGAGAGTGTGATTTTCGCTATAGAATATGGAATCAAGATGGGGGTGAGGTTGAGCAGTGTGGGAATGGGGCGCGCTGTTTCGCTAAGTTTGTACAAGAGCAAGGCTTGACCAAAAAAGATAGAATCAGAGTTGAGACCGCAAGTGGTGTAATTGTGTTACAGCTGCGGAAAGATGGTTTGGTTACGGTTGATATGGGCGCACCAATTTTAGAGCCAGAAAAAATACCATTTTTAGCTGATCAGCAGGCTGTTCAGTACACTATAAAACAAGATGAAGAAGAGTTGCAGATAGGTGCTGTCTCAATGGGTAATCCTCATTTAGTATTAACAGTAGATAATTTTAATGATGAAATTGTTGAAAAGTTAGGCCCTAAACTAGAGTCACACCCAGATTTTCCACGGCGAGTTAATGTCGGGTTTATGCAGATAGAGTCGTCAGGCAGAATTAAGCTTCGGGTATATGAGCGAGGGGTAGGGGAGACTCTAGCTTGTGGAACAGGAGCCTGTGCTGCTGTGGTCTCAGGAATTCAGCAAGACTTGCTCTGTACAAGTGTAACCGTAGAGCTACAGGGTGGAACTCTTGAGATAGAGTGGGATGGATATTCAGGGTCATCAGTAATGATGAGTGGTCCAGCAGAGAGCGTATTTGAAGGGGTTATAGAGTTATGAGTGGAGATATAAAGAGTAAAACGGTAAAGAGTAGGCTGCCAAGTGAGAAAAAAGTTATAGAGTATCTCCAGCAGAACCCAAATTTTTTTGAGAGCCATACTAAGCTTTTAACAGAGATTGATATTCCGCACAGTAGTGGTGGAGCGATATCTCTGATTGAACGACAAGTGGGAGAGCTGCGGAAAAAGAATACGCAATTAAATGCTGAGATTTTAAATCTCCTCCATCTAGCGCGTGAAAATGACTCGCTGAGTGAAAGTTTGCATCGCTTAACTATTGAGCTGATGGAGTGTGGTAGTAGTGACGAGGTGGTTGCGGCTCTATACGATAGCCTTAAAGATAGTTTTGGAGTTGAACAGGTAGTGGTGCTTCTTCCAAATGAGGAGAATAGTAAAACTCATGATAAGTTTGAAAAATTGCTCCATAATAGTACCCCGTTTTGTGGACAGCTCTCAGAAGAGCAACGCTCTACTGTTTTTGGAGATGATATAACGCATGGTGCATCGGTAGCTCTGCTTCCACTAAATGGATTTGGAGATGATACCCAAAAACGAGGAATTATTGCACTCGGAAATAAAAACCCAGAACACTATCATGAGAAGATGGGAACTCACTTTCTCTCTCAAATTGCTACTTTAGTGAGTGCAGCACTAATGCATGTGTATGCTAAAAAGTGAGTTGGAGAGTGAGTGGTTAAGTAAATTTATAGAGCATCTCGGTGCCGCCGAACGGGGACTCTCTCAACACACTATAGCGGCATATCGTCGTGATCTTGATAATTTTTGCAACTATCTTATTAAGAGTGAGAATGGATTAAAGGTAATAGAGTGTAGCTCCAACCAAATTCGTGGCTTCGTAGCTCACCGCCACCGTTTAGGAATTGGTAGCCGCTCAATTCAGCGTAATTTATCTGCTATTCGTTCACTCTATATATATTTCATTCGAGAGCAGCTGATGGATCATAATCCAGCAGTTGGGGTTTTATCTCCTAAAGGCGAGCGACCACTTCCCTCAACTCTAGATGCAGACCAACTAGAGAGTCTGCTTCACTATCCATCATCTGAATCTACTTCTAAATCAAGCAATGGCGAATCAAATTTGGAGCATCTTCTACTGAGAGATCTCGCAATGTTTGAGCTACTATACTCATCTGGACTGCGTCTTGCTGAGTTGGCTCGTATTGATCTGGATGTTGTTAATAGCATCCATAGCGGTATAGTGAGGGTGTTGGGTAAAGGTAATAAAGAGCGTGAAGTGCCAGTGGGAGAGAAAGCGCAACTGGCTATAGAGCGATGGCTTGAGGTGCGAGATGAGTTAGCTGATGACGGTGAGCAGGCGCTGTTTGTAAGTAAGCGAGGAGGAAGGATTGCACACAGAACTATTCAACAGCGTTTAGATAAAATTGGAAAAGATCGTGGGCTAGAGAGTCACATTCATCCTCACATTCTCCGTCACTCTTTTGCTACCCATATTCTAGAGTCTAGCGGAAATCTGCGCGCAGTACAGGAGATGTTGGGGCATGAAAATATAACCACTACTCAAGTATATACTAATTTAGATTTTCAACATTTAGCTGCAGTCTATGACAAGGCTCACCCTAGAGCACAAATTAAAGCACAAAAATCTAACAAGAAACCGCGTAGAGACTAGAGTACAAATTAAGAGAAAAATAGGTTGTGAGCTATTTATTTATATAGTGCTTAAGGAGGTAGATCATCTTACTATTGCTACGCCACTCTGCTTCGCGCAGCGGAGTATTGCCAAACTTGTTGGTTACAGCTGGATCTGCCCCATACTGAAGTAAAATCTCTACTCTAGTGAGGTCGTTTAACTGAACTAGGTGGAGAAGATGAGTATTACCAAAGCTGTTAGTAATTGCTGGATCTGCTCCAAGAGAGAGCAATGCTTCGTCCATCTCTGCTGTACGCGAGAAGAGGAGAGCGGTCTTACCAAACCCACCTTTTATATTAACCATGGTTGAGATGTTATCCATACTAGATAGTTGGATAACGGCAGCTAGATCGTTATAGCGAACAAGCTTATGCAGATTCCCAATCTCTTTACTCTCTATATAATTAGTCTGTGAGCGACTATTATCATATATATTCGAGGTAGACATTGTGCTGCTACTTGTACTACTATTTAAATCTCCACTATTAGCTGATACAGTCGTTGAAATCAGAAGTAGTGAGATATATTTTATAATATTAAATCTCATAATTTTTCCATATCTTTTAAGGTTTAGGGAAGTGCTTTACTGGTTTAGCTATCTGTCTCATCCGCACTCCCATATGTCCAGTCGTATTATTTATCTTGCTCATCTCTCTATTCATTTTCTCTAATGTGCTACCAACTTCTCCTCCCATCTGATCCATATGAACTAACTTCGTAGTCATATTTCCCATATTTTGTCTCATTCCATCTACATGTTTATTGAGATGCTGCATGTTTGCAAGTACTTCATGCATATGGCTAACACTATCGTTCATATGGACAATATCATTTTTAATGTGAGAGACCTCTTGAGTCATATTTGCCACTTTATTATTCATACTATCCATATTCTCTACAATCTCAATAAATAGACCTGAGAGTTGATTGATATAGAAGGCGATCACAATTACAAACACAAGGAGGAGAGTTCCAATTCCCTGTACCATCATGGAGGTTCGTTTGGTGTCATCGGTGGATATTATATGTTGCTCTTCCGTCTCTTCATGGAAGTAGCACATCTGTGCATAAAGCGAACGAGCTACCTGCTCTCCAATTTTAGACTCGTTCATCTGATCTAAATCTAGAGTAAGATCATCCAACTCTTCTTTTTTATCTTTACTACTCATGGGATCATCTTGTTGAATATACGGAAAGGTCGAGATACACGATCAATACTCTGATCCATGCCTCGGACAATCAAGGTAACATTTGAGAGATTGCTCTCCATCTCATCAATATTAACCACCATCTGTTCCACCACTTGATCAGTGTGAGTCATGGTTTCTGAGACTTGACTGACATAATCTCCCATCTCGCTGACATTGCGTTCCATATTGGAGATCTCCTCAACAATAATTGGTAAGGTAGATACGCTATCACCGATAGAGTTTACATAGGTGGACATCTCACGAATATCAGTTACCATCTGTGCCATCTGAGTATCCATCTTAGTAGTCACAAGGGCTATATCGCTCATCTGTTTAGATACAACAAATACCAAAACCAGAATAGAGGCAGCAATAAGCATCAAGCCAGCCATACCACTTTTGATAACTCGGTTGGTCCATAGTGCTGTGCGCGCGCCCATCTCCCCACGCTTCTCCAGTGAGCGATGAAAGTAATCGATACTGTAGAGAATTAGCTCATCAGTAGACATTCCAGCGGTTGAATTGAGACCGTCTGTTCTGCGTTTATGATATGGAGTGTCTTCGTGCTCTTCACTCTCATAATAAGAGACAGTGCCTTTTTCTGGAAATACAATTTTAGCCGTAGTCATAGCGGCTAATCTTAACACTTTTAGCCTCTGCCGTGGGTAAGATTAAGTCTCTATTATAATATACTTATTTACTTATAGGCGTATAAAATAATTTGATATTAGTTTTAAAATAGTGTATAGTGGGTTCACGACCGTTGAAAAACGGACTTTGATTGGTGTTAATTTATCGACTAAAGGAGATATAATAATGGAATTTTTATCAAGAGTTGATATGGATAAAAGATTGGTAGCTGCAAGAAAAAAAGCTGACGAGGCGATTGGTGGAACATCGCATGAATGTGAGATAGGGTGGAATGTTAATACCACCAAAGCATTTATCCATAGTATGAAAAAATCTGGGGCGTACGATGTAGTGGTAGATCGTAGAGCGTAACTTAGCTTTACTTGAAAATAGAGAGCGGCGCACTTCCATCTGGGAGTCGCCGCTCTTTTGCTGTAGAATGCACTTTTAATTAAAGAGTTCTAGTAACTGATATCTGGTAGTAGATAGTCTCTAGTAGAAGCTGTAAAATAGATAAAAAATCATTTAAGGAATAAAATGTATGGAGCAGTATCACGGTACAACAATTCTCTGCGTGCGGCGCGGCAACCATGTGGTAATAGGTGGTGATGGACAGGTCTCAATGGGGAATACCGTGATGAAAGGTAATGCCCGAAAAATTCGTCGTCTCTATCATGATAAGGTTATAGCTGGTTTTGCTGGAGGCACGGCAGATGCATTTACCTTGATTGAGCGCTTTGAAGGTAAGCTCGAGAAGTACTCTGGACATATGGTGCGCTCTGCTGTTGAGCTGGCTAAAGATTGGCGTACAGATCGAATATTGCGGAAATTAGAAGCTCTGCTCTTGGTGGCAGATGAGAATGAGACTCTAGTAATTACAGGTAACGGTGATGTTATAGAGCCAGAACATGGAGCTATAGCTATCGGGTCTGGTGGTAACTATGCACTAGCTGCAGCACGATCTCTATTAGAAAATAGTAAAATGACTCCTCAAAAGATTGTTGAGAAGAGTATGGATATAGCGGCAGACATCTGTGTTTTTACTAATCGAAGCTTAGTAACAGAAGAGTTAAAAGGAAAAAATAAGTGAGTGAGTTAACCCCGAAACAGATTGTTAAAGAACTAAATAAACATATTATTGGACAAGATGATGCAAAGCGAGCAGTAGCGATTGCGCTGCGTAACCGCTGGCGTAGAATGCAGGTCTCTGAGGAGTTACGCCCAGAGATAACTCCTAAAAATATTCTGATGATTGGACCTACTGGAGTTGGGAAAACAGAGATAGCTCGTCGTCTAGCACGCCTATCTAATGCTCCGTTTATAAAAGTAGAGGCAACTAAATTTACTGAGGTTGGATATGTGGGTCGTGATGTAGACTCTATTATTCGTGACCTTGCAGATATTGCAATTAAGCGAGTGCGCGAGCAGGCAGTGAATGGGGTGCGTAGTCGTGCCGAAGATGCTGCGGAAGATCGAATTCTTGATGTCTTAATTCCACCACGGCGTGGCGCAGATGAAGGCGATGAAGTTGTCGAAAAAGAGTCTGCTACGAGGCAGAAGTTCCGTAAAAAATTACGCGAGGGTGATCTTGATGAAAAGGAGATAGAGATCGATATAGCATCACCAACTGTTGGAGTTGAGATTATGGGGCCTCCAGGAATGGAAGAGATGACTTCACAGCTCCAGAATATTTTTCAGGGAATGGGAGATCGTCCAGCTAAGGCTAAAAAAATGCAGATCTCAAATGCACTCAAACTTCTTGTTGAAGAGGAGTCGCACAAAATGGTTGATGATGAGGATATTAAGCATCGAGCAGTTGAGAGTGTGGAGCAGAACGGAATAGTTTTTTTAGATGAGATAGATAAAGTTGCAAGACGCAGTGAAGGATCAAGCGGAGGAGAGGTGTCGCGCGAAGGGGTGCAACGAGATCTATTACCTCTAGTTGAGGGAAGTACAGTCAGTACAAAATATGGAATGATTAAAACAGACCATATTCTATTCATCGCCTCTGGAGCATTTCATCTCTCTAAGCCGTCTGATCTTATTCCTGAGTTGCAAGGTAGGCTGCCAATTAGAGTTGAGCTAAAAGCGTTGAGTGTTGATGACTTCAAGAGTATTCTATCCGAACCAGATGCATCTTTAACCGAGCAGTATGTAGCATTAATGAAGACAGATGGTGTTGAGTTAAGTTTTGCTGAAGATGGAATTCACCAAATTGCAGAGTTCTCATGGCAAGTAAATGAGAATACTGAAAATATCGGCGCACGAAGATTGCATACAGTGATGGAGCGTCTACTAGAAGATATATCATTTGAGGCATCGGATCGTTCTGGTGATAAGATAGTAATTGATTCTAGCTATGTTAAAGATTCGTTATCAGAGTTAGCAGAGAATGAAGATCTAAGTCGATACATACTATAATTCACTTAAATAACTAACAGACTAAAAGGTTAAAAATTATGAGCGAAGCAACTAATACACCAGTACCAACAGACATTGTTTATGACAAAGAGTCTCGTACCCTCACCCTCAGTTATGAAGATGGTAATAGCTGGAACTACAGTGCAGAATATCTGAGAGTATACTCTCCATCAGCAGAGGTACGCGGGCACGCACCAGGAGATGAAGTTTTGCAAGTTGGTAAGGAGGAGGTCGAAATACAACGAATTGAACCAGTTGGTCGTTATGCAGTATCGTTAGTTTTTGATGATAAGCATGATACTGGAATCTACTCTTGGGATTGGCTCTACCAACTTGGGAAAAATATGGATAGTTACTGGAAAGATTATCTCGCTCGCTTAGAGGCAGAGGGTATTGAGCGAATGACAACTTCAGAACGCTTAGCCACTTAATATTATGAATCGAGAACAGATGAATCGAGAGAAGACTCACTTTGGATATGAGGATGTCTCTGTAAAGGATAAGGCGAAAAGAGTTCGTGGAGTCTTTGATTCGGTAGTTGATAGTTATGACTTAATGAATGATCTGATGTCTATGGGAGTTCATCGTCTCTGGAAAAAATCTGCAATAGAGATGAGTGGTGCTATGAAAGGGCAACATATTTTAGACCTTGCAGGCGGTACTGGAGACCTCTCTCTGCAGTTTGCTAAAATTGTTGGGAGTAGCGGAAAAGTTATTCTCTCAGATATCAATGAGAGTATGTTGCGCAAAGGTCGAGATCGGTTGATTAACGAGGGGGTGCTAGGTAATGTTGAGTATGTTCAGATTAATGCCGAACAGATTCCATTCTCAGAAAATAGTTTTGACTGTATCACTATCTCCTTTGGTTTGCGGAATGTGACTGATAAAGATCAAGCTCTGCGCTCTATCTACAAAGCCCTTAAGCCAGGTGGCAGACTCTTAGTATTAGAGTTCTCAAAACCAACAAATGATAAACTAAAATCTGCCTATGATTTTTACTCATTTAATATTCTTCCGATGATTGGTAAAGTAATTGCTAAGGATGAAGACAGTTATCAATATTTGGCAGAGTCTATCCGTATGCACCCAGATCAAAACACACTCCGTTCGATGATGGATAGTGCTGGTTTTGATCGTACAGAATATTTTAATATGACTGGTGGAATTGTTGCTCTCCATCGTGGTTTTAAAGCTGAGTAATCGAGAAAGTTTATTAGATGATTAAGCCTAAACAAATTTGGCGAATGTTGGTGATTCAACGCGTATTAGCTCGCCATCGGCTGGATGAGATAATATTTACTCTACACCTATTTAGACCGTTGCGTTTTCTCCTCTATATTTCACCACTCTATTGGATGCGGCGAGATAGAGGTATTACGGATGACTCTATACAGGGGGAGAGAATCAGGTTAGCGCTAGAAGATCTCGGACCTATTTTTGTGAAATTAGGGCAGATGTTCTCAACTAGGCGTGACCTACTGCCAGATGCAATAGCCGATGAGTTAGCTAAATTGCAAGACTCAGTCCCTCCATTTAGTGGCGATAGAGCTAAACAGATTGTAGAGCAAGCTCTTGGTGATAGTGTTGAAAATATCTTCTCATCTTTTGATATCGATCCGCTCGCATCTGCATCTATTGCTCAAGTACATACAGCAACTACTAAAGATGGGCGCAAAGTTGTAGTTAAGGTAGTTCGCCCAGACATTGAGAAGCAGATTCATAGTGATCTGGGGTTGGCAAAACAGATGGCTGCACTCGCAGAGAGTTTTTGGAGTGAGGGGCGTAGGCTCCATCTTAAACATATCGTCGCAGATTATGAGCAGGTTATCCTTGATGAGCTTGATATGATGCGCGAGGCAGCAAGCCTATCGCAAGTTAGAAGAAATTTTAGTGATCACGCAAGTAGTGATCTTATAGTTCCAGAACCTGACTGGTCACTTACCAGAGAAAACATCTTGGTGATGGAGCAGGTGCACGGAATTCCCGTTGGCGATATAGCAGCCCTCAGAACAGCTAATGTTGATATGCAACGACTCTCTGAATTAGGAGTTGAAATATTCTTTACCCAGGTCTTTAGAGATAATTTTTTCCATGCGGATATGCATCCTGGAAATATTTTAGTCGATGCGAAAGATCCCAAAGATCCAAAATATGTTGCTGTTGATTTCGGCATTATGGGAAGCCTAACTGAAGATGATCAACGTTACCTAGCAGAGAACTTTCTAGCTTTCTTCAATCGCGACTACAGAAAAGTGGCGCAGCTTCACCTTGACTCTGGCTGGGTTCCAGCAAATTCATCTATTGGTGAGCTGGAGTCAGCGTTTCGTAGTGTTTGTGAACCAATTTTTGAGAGACCCTTTAGTGAAATATCTTTCGCACTTCTTCTCCTCAAGTTATTTCGTACAGGGCGCAGGTTTGGAATGGAGGTTCAACCGCAGTTGGTTCTGTTGCAGAAGACTCTACTCTATATAGAGGGGCTTGGAAAACAGCTCTATCCTGATCTTGATCTCTGGGCAACAGCCAAACCATTTCTTGAGAATTGGATTGCTAAACGCAAAGGATTTAGTGGTCTTAAAGAGCGTTTTGAAAAAGATGCTCCAGATTTGATTACTCAGATTCCAGAGATTCCAGTAATGGTATACGAGATCCTGCAACAGGCACAGAGCGGAAAGTTAGCCCTGCAGTGGAAGTCTGAGCAGTTAGAGAAGATTAATCGAAATCTACTCTCTAATCAACGCACCACCTACTCAGCTATTGTTGCCGGCAGTATGCTAGTGAGTAGCACTCTTCTACTTAATTTTGGCTATCATACTTCTGGAGTTGTTCTGGCTGGTATAGCAGTGGCGATTCTGGTAAAAAACTGGCCCAATAGGCGCAGAGACTGAAGAGGTGAATATTGAGAGCGAAGCAGCGATGCGAGACCGCTTCTGGGAACGCTACCAATTAACAGAGCTGAGCAGCAGAGAGTGGGAGGCAATCTGTGACGGTTGTGCTCGTTGCTGTCTCCAAAAGTTAGAAGATGAAGATGATGGAGAGGTGTTCTATACTAGCATCGCTTGCAGACTATTGGATCTAGAATCTTGTCGCTGTAGTGATTATCCTAATAGAAATATAAATGAACCTAACTGTGTTCACCTAACTCCAGAACGAACAGCAGAGTTTCATTGGCTTCCATCTACCTGCAGCTATCGATTAGTCTCTGAAGGGAAGCCACTTCCCAGTTGGCATCCCCTGATTAGTGATAATGGAAGTGGGCAAGCGGTACATACAGTAGGAGTCTCAGTCCGTAGTTTTGCTATGTTACAAGATGGAACAGAAGATCTGGAGGATTATCTAATTGGAAAAATATAGTAGAGACAATACGGTGGCTCTGGCGGTTACAGGCGCATCGGGAGCTGGATATAGTCTGCGCTTACTAGAGCATCTTATCGCAGCAGAGCAGCGAGTATGGTTAATGCTCTCTGATGCTGGGCGCATAGTAATGGAGATGGAGGAGTCACTCTCTTTACCAGACTCTATATCCGAGCAGCAGCAGATACTTGCGGAGTTGTTTGGGGCAGAAGAGGGGCAGCTGCTTCTGTATGGGAAAAATGATTGGCTCTCTCCAGCAGCTAGTGGTAGTAGCGCTGCTCGAGCGATGGTAGTATGTCCCTGCTCAATGGGGACCCTCTCCTCCATTGCTCACGGTAGTAGCGATAATCTGTTAGAGCGAGCGGCAGATGTGATAATCAAAGAGCGTAGAGAGTTAATATTGGTACCAAGAGAGACACCATACTCTACTATTCATCTGGAGAATATGGCTAAGCTCTCAAAGTTAGGAGTAGTAATTCTTCCTCCAAATCCAGGCTTCTACCAACATCCTAAATCTATTCAAGACTTAGTAGATTTTATCGTAGCCAGAATTTTAGATCAGCTCAATATTGAGCATAGACTGCTTCCTGCGTGGGCAGATGATATTTAAGTTGTGATTTTATAGTACTAGATAACTGGAACGAACTTGATGCCAAGCAGAGCTAAGTGAGGTAGCAAGTTGATTGGCGTACTGTTCAAATAGATCAATCTTTGGAGTGTAGTCAACTATATTCTCAACCCCCTCTGCTTTAGCTATCTCATAAGATGAGAGAAAACCGTCAGTTAAGCCAAGCTCCTTAGCCTCTTCTCCAGCCCAAATCAAGCCGTTAAAAAGATCGGTCTCAGTAGTAAGGAGCTCACCACGCCCACTCTTAACTCTATCTATAAATATGTTGTGAGTGACGGTTAGGATATGCTCTTTTAAGAATTTATCCGCCTCTTCATTGCGCGGAGAGAATGGATCAAGTAGTGCTTTAAATTCACCGGCGGTCAGTTCGCGCTGCTCAATACCGAGCTCTCTCATCGCATCGACAAAACCAAATCCTCCCATGCGCACGCCAATTGATCCTATGAGAGATACTTTGGTGGCGTGAATCTCATCTGCAGCACTGGCGATATAGTAGCAAGCTGAGGCACAGAGTTCATCAATAGTCACAATAATTTTCTTATCTGGATACTCCTGTTTTGCCGCTCGTATAGCCTGCCAAATTCTCTCTGCCTGCGCAGGAGTTCCTCCAGGTGAGTTCAGTTGGAGCACTAAATGTTTAACTCTCTTATCTTTTAGAGCAGAACGAATTTCAGGATTCAAGATATCTGCGCTATTCACAGTTTCGCTACTAATAACCCCTTTTATTTTTATTAATGCAATCCGCTCTTCTGGATCTATATACTCAACTACTCCAGCAGAGACTAGCATCAGAAGAGTTAAGTATCCCGCTATCACCATATAGAGAATATTTTTTAACCAACTCTTTCGGCGCATCCCGCGCTTAACTTCACTCTTAACTGTTTTGCGAATTTCTAAGAGCAACTCATCTCTGCTCTCTCTATTTAAGCCATTACTGCTGTCCATTATCTCTACTCTTCTCTATCTTATAAGTTTAAGTTGTAAGTTTTAGTGGGGTGTGCCCGCCTCGTTTGCGAAACCAATTTATTGCACTAAGAATACCACGCTGACGAATTATCCACTGCTCTAAACGATATTTTCCTGGGAAATCTGCAACCATAATCCCGAGGAGTAGGGTTAATATTCCCTGCCCAGGAAGTACCAACATCAGAAGGCCAGCCACTACTAATATTAACCCAAATATATTACGAACAATATAGATTGTTAAGCGAGTTAGAGGTGATTTTTGTAGAAGCGTACTGTCAGGCTCGTTCTCATGATTAAAGTAGTCACTAGGAATTTTACCAACTAACCACGGTAGAGCTGCGATCGATCCTATTAACATCAGCGCAGAGCCAGCCGCCATCCAGAAGAGCAGCTCCTCATTGGCAGATAACCAACTACTTAAAAGTTCCCACAGCTCTACCATATTAATAGTGATGACATACTCGAACTTTACTTCTGAATTAGGTGTGTGTCAATCTGTTTTATGATTCTCTAGACTAGCAAGCATCTAAACTAAATATTGACAGAAAACTGTTTTTACTCTAATATCTGAGAACTAGTTGGTGTCCCCATTTGACAAAATGGAGATGAAAAGGGAAATCGGTGTAAATCCGATACTGCCCCCGCAACGGTAGGTGACGCTGAAGTACTACAATATACCACTGTCTATAGTGATGGGAAGGTGTAGTATGAATGTCACGAGTCCGGAGACCTGCCAAAGAGTATTTATATTTCAATATATATTTATATTTCAACATACGGGTGCGTATAATTTAGGAGTTTTATTTTATGAATAATACAACAGCAGTTGCGTCTCCAGTAGATGCTACTTTAGAACAGAGTCAATTTCCTGCGGTGGTCGGTGCAGTTCTTTTAGGACTTACTATCCTCTTCGGTGTTGGATTTATGCAAGGACAAGCGGATATCGCCCATAATGCGGCACATGATACTCGCCACTCATTTGCATTTCCTTGCCACTAAAAAGTTAGTTATTAAGTGAGCGGTAAACAGTAAGCAACAGTAAGTAGAATTAGATTAAAAACTACTTTTGGCTGAGAGCTGTCCGCTGACAACAGGAGTTTACTATGTTTAAAAATTTAATATTTTCCGCAGTGATTGCGGGCATTGTTGCGGGTCTACTGCTTTCAGCACTGCAGCAGTTACAAGTTGTACCAATTATCTTAGAGGCAGAGACCTATGAGGTTGCTGGAGAGCCGGTAGCTCTTGCTGCCGATGGACACTCTCATTCGCACTCACACTCACATGATATCGAAGAAGAGGGATGGGCTCCAGCAGATGGTGCTGAACGAACGGGATATACTGTTTTAGCTAATGTTCTCGGTGGGATAGGTTTCGCACTACTTTTGACTGCTGCAATTCAACTGAAGCAGCGTAGTGGTCTGCGCAATGGTATCTTGTGGGGGCTTGGTGGCTATGCGGCATTCTTTGTTGCACCATCATTAGGTCTGCTGCCAGAGATCCCTGGAACTGTCTCTGCTGATTTGGCAGATCGACAGCTTTGGTGGGGCGCTACAGTCTTGGCGACAATTATTGGTCTTAGTCTGGTTATATTTGCTAAGAGTCAGTTGCTAAGAGGGGTTGGTTTAATACTCTTGGTGGTTCCACATATTGTTGGCGCACCACTGCCAGCAGAGCACTCTAGCCTTGCCCCCGAAGCATTGACTCACTCATTTTTTTGGGCAACTGCTATCGCTAATGGTCTATTTTGGGCTGCACTGGGAGGAGTCGCTGGATTTATGATGCAGAGACTTTCGAGCAGTGATAGCCGTGCACTGCAAGGCTAAAATACAGATCCTCATTTGAGTAGAAGAGTCCTCCTTGCAGGAGTGCAATCTGGTTGCGGAAAGACATCCGTAACCGTTGCACTTCTGCAGCTGTTAAAACAGAAAAATATATCTGTCATCCCATTTAAGGCAGGTCCAGATTTTTTAGATCCACTCTGGCACAAAGCGATAACAGGAGTGGAGTCTAAAAATTTAGATAGCTATATGGTTGGCGAAGAAGAGTCTCTGCGCCTTATCAATAATGTAAATAATTCTGAATTTATCTTAGTTGAGGGAGTTATGGGGCTGTTTGATGGGAGATCTGGAGTTGGCGAGCGCGGTTCATCACTCCACCTTGCGGTAGAACTCAATCTCGAAATTTGGTTGGTGATAGATGCTAAAGGGATGAGTGGCTCTATTGTGCCACTACTCTCTGGTTTTGTTGAGTTTGCCAAGGCAAAAGGTGGAAAAATTAGTGGGGTTATTGCTAATAGAGTTGGCTCCGCACACCATGCTAAGTTGCTCCAGAGCGCACTGGCTGAGTATGAGTTACCACCACTTATTGGCTGGCTAGAGAAGAATATTCAGTCACTTCCAGAGCGACATTTAGGGTTGGTGAGACCTCAAGAGCAGAATATACCTGAGCTGAGTAAGTCACTACATATTGTTGATGATACTTTTATAGCTACTAAATCAACGATATTATCTGCTACCATCTCTTCTAATAATAATAACCAACCAGCTAATAAAAAAACAGATAAGCTCTTACAAGAGAGATTGATTGCAGTTGCTAAAGATGAGGCTTGTTGTTTTATCTACTCAGAAAATATTCGTTGGCTGGAGAGTGAGGGAGCTACAATTAAGTTTTTCTCCCCTGTTGCTGGTGAGGAGGTTCCGTTTGATGCAGATGGGGTATGGTTGCCTGGAGGTTATCCAGAACTCTATGCCGAGCAGTTAGCTAGCTCAAAAAGTTTAGGCTCAATTCGTGCTTTTATCGAAAGCGGAGGAGCGCTATTAGCTGAGTGTGGAGGTATGATGTTATTGGGAGAGTCATTAACTGATCATGCTGGAGTTGAGTGGCAGATGGCTGGAGCACTCCCTATCAAAACAGAGATGAAGCAAAGCTTAGTCTCTCTTGGTTATAGAGATGAAGAGGTTGGCGCTCGAGGGCATGAATTTCATCACTCAATGCTATCTTCAACTTTAGAAGATGGTGATAGTATAGAGCCAGCATTTAGTTTAAGTCGTGGACATAAAGGGGTTCATTACAGAGGAGTTAGAGCATCTTATATTCACTGGTATTTTCCAAGCTCCCCAACACAAATTGCAGGATGGTTTACTTGAGATGAAAGCAAGAGAGAAGAGAGATGGAGTGGTTTTGGTTCACACTGGTGAAGGTAAAGGGAAATCCTCTAGCGCATTTGGAGTAGCCTTTCGTGCTGCTGGTTGGGGTATGAAAGTATGTGTGATTCAGTTCATAAAAGGAAAATGGAGAACTGGAGAGCAGGAGGCAGCTAAAAAGTTTGAGAATATAGAGTGGCACTCACTGGGAGATGGATTTACTTGGGATACAGAAAATCCAGAACAAGATATCAAGACTAGCCGTGAGATCTGGGAGCTTTGCAAAGAGAAGGTTCGTTCCTATGAGTTTGATCTTTTGATATTTGATGAGATCAACTACTGTTCTGGATATGGTTGGATTAGTGGTCAGGAGATCGCACAGTTTATCAGCAAGGAGCGTCCTACCTGGATGCACCTTATTTTAACAGGACGCAATGCTGCTTTAGAAGTTATAGAGATTGCAGATACGGTAACAGAGATGAAAAAAATTAAGCATGCCTATTCAGATAGTGGAATTAAGGCGCAACAGGGGATAGAGTTTTGAGAGGAAAGGTATGGTTTGTAGGGGCTGGTCCTGGTGATCCTGAGTTAATAACAGTTAAAGGTCGTTCCTTAGTAGAGCGGGCTGGCGCGATTCTATTCGCAGGCTCATTAGTCTCAGAGGCAGCTATGCGCTGGGCAAGTGAGAGTTGCAAGATTCAAGATTCTAAAGGGATGACCTTAACTGAAATAACGGATTGGCTGATTGAACAGGCAGAGAGTTGTGAGACGGTTGTGCGCCTGCAGACGGGAGATCCAAGCTTGTATGGAGCACTGATTGAGATGGTGCAGCCATTGGATCGTGCGAACATAGAAGTTGCAGTCGTACCTGGAGTCTCCTCAGCAATGGCATCGGTGGCAGCAGGAGTAGAGACCCTAACTCTGCCAGAGGTGACTCAGACGGTCATTTTAACTAGAGTTGAGGGGCGTACCCCTATGCCAGAGGGCGAGTCACTCGTTGAGCTCGCATCCCACCACACAACAATCTGTATCTTCCTCTCCATCACTCTACTAAAAAAAGTTCAGGATGATTTGGCAGCAGCAGGATGGGCAGTAGATAGCCCTGTGCTAGTTGTACAGAAAGCGAGCTGGCCTGGTGAGGAGAAGGTTGTGCGAGGTAAATTGAGTGACATTCGAGAGCTATGTAGAGCTGAAAAAATTGGATCACAGGCGATGATTGTAGTGAGTCCAACTCTAGGCTCAAGAGATTGGCAAGAGCTCAAAAAATCAAAGTTGTATGATCCAGAGTTTCAGCACCGTTTTCGTAAAGTAGAAAAGTGAGATTAACATTATGAGTAAAACTATGAGTCAAGTTATGAGTAAGAGTCGAATATTGTTGGTTGGGCATGGTTCACGCAATGAGGCTGGTAACCAAGAGATAAGAGAGTTTAGTCAGCAGTGGCAGCAGAAGAATGCGCAATGGGATATCGATCTCTGTTTTATAGAGCTAGCAACACCATTAATTGCTGAAGGGTTAGAGAAGGCAGCAGAAAAGGCAGATTGTGTTACAGTTGTCCCCTTGATTCTAAATGCGGCAGGACATGTCAAAGAGGAGATTCCAGAATTTATAGAAGCGGCTACTAAAAAATATCCGAATACTAAATTTCAGTATGCAAAACATCTTGGGGTAAATGATGAAATTTTATCTATAATGATCCGCTCTCTACGGAGCGCATTAAAAGATCTCTATTTTCCAGACCCCAGAAAAACAGGCGCAATCGTATTGGCGCGAGGATCATCTGATCGTCAGGCAAATGGAGAGATGGCAATGCTGAGTCGTTGGCTTTTTGAAATGGGAATGGTTGAGCAGGTTGATCTTGCCTTTACAGGAATTACCAACCCTCGTTTAGAGTCTGCGGTAGAACGGCAGATTAATAGTGGAATTAGTAGAATTGCTATACTTCCATACTATCTATTCACTGGAACTTTAATCAAAAGAATAGAGCGCCAAACGGAGCTTTTGGTGGAACAGTTTCCAGAGGTTAGTTTTAGTTTAGGAAGCTATTTTGGTTTTGAAGAGGAGATTTTCCAGCTCTTGAAGCAGCG
>JABHVM010000043.1 GCA_018658305.1 Thiotrichales bacterium | reverse complement strand
TACAAACCTCGCATTTTACGGGATAGAGTGTTACGTCCCCATCCTAATAATTTAGCGGCATCTTGGATTTTACCGCCTCTCTTTTCAAGGGCAGCTTCAATCAGTATCGACTCTACAGTGGGGATGGTTTGTTGCATCTTCTCTGCACATTGATCTTCAGATAGTGAGTTTAAATATTGGCGCAGTGCACTTTCCCAATCACTACCACCTTCTGTTGAAGTACTGTTTTTTACACTAGAGCCCTCTTTTTGTAGCTCTGGAGGGAGATCATCAATTCGAACTTGTTGAGATGGAGCCATTACAGTTATCCAGCGACAGGTATTTTCTAACTGTCGTACATTTCCTGTCCAGCTTAAATTCTTTAGGTAGGAGATTGTCTCTGGGAGTAAAATTTTCTCTTCAACATTTAGCTCGTTGGCAGCACTATGAAGAAAGTAGTCACTAAGTAGTGGAATATCCTCACTTCGTTCTGCTAAGGTTGGTACGCTAATATGGATTACATTGAGACGATGGTAGAGGTCTTCACGAAAACGACCTTCTTTAATTGCAGTATTAAGATTTTGATGGGTGGCAGCTACTATCCGTACATCTACTTTAAGTGGAGCATGCCCGCCAACTTGATAAAACTCTCCCTCGGAGAGGACGCGAAGTAGTCTAGTCTGAGTCTCCAGCGGCATATCTCCAATTTCATCTAAAAAGAGTGTGCCTCCATCTGCCTGTTGAAAACGCCCTTTGCGACTTTCGGTGGCGCCTGTAAAAGCACCTTTTTTGTGTCCGAAAAGTTCAGAGTCCATCAGCTCTTTTGGTACGGCAGCCATATTGAGTGCAATAAATGGTTGTGAGGTACGAGGGCTATGGTTGTGTAGAGCTTGTGCAACTCGTTCTTTACCACTGCCTGATGCGCCACTAATTAGCACGCTCATAGATGAGTTAGAGAGTCTTCCAATTGTGCGGAAGAGATCTTGCATTGCAGCGGACTCACCAATTAGTTCACTAGCTCTAGAGTTATTTTGAATATCTTGGGCAGAATTTTGAGATGCCTTCAGCTTTGAGCTAATACTTTTCTCTAGCGCTCGTTTAGCTAAATTGAGCATCTCATCAATATCAAAAGGTTTGGGTAGATACTCAAATGCCCCACCTTCATAAGAGGCGACCGCACTCTCCATATTGGAGTGTGCTGTCATGATAATAACTGGTAATTCAGGCTGTTGGCGCTGAATCTCTTTTAATAGATTCACTCCATCTATACCTGGCATACGAATATCAGTTATTATCAAGTCTGGGCTATTTTGTGTAAACTCCTGCAACATAGCATCGCCACTGCTAAATAGTTGAACGCTAATTTCCGCTTTCTGGAATAGTTTCTCTAGTACCCAGCGGATAGAGCTATCATCATCTACTACCCAGACGCTTGCTTCATTCATTGTGATCCTCCAGCGGTATTAATATAGTAAACAGAGTTTTTCCAGGTTGAGAACTGCACTCAAGTATACCATTATGGTGTTGAATGATGGATTGTGAAATAGAGAGCCCCAGCCCTCGCCCTTCTGCACGAGTAGTTACCATCGGTAGAAAAATGCTCATCTGGAGCTCATCAGGTATACCAGGACCACAATCCTCTATCTCTACTGCACAAAATGTCCCATTACGAATTCGAGTTCTAACTGTGATTACTCCCAGATAATTCATACTCTGTGCCGCATTCCGTACAATATTTAGTAGTGCCTGAATTAATTGATCTCCATCAGCGTAGAGGAGCGGAATACTTGGATCATAATCTCGCTCTATCTCGACCCTATTTCCACTTGCTTTACCGTTCACATCATCATTTAGAATCAATGTAGCTGCTCGTTCTAATAATTGGTGAATATTGGTGGGCTCCATTTTAGGGGCATCTTTAGGTCCAGCCATACGATCTAGTAGGCGTTGAAGACGATCAGCTTCAGAGATGATAATATTGGTATACTCTTTGAGGTTATCATCCGTTAACTCCCTCTCTAAAAGTTGAGCTGCTCCTCGCAGCCCCCCTAGTGGATTTTTTATCTCGTGTGCGAGACCTTGGAGCATCTCTTCTGAAGCGTTACTCTGCTCAATTAACTGCTCTTCACGCAGTAGCCGTAACTGCTGGTCAACTCGCTGAAGTTGAATGATAACCTCTCCATTGCTATCAATTCTAGAGTTTGGAATAGTAGTGCAATCGACCAGAATGCTCTCTTCTCCGAAACGCTCCAATGTTATCTGGCGTACCAGAGTGTTATGGTCATCATCATACTCGAGAGCCACTAGATCTGTAAATAGCGAACCAAGAGCTCTATTAGCACTAATCTGTAACAGCTCCTCAGCTGCCTGATTGAGAAATAGTATTTTACGCTGACTGTCAACTACCAGCAGCGCAAGGGTAGAGTGCTCAACTATTAATTCAGATTTTGTCGTCATCACTCGTGCCCATCTCAACTATCCTCGTCTATCTCTATCCTGTAAGTTCAGAGCTCATCTTACACCATCACTATTCAAATCGTAACCGTGAATTTAAATAGTTTTTAATCTTATTGTCAAAAGTTGGATCGGCTGATTACTTAACTATTCGCAATAAAAAATGTCGTAATAAAAAATTGCGATTGACTGTTTTTTAGCGTAACATAATTTCGTTATTCACAACTAAATGGTTCAATATATTATGAGCGCAATAAAAGAGTCGGTAGTAGGTAATCTGATGATATGGGTCGATGCAGATGCTTGTCCCGTTGTGATTAAAGAGATCCTCTTTAAGGCGGCTAGGCGCACTAAAACTAAGCTAACTTTAGTGGCTAACCAGTTTATGCGCACGCCAAAATCATCTTATATCAACGCTATCCAAGTCTCTGCTGGATTTGATGTGGCAGACAATGAGATTGTAAAAAGGTTGACGGCAGGTGATCTAGTGATAACCGCAGATATCCCTTTGGCATCTGATGCGATTGAGAAGGGTGCGACAGCGCTAAATCCACGAGGAGAGTTATATTCAACGAGCAATATTAAGGCTCGTCTCAATATGAGAAATTTTATGGATGAACTGCGTGCGAGTGGGGTCGATACGGGAGGACCTTCATCTCTGAACCAAAATGATCGTCAAGCATTTGCCAATCAATTAGATAGATGGCTTGTTAAAAATAGTGCTAGCGTTTAGCAATAAGTATTATTATCTATCCCTATTGAGACTAAAATTAAACAGCAGTTTTTAAGGAGTAAATTATGCAGAGTGAAGAGAGAGTAGAGGCAATTCGTGCACTGCTTAGTAAGCAGTTAAATCCGAGTATTTTAGAGATCGAAGATGATTCGGCAGCCCATGCAGGTCATAAAAGTGCGGGTGGGGCTGGACATTTTAATATCAAGCTTGCATCATCTCAGTTTGAAGATAAAACTCTTATCCAGCAACATAGATTAGTCTACGCTGCACTAGATGAGATGATGGAGAGTGATATTCATGCTCTGAGTATTCAAGTCGTAACTTAGTGAAGTAAATAATTTATTTTTTGCATGCTTAATACCTGATATAATTAGTCAGGAATTAATTAGGATAATAGTAGTTATGCAATTTGATAATCGTTATAGCCGTCTACCTCAGGAGTTTTTCTCTAAAGTTGAGCCTACTCCGCTGAAGAACCCATTTCTGCTCTCTTGGAATAGAGATCTTGCTGAGGAGATGGGGCTTTCAGATATGACAGAAAATGAAGCGGTTGACTACTTTGGACGGATGAAGCCGCTTCGTGGAGGAGAGCCTATTGCAGCAGTCTATGCTGGGCATCAATTCGGACATTATGTCTCACAATTGGGCGATGGACGATCTATTCTTTTAGGTGAATTAGTAACAGATTCTGGAACTCATTGGGATATGCACCTTAAAGGTGGAGGTCAAACTCCATATTCACGCGGTGCAGATGGGCGCGCCGTTTTGCGCTCAACAATTCGTGAGTATCTCTGTAGTGAAGCGATGCATAATTTGGGCATTCCAACCACTAGAGCATTAGCCATTGTGGGAAGTGAGGAGGAGGTCTATCGGGAAAGTTTAGAGTATGGTGCTACTTTGCTGCGTGCAGCCCCTAGCCATGTTCGGTTTGGATCTTTTGAATATTTTTATTACCGCCAAGATTTTATATCTTTGCAGAAGTTGTTGGCGTTTATGGTTAAATATCATTTTCTAGACTTCAGTAAGTTTTCCCAAAAGGAGCAAGCTCTCGCTTTTTTTGAGAGTGTGGTAATGAGCACTGCGGAGTTAATAGCGCAGTGGCAGTTGGTTGGATTTGCGCACGGAGTAATGAACAGCGATAATATGTCGGTGTTGGGTTTAACTATTGATTATGGTCCTTATGGTTTTTTAGATAGATATGATCCAGCGTTTATCTGCAACCATTCTGACCATAGTGGGCGCTACGCTTTTGAGCAGCAGCCAGAGATAGCTCTTTGGAACTGTCGCTGTTTAGGGCAGGCACTCTTGCCGTTAGTGGTAGTTGATATAGAGCAGATGAGTGATGCTGCTGGCGAACACGCTGCAAGTGAGATTAGAGAAGTGTTGGCAAAGTTTCAACCCCATTATGAGCAGATGTTTGAGCAGGGAGTGGCTAAAAAATTAGGGCTAAAAAAAGTTGACTTAGAGCAAGACGGTGGAAGTATTGCAACTAGGTGGTTTAATTTATTGCAAAATGCTGGAATGGACTATAGCCGTAGTTTTCGTCTTCTAGCTAAGGTACAGGAGTCTGTTGAAAATGAATATCTGCTGCGTGAAATGGTACTAGAGCAAGGTCAATTAAGTAGTTGGCTAGCGGAGTATAGAGTGGCTTTGGCTCAGGAGAGTACAACTTCTGAACAGCGCAGTATGAGTATGAATTGTGTCAATCCCAAATATGTTTTAAGAAACTATATGGCGGAAAATGCAATCAAACAGGCGGTGGAGGGTGACTATAGTGAAGTTGAAAATTTAGCAAAGCTGTTACGCTACCCTTATGCAGAGTCGCCAGAATATGAGAAATATTTTAGTAATCCTCCAGAGTGGGCAGCTGCAATTTCAGTGAGCTGTTCATCATAATATAGGTAATTAAAGAGAGAGTAAAAGTGGAACACAATAGTATTACACTAAACAAGTGGCGGCTAAATTATGAGAAGAGTTAAACCAGCAAAATCGCTTCTGCACCAAGTGGGGCGTGCAGTTGCGGACTACTCTATGATTCAAGATGGAGATCGCATTATGTTGGGGCTCTCTGGTGGTAAAGACTCTCTCTCTCTACTCCATATTTTGCTTCATCTCCAGCGTCACGCTCCTATCAATTTTACAGTTGCTGCGTTAACGGTTGATCCTCAGATGGATACATTTAAGCCTGAAGTGTTGAGGCCATATTTAGAGAAGTTAGGGGTGGAGTGGTTTTTGGTGGCGCAGCCGATTATGGAGCAGGCGGAAAAGCATATGCAGGGTGACTCATTTTGCTCGTGGTGCGCACGAATGAAGCGGGGAGTGATGTATACAACGCTTCGTAATGAGGGTTACAATGTTTTGGCATTAGCGCAGCACTTGGATGATCTTGCTGAGAGCTTTATGATGTCTATTTTTCATGAGGGTCGGCTAAATACTATGAAAGCTAACTATAAAATAGAGAAGGGTGATTTAAGAGTTATTCGTCCTCTTGTCTACGCGCGAGAGCGCCAATTGGAAGATTTTGCGCAGGAGGCAGAGTTACCAATTGTGGTTGAAAACTGTCCTGCCTGTTACAGTAAGCCTACTCAACGTGCCCATATGAAACAACTATTAGCACAAGAGGAGAAGAGTAACTCTCACCTGTTGAAAACGCTCCTCTCAACAATGCGTCCTCTGATTGAGAGAGATACCACCAATTATTAGTGGCATTTGGAGTTAATGCGCCAGATAATAGTCTATTTTTTCCAAAATGCAGGAGAGAAGAGAACTAAGATGCTGAACACTTCGAGTCTACCAACTAACATTGCGAAGCTGAGAATAGCTTTTGCGGTGTCATTAATGTTTCCGTAGTGTGAGCCAACTTCGCCAAGCCCAGGTCCTAGATTGTTCATACAGGCAGCTAGAGCTGAGAAGGAAGTTACTTGATCGAGTCCTGTTGCCATTAGTAAAAGCAGCATTACAGAGAAGCTCGCAACATAGAGTGAGAAGAATCCCCAGACCGCAGAGATCACTCTTTCAGGAAGTGGTTTGTTACCAATCTTAACTGAGATCTGAGCATTGGGATGGATAAGTCTAGCGATCTCACGCATCCCTTGTCTAAAGAGCATTAAGAAGCGGATCACCTTCATTCCACCACCAGTAGAGCCAGCACAGCCACCGATGAAACTAGAGAAGAGCAGGAGTAGAGGCAGGAAGCTAGGCCATCCAAAATACTCGGTGGTGGTGAAGCCAGTGGTAGTGCCGATGGAGATTGCTTGAAAGAGTCCATAACGGAATGCATCTCCACTATCTTCAAAAGTTCCAGAGCTGATTAGAAATAGACTGGTTATTAATCCGATTGATAAGAGGGTGAGAGCATAAGTTTTAAACTCTGCATCTCGTAAGTATGGAGTGAGGGTTAGTCGGCTAAGAGCAATAAAGTGAAGTGAAAAATTTATTCCAGAGAGGAGCATAAATGTCATAGCGATGCTCTCTATAAGTTGGCTATCAAAGTATCCCATACTTGCATCGTGGGTTGAGAATCCTCCTATAGCTACAGTTGAGAAGCTATGAGCTATAGCGTCAAATGGGGTCATGCCTGCGAGCCAGTAAGCTACACCACAAGTAACGGTGAGTCCTAAATATATAAACCATAGCGCTTTAGCAGTTTGAGTAATCCGTGGGGTTAGTTTATTATCTTTAATTGGACCAGGTGTTTCAGCGCGATATAGCTGCATCCCACCAATGCCAAGCATTGGAAGAATTGCTACTGCCAGTACGATAATACCCATTCCTCCAAGCCACTGGAGCTGTTGTCTATAGTAGAGAATAGAGGCTGGGAGGTTATCAATGCCAGTGATTACAGTGGCGCCAGTAGTGGTTAAGCCAGATAGTGACTCAAATAGAGAGTCTATAATGCTCATATGTGGAGTGGTGCCGAGTGCAAAGGGTAGTGCACCAGATACTCCAAGCACTACCCAAAATAGCACAACGACTAAAAATCCATCTCTAATTCTAAGCTCTTTTTTATTATTGCGTACAGGGAACCAGATTATAAGTCCACTCACTACAGTTATAGTTAGGGCTAAGATAAAAGGTGGAGTCGCTCCATCTTGGTAGAGTAGTGAGACGATAATAGGCGGCACCATGGTTAAGCTGAAGATCATCAGCAGTAACCCTAGGATGCGTTGGATAACTTTAGGCTGCATTTAAAAGAGAGAGCGTTTAGGAGCTTGGAAGAGCTGTTCTACTTCATGAATTCTATTTTTATCTATTAAGAATAGAATTACATGGTCAAGTGCCTCAATCACGAGGTGGCGATGTGCAATACGCACCTCATCACCTCGTACTACTGCACCGATAGACGCACCTCGTGGGAGCTTAAGTTTACCGATCTGTTTGCCTACAACTTTTGAATCTTTATGGGTAACAGTCTCAATAGCCTCTGCCGCACCACGACGAAGTGAGTGGGCGACCACAACATTATCTTGTCGGACTCTTGCTAAAAGGGAGCTAATGGTTACCTGTTGAGGAGAGATTGCAATATCTATCACATCACTCTCTACCAAGTTAGCATACGCAGGACGATTTATAAGGGTCATCACCTTCTCCGCGCCAAGCCGCTTTGCCAGCATAGAAGAGAGGATATTAGTCTCGTCATCACTAGTAACTGCGATAAATATATCTATATCTTCTATACTCTCTTCTAGAAGAAGACCTTTATCGGCAGCGTCCCCGAGCAGTACAATACTGTTGTTTAACTGTTCTGAAAGTAGAGACGCACTTTTTTGCGTGTGTTCAATAACTTTTACATCATACTTATCTTCAATAGCGCTTGCTAAGCTATACCCAATGTTTCCACCACCTGCAATCATGATAGATTTATAATTACGGTCAAGGCGGCGCAATTCACTCATTACTGAGCGAATATTTTCTGTTGCAGCGATAAAGTGAACCTCATCATCAACATCTATCACAGTCTCTTTTTTTGGAATAATAGGTCGCCCTTTACGAAAGATAGCTACAAAGCGCATATCAATGTCTGGCATATGTTCACGCACACTCTCTAGCTCGTGACCAACTAATGGTCCGCCATAGTAGGCGCGAACGGTTACTAACTGCACTTTGCCATCTGCAAAATCTAACACTTGTAGTGAACCTGGAAGCTCTATAAGTTTAGATATATATTTGGTAACCTCTTGTTCAGGACTGATTAGCTGATCCACAGGAGCTGCTGCGTGGTTAAATAGCTCTTGGCGCTCTAGATACTCGGTATCACGAACACGGGCTAATTTATTTGGGGTATTAAAGAGGGTATAGGCAACTTGGCAAGCGACAATATTAACTTCATCACTATCGGTTACTGCAAGGAGCATATCCGCATCAGCCGCCCCCGCCTGCTCTAATACGCTCGGGTGAGATGCGTGACCAACAATAGTTCTAATATCAAGTCTATCTTGGAGTTCATGTAGTAGGTCAGCATCTTTATCGACCATGGTGACATCGTTAGATTCTAGTGCTAGATTCTCAGCTACCGATGCACCAACTTGTCCAGCTCCGAGGATGATTATATTCATAATAGTTTATCTATTGTTTAGAGAGGTGTTTGGAATCAAGATTGAGGAGTTTTAGTTTGCGATAGATGTTAGTTCGTTCTACTCCCGCTAGTTCGGCGGTTTTGGTTATATTACCGTCAGTTTCAATTAAGTGGTGGAGTAGATAGTCCCTCTCAAAGCTCTCTCTTGCAGCTTTAAGAGGGAGTTTGAATTTCTCGCTATTCTCACTCGTGGGTTGCTGTTCTACTTTGTGAGGAGAGCTATTGCTGCTCATCTTCATTGAGAGCATAGGCGCAACCTCTTGATCCCCTATCTCTGCAGAATTTCCCATAATCAATAATCTTTGAACCACTGTCTTCAGTTCAAATATATTTCCTGGCCACTGATATTGGCGGAGTAGATTGAGTGCAGGCATTGAGAAGGTACGATAGTTTAGCCCCTGCTCCTGGTTAAATTGGTCGAGATAAAAGTTTAGTAGGTCAGGAATATCTTCTGCTCTTTCGCGTAGAGGAGGGATATGAAGGGGTAGTCCATTGAGGTGAAAATAGAGATCTTCACGAAAAGTTCCATTAGAGACCTCTGTAGACAGCTCTTTTTGGGTGGAGGCGATAATTCTAAATTTTGGCTCAATAGGTTCGCTACCGCCAACCCGCAGAAAGCTCCCCCCCTCCAGTGCTCCCATTAACCTGATTTGAGTATTAGGCTCCATATCCCCAATCTCCTCTAAAAATAGAGTGCCATGGTTTGCCTGCTCTAGGCGACCATAGTGGGTCTCGCCATCAATCTCGCTTCCAAAGAGTTCGGTATCAATATTCTCTTTTGCAACAGATCCCATAGTTACTACTATAAATGGACTGTCATTTTGTGCGCTTATTTCGTGGATGTAACGGGCGAATAGTTTCTTACCAACTCCAGACTCTCCACTAATAAGCACAGGCATAGCGTGTTTGGCGATTCTTGCGGCGCTCTCTTTGAGCTGCTGAATTGCCATGCTCTTCCCATCTGGTTCAGATATTATAGTGGGGGCGGATTTACGCAGTGAGATATTCTCATGCTTAAGTTTTGATGCGGTTAATGCATTATTTATGGTGAGTAGCAGTTTAGCTAAGGTGAGCGGCTTCTCTAAAAAATCATAAGCTCCCAATCTAGTCGCTTCTACAGCGTGTTCTACTGTTCCGTGTCCAGACATCATTATGATCGGAAGGTCTTCAGCATCCCCTTCATTAGTTTCAGACCACTCTTTTAAGAGGGTGATTCCATCTACATCTGGCATCCAAATATCTAATAAAATTAGATCGGGGCGACGATTGCGGCGAGCATTACGAGCAGCTTCACCATCTTCGGCAGTTTCAACTTCATATCCTTCATCTTCCAGAATATCGCGTACAGTTGCACGAATCTCTGGTTCATCATCGACCACTAATATGTATGGCTTCACTCAGCTCTCTCCATCTCGGTTATCATCGCTGTTGTTATAGGGTAGTAGGATTTCAAAACAGCTCCCTTGTTTATTTGTGGTTAATTTTATCTCCCCATTATGCTCTTCAATGATGCGTTTCACAATAGCTAACCCCAATCCAGTCCCTTTTGGTTTAGTGGTTGCGTAGGGCTCAAAGATCTCCCCTTTTAACTCATCTGGAATACCGTTTCCATTGTCACAAATTTTAATCAGGAGTGAGGGGTCACTACCCTCATTTTCAGAAGTAGTTACAACTG
>JABHVM010000004.1 GCA_018658305.1 Thiotrichales bacterium | reverse complement strand
GGGGGGGGGAACATCTATCAGCTGAACTAGGCCCGCTTTTTAATTAATACCAGTCTTCTATATTAAGCCCTTTAACTCTTTTGAACTCTTTTGTGTTATGGGTGACTAATATTGCGCCACTACTTAATGCTATACCTGCAATAAGTGTATCGTAGGGGCCGATTGGAGTACCTTTGCTTTCGAGGTCTGCTCTTATCATAGCAGCAACTTTTGCTTCTTGCGTCCCAAATGAGAAAACATGAATTCTTGATATAAGCGATTCTAGTTGTTTTTTTCTTTTTTGAGGTTGTGTTGATTTTGCAATGCCGACCTCAAGCTCATAGAGTGCGATTGATGGTATGGCGATATCTTTGGGAGCCTTAGATAATAGAATATTGGAAACATCTCCTACGCCTTTGAAGAAGTAAATAAATGTATTAGTGTCGAGGAGATACAACCCTACAACTCCTCTCGATCACTATCAACTGCCTGGATTGATCGAATTTCTTCCAAGGTGGGAAAATCCTTCTTCCAGCTACCAGCTAAACATACAATATCTTGCGACCATTCTGTTGATATATTATCCTGAATTATTTTTGAAATCCATTTACTAACCGATAGGTGACTTGTTTTAGCCGCTGTTTTCATTTTATTTTCAATATCATTTTCAAGATATATAGTTATCTGACCCATAATTTCACCTTGCAATAAATTAGAAATAATATTAAAAGAAATAATATTAAAATATATGTGTAAGTATAATTACTACTTAATTTGGTGTCAAGAGAAAGTTTGAGAATGGCGGGTAGAGTAGAGAGCAGGGATTAACCCCTGCCCTCCCTCATCAAACCGTGCGTACGGTTCTCCCGTACACGGCTTTCCGAAATTTGCTAGAGGTGTTTGTGTGAACAACCACCCCGTCTGCCTACGGCATCCACCCCTCCAAAAGAGGGGAATTCCTCTTAATGCAGTTGACAGATCAAAAAACCTCCTATACAATAGGTACAATTACTTGTACATAAAACAGACAATCTGAAGGAGAGGTCTTATGGAAGCAATCACCTACTCATCGTTGAGAAGTAATCTTGCCAGCGTGTTAGATCAAGTCAATGATGACCATACACCGATGATGATCACTCGCCGCAACGGAAAACCTGCTGTTGTGATGAGCCTAGAGGATTTTAACGCCTACGATGAGACCGCCTATCTGATGGCAAGTCCGAGAAATTCTGCGAGAATCAACCGAGCCATCAGCGATATTGAAGCAGGTAAAAGTATCACACATGAGTTAATTGAAAAGTGACCCTCTCATGGGCTGAACAGGCGTGGGAAGATTACCTCTACTGGCAGAGACATGATAAGAAAAAACTGAAGCGGATAAACTTACTCCTAAAAGAGGTTTCCCGAACCCCATTTGAAGGGATTGGTGATCCTGAACCACTCAAACATCAATGGAGTGGATATTGGTCAAGAAGAATAGACCGTGAGCATCGGTTAGCCTATAAGATTGATGAAGGTATTATTACTGTCGTGCAGTGCCGTTATCATTACTGATCAAACAGCGCTGTAATCTTCTCTGTACTCTCGTTGCACGACCTCGCTCCTCGGCTACCACGCAAAGCGTGGAAAGCAGTTACCCCCTTTATCTCTAGCCCAATATATCTTTTACCATTTACGAATCAAACCCTGTCAGTTCTGATATTTCTGTTAAATTCATCCTCTGTAGATGTCCGTTTTTTACGATTAGCTGTAGTACTTTGTCTTCTGCCGCTACTATTAGCTCGAAGGTGCGTAATTAATTCTCACTAGAATTTGAATTTATGTTTCAAATATGATACGATACTATTAAAAGTACTATTAATAGAGCTATCAAGGATACGATATGATAATTACTGCAAATGATGTTAAGACAAATGGTGTATCAATATTTGATAATATTTTGAATAAATTTGATGAATTAATTATAAATGTAAGAGGTAAAAATAAATATGTAGTGCTTGATATAGAACGATATAAAGCATTTAAAGAGGGCGAATTAGATCTGGCTCATATGAAAGTTATGGAAGATATAAAAAATGGTAATTATAAAACTCAAACAGCATCGCAACATATAAAAGAACTTGTAAGTGAATTATAAGATTATAAGGAGTGATGAGTACTTTAAAAAACTTAAAAAGTTTATAAAAAAACATCCTGAAGTTTTGGATAGATATATTAAGACTATTGAGTTACTAGAAATAGATCCTTACCATCCTTCGCTTAGGCTTCATAAGTTACAAGGCAAACTAAGGGACTATCACAGCATATCAATAACCATGAAGTATAGGGTCGTTATAGATTTTATAATAAAAGACAATGAGATAATACCTATAAATATAGGCGCCCATAATGAGGTTTATTAAAAAAGAAATGGGGTCAGGCTTGCAAGTTTAGCAAGTTGTAGACGAAATTACCTGGAAGCACCATTTGTCTATAATGGCTAATGATAAGGTAGCTATTTTCTGAACTTAGGTTTGTGCATACAAAAAATGACCGTTTTTGGTGGTTGGCTGGTAGGGTTAATTTCTATGTGAGGATTTGGGAAAATATATAAATATAAAAATTAAGAGTAAAATATGTCAAAATAGCTCTTTAACTTTACTTTAACTTACTTTAAACAAATATAATCTAAGAGATCTATTCTATGCGTACTTCTAATTTTCTTCTTGCCACTGTAAAAGAGACTCCAGCTGAAGCAGAGATCATTAGCCATCAGTTAATGATCCGTTCTGGAATGGTTAGAAAGCTTGCTTCAGGGCTCTACTCTTGGCTCCCTAATGGTCTGCGCACTCTACGCAAGGTGGAAAAAATTATCCGTGAAGAGATGGAGAGAGTTGGAGCGCAAGAGCTGCTTATGCCTGTGGTGCAGCCTGCAGAATTGTGGGAGGAGTCAGGAAGATGGCAGCAGTATGGCCCTGAGTTACTGCGCATTAAAGATCGCCATGATCGAGATTTTTTGCTTGGCCCAACTCATGAAGAGGTTGTTACTGAAATTGCACGCCGAGAGATTCGGAGCTATAAACAGCTCCCTCTAAACCTCTACCAGATTCAGACTAAATTTCGAGATGAGACTCGTCCCCGTTTTGGTGTAATGCGTTCGCGTGAATTTATTATGAAAGATGCATACTCATTTCATCTTGATCAAAAGTCACTCCAACAGAGCTATGATGCTATGTATGACGCTTATACTCGCATATTCACCCGCATCGGACTGAAATTTAGAGCTGTTGATGCTGATACTGGCTCTATCGGCGGTAGCGCATCGCATGAATTTCATGTTCTTGCCGAGTCTGGAGAAGATGCGATTGCGTTCTCAGATAAAAGTAGTTATGCAGCTAATGTGGAGAAGGCTGAAGCTGTAGCAGCAAGCTCTAATAAGAGAGCGCCAGATCTTGATGAAATGCAGAAGGTTGCAACTCCTAACACTAAAAGCATTAATGAGGTCTGTGCTACTCTTGGCGTAGAGCCAACAGAAACTATAAAAACTCTATTAGTTCGAGGTTCAGACAGCCCTGTAGTAGCCCTTATTCTGCGTGGAGATCACGAACTAAATGAGATTAAGACTGAGAAGATGGAAGAGGTGGCAGCTCCTCTTGAACTTGCAGAGGAGAAAGATGTTCGTATTGCAGCGGGCGCAGGATCAGGATCTCTTGGAGCTGTCGGATTAAATATCCCAATTTTAGTGGATCGTGCTGCCGCTCAACTCTTTAACTTTGTCTGTGGTGCCAATGAGGATGGATTTCACCTTACAGGGGTAAATTGGGGGCGTGATCTACCAACTGCAGAACGAATAGTCGACATCAGAAATGTAGTTGCAGGAGATCTAAGTCCAGATGGCGAAGGAGTTCTTAATATTGCTCGTGGTATTGAGGTCGGTCATATTTTCCAGCTCGGAACAAAATACAGTGAAGCGATGAAAGCTAATGTCCTAGATGAAAACGGCAAAGCAAAACCATTAACTATGGGCTGCTATGGAATTGGAGTTACTCGTGTAGTAGCTGCTGCTATTGAACAGAATCATGATGAACGAGGAATTATCTGGCCAGAGGCTATAGCTCCATTCTCCGTAGCTCTTCTTCCAATGAATATGCACAAATCACAACGCCTACGAGATGCTGTAGAGAAGCTATACAGTGAACTAACAGATGCTGGAGTTGATGTACTACTAGATGATCGCAAAGAGCGCGCAGGGATAATGTTTGCAGATATGGAGCTGATCGGGATACCTCACCGCCTTGTGCTCGGTGATCGTGGTTTAGATAGCGAAACTATTGAGTACAAAGGACGCCAAGACAAGGACAACCAAGAGATACCTCTAAATGAGATTCTGACTTTTATCCAAAATAAGATACAATAAATTAAATGACTACAGTATCAAGTTCAGATTTTATATCTAGTATTGCAGATGCTCTACAGCACATCTCTTATTACCCTCCAACTGACTTTATACAAGCTATGGGGGAGGCTTGGGAGTGTGAGCAGTCTCCTGCTGCCAAAGATGCAATAGCACAAATTTTAATGAATGCACGAATGGCTGCGCTCGGCAAACGCCCCATCTGCCAAGATACAGGGATTGTGGTAGTTTTTCTAAAAGTTGGGATGGAGATAAAATGGGATACTGGAACAACAACTAACTTATCTCTACAGGAGATGGTAGATGAGGGAGTTAGACGCGCCTATCTTGATCCAGACAACACTCTAAGAGCTTCTGTAGTGGCTGACCCTGCTGGTGCTCGCATCAATACAAAAGATAATACACCTGCTATTCTCCACACCGAGATCGTGCCTGGAGATAAAATCGAGATCACAGTTGCAGCTAAAGGTGGCGGTTCTGAAAATAAATCTCGCTTTGCCAATCTTAACCCTAGTGCAAGTGTGGCTGACTGGATTGTAGAGCAGATTCCATCTATGGGGGCTGGGTGGTGCCCTCCTGGCATTCTTGGAGTTGGGATTGGAGGCACTGCTGAAAAGGCGATGTTAATGGCTAAAGAGGCGTTAATGGAACCTGTCAATATAGAGGAGTTAAAAGTTAAAGAAGAGTTAGATGGTGACAACCTAAACAGTATAGAGAGCCTGCGCCTAGAGATTATAGAGAGAGTTAATGGATTAGGAATTGGCGCGCAAGGGTTGGGAGGAGTTACCACTGTACTTGATGT
This sequence comes from Thiotrichales bacterium, assembly GCA_018658305.1. Lineage (GTDB taxonomy): Bacteria > Pseudomonadota > Gammaproteobacteria > Thiopontia. Next base: position 48,701 of record JABHVM010000004.1, on the reverse strand, counting down.
GAAAATAAAAGAGTACCCAACTCACGCTGCTTCGCTTCCTGTTGCTATTATCCCTAACTGTGCCGCTACTCGTCACCTTCACTTTACTTTAGATGGTAGCGGACCTGCTCAACTTACTCCGCCAGTACTTGATGAGTGGCCTGATATAAGCTGGACTCCTGCAGCTGATGCTCGCAAAGTTAATCTTGACAGTATAAGCAGAGCAGAGACCTCAACTTGGAAACCTGGCGACACTCTACTATTGAGCGGCAAACTACTAACTGGCAGAGATGCTGCCCATAAGAGAATTGTTGAGCTCTTAGATAGCGGCAAAGGTCTTCCCGATGGAGTCGATTTCAATAACAAAATGATCTATTATGTAGGGCCTGTTGACCCAGTAGATGGAGAAGCTGTAGGCCCTGCAGGACCAACCACATCCACCCGTATGGATCGTTTTACCGAACAGATGTTAGAGCAGACTGGTTTAATCGGAATGGTCGGTAAAGCTGAAAGAGGTGATGCTACTATTGACTCTATCAAAAAACATAAGTCAGTCTATCTTATAGCTGTTGGAGGCGCTGCCTATTTAGTATCTAAAGCAATTAAGAGTGCGCGGGTTGTAGCTTTTGAGGAGCTGGGAATGGAGGCAATTTATGAGTTTGAGGTTGAGGATATGCCAGTTACAGTTGCGGTCGATTCGCGTGGAGACTCTATCCATAAGAGTGGTCCAGAGCAGTGGATGGTTAAAAGCCAAGTAACTTTTTCACGAATGGAATCGTAATTTTTCGCTGTGCTATCAATGTCTGCTCATCTAGTTTCTCTAGTAGAGTAAATAGAGTGTGAAAATCTCTAGCCGTCCTATTTATTAAAAACTCCACTACCTCATCCCCAATCTTCATCCCTCTTGCTGCTGCTCGTTGCTGCACTACTGCCCACTTATCTCTATCACTAAGAGCCACAAGCTTCTCCACTACAGCTTCAGATAGACGTGATTGTAGATCTGGTAGAACTATCTGGAGCTCACTTAATGGAGAGCTTGCGGTTATCAATAGTCTCTTACCTCCATCTTTTACTCTATTAAAAAGGTGAAACAGCTCCTCCTCCCAAATTCTGTCACCAACAACCACATCTATATCATCTAACACTATTAGCTGATAACTCTCCAGCCCTTTTATTGCATCAACTCCACGCTCTGCATCTATACTCTGTAAAGTTTTTAGCGGAATTAAGATAGAGTCACTGTCGCAGGTCGCATAAGATAGATGACTCTTACCACTCCCCTCACCTCCCCATAGATAGATAAATTGTGCGTATTGGAGCTTATGCATAAGTGCATCTCCATTAGGTACTCCATCTACTCTATAAAAATTATCGAATGTAGCGCGCTCTTTGAGACTTAGTGCTAACGGAATCTGTTCAGTAACTATAACTTTTTACTCCTATAGGCAGACCATCCCCAAGTCCATATATAGTCTGCGCCACTCAATAGAGTTGTAGTCAATACCACATAAGCAGAAAGCAGCATCACATCTTGTTCAACTCCAGCACTCCAGCCAAATGCTTGATTCATCACTACTCCCAAAATATAAACTATCTGGATGAAAGTATTTATCTTACTTACAATACTAGGAGTAAGATCATATTGGGATATACGATAGTGGTATAAAGTAGCCCCTACAACAATAAGAAGGTCACGAACTATTACTGCAACCACCAACCAGATTGGAGTTAGACCGAGCCACATCAACATCAACATAGTAGAGATTAAGAGCAACTTATCTGCAAGTGGATCAAGGATAGAGCCGAGACGACTCTCCCACCCCATTCTCTTTGCAAGAAAACCATCCAGTCCATCACTCATCCCTGCAAAGGCAAAAAGGTAGAGTGACTCCATAAAAAACCCATTATTGAGCAGCCATATAATTGGCAGCACCAACAACATTCGGAGCATTGTTATTAGATTTGGAATATCGCGTGGACTCATAATGTTGTAGAATACAGAGGTTATATACAACTAGCAACAGGAAACAGCATGCAAGACAATAAAAGTAACTTAAGCTATAGTGATGCTGGTGTCGATATAGATGCCGGAAATGAGTTAATAGAACAGATCAAACCTATCGCTGCACGCACTACGCGTCCAGGAGTTATGGCTGGACTAGGAGGGTTTGGAGCACTTTTTGAAATTCCATTAGATAGATATAAAAATCCACTTTTGGTCTCTGGCACAGATGGAGTTGGAACTAAACTCCGTTTAGCTATGGAGATGGGAGAGCACAACACGATTGGCATAGATCTAGTCGCTATGTGTGTAAATGATCTAATTGTCCAAGGAGCAGAGCCACTCTTTTTCCTTGATTATTACGCCACAGGTAAACTAGACTCCAAAACAGCTGTATCTGTTATTGATGGAATTGCAACAGGATGCGAACAGGCTGGTGCTGCGCTAATCGGAGGGGAAACTGCTGAAATGCCAGGAATGTATAGTGCTGACGACTATGATCTAGCAGGATTTAGTGTTGGCATTGTAGAGAAGAGTGAAGTTATTGATGGAACTAAAGTGGCAGCTGGAGATACATTGATTGGGATCGCATCATCTGGGCCTCACTCTAACGGATACTCTCTCATTCGCAAAGTTATTGAAGTAAGCAGTGCCGACCTTAAAAGCGACTTAAATGGGGAGGAGCTTGGTAAACAGCTCCTAGAGCCTACTAGAATATATGTTAAATCACTACTTAAACTGATGCAAGAACTCCCTATCCACGCCCTTGCCCATATCACCGGCGGCGGCTTAACTGAAAATATTCCACGGGTACTCCCTGAGTTTACGACAGCAGAAATTGATCGTTCATCTTGGCAGTTACCTGCAATCTTCGAGTGGCTTCAATCAGGTGGGAATATTTTAGATAGTGAAATGTTAAAGACATTCAACTGTGGTGTAGGGATGGTTGTAGCTGTTGCAGCAGAAGATGCAGCACAGGCAATTAAGAGTCTTAATGAGAGTGGAGAGAGTGCTTGGAAGATTGGAGAGATCACCTCTTCAGACAGTAAAGCTCCTATAGTTAAGTTTGTCTAACACTCATCCCATCAATGTTGTTGCACTAATATCTGGACGAGGAAGCAATCTTCAGTCACTAATCAATGCACAGCAGCAGGGTAAGCTGAATGTAGAGTTCAGCAGCGTTATCAGCAACCGAGATGATGCTGCAGGACTACAGTTTTGTGAGAGAGCCAACATTCCAACAACTGTTATTAATCATACGCTATTTAAAGATAGACTTAGTTATGACAAAGAGCTAATAAAAGAGATCGATCGCCACAATCCATACTTAATAATTCTAGCTGGTTTTATGCGCATTCTATCACCTGAGTTTGTCGCCCACTACTCAGGACGACTGGTAAACATTCACCCATCTCTACTGCCTAACTTTAAAGGTCTCCACACTCACCAGCAAGCGCTCGATGCAGAAGCAACAGAGCATGGGGCGAGCGTTCACTTTGTAACCGAGGAGTTAGATGGAGGTCCTATCTTAATGCAGACCGCCGTTAAGGTAAAAGAGTCTGATGATGCTGACACTCTATCTCAGCGCGTATTGAAACAGGAGCATAAACTCTATCCAGCTGCAGTACAGCTAATTGCTGAGAGAAGGGTGGAACTGAAAAATGGAAAACTCTATGTAGATGATAGCGAGCTCAAACAACCACTGAGGATATAAACTTATGCGCAAGATTAATAGAGTAGTATTAACATTATTAACTATGACTGTAATGGCTGCAATATCTTTACTGCCTGCAGCCAATGCTACTCTACCTAAATCTTTCAATGCCGAATATGAGCTAAGCGGAAAAGGTATGGTACTTGGACAAACTACCTACTCACTACAGGGAGAGCAATTTAGTATCCGCACTAAGCCTACTGGTCTAGCTGCTCTATTTGTTAAAAAAAATATTGAAGAGAGCTCTAGATGGCGCTGGCACAACGGGCAGATTCAGCCCCTCCATTACATATATAGTGAACGAGGAAAACGGAATAGAGATCGCTCTCGTACATTTAATTGGGATAACGGTACGGTATCTGTTGAAGATGATAAAAATATATCACTACTCAAAATCACAACACCAGCAGGTGACTCGCCTAACGAACAGAGCGATAGAGCAACTGACAAAGCACTATTTATTCTTCAGCTAATGGATCAGTTAAGTGGACTTACTGATAACAGTAATAACAGCAATAACAGTAGAGGCTCCACCACAGAACTTAACTACCGCATAGCAAAAACTGACGGCTGGCACGCATACCATTTCCGCTTAGGTGAGATAAAAAAAATAGCAACTCCCGCTGGAAAATTTACAGCTCAACAAGTGATAAGAGAGAGTAGCGGCAAACGAAGTTTCGAACTATGGTCTGCTCCAGAGTTAGGGTACCTGCCCGTATTAATTGAGTATAGAGAGAAAGATGGATCCCTATTTACGCTGAAGCTAAAAAGAACAACACTGATGCACTAAATTTAGCCAGCTTCTACACTCAACAAGGCTTGCATCAAATATCTGAGGAACTTACCTCAACCATCTCTACACCTGCTTCGGCGAAGATATCTCTGGTTAGTGCTACACTCTCTTCCCAGCGCTCCATATCTTTTGGCAAAGCTGCCACTACTCTTTTTATGCCACTCTGAATTATTTTAGCAGCACAGCGAGAACATGGCGGGAGTGGGTAGACATAGATGGTATTACCAGAGAGGTCTGAGGTTGAAAATAGCAGAGCATTCTCTTCCGCGTGCAGGACTAGTGAATACTTGGTCTCTCTATCGTGTAGACGATGATCATCAGAGAGCCCTTGTGGGAAACCGTTGAAGCCAAGCGATACTACCTTCTTTCCGTTAGCTACAACCGCTCCAACTTGAGTGCTCGGGTCTTTAGACCACTCCGCCACATGGGCGGCAAGACCTAGAAAACGCTTATCCCATTTAGAGATCTGCTCTGCTGAAACTTTACTCATTATTGCTGATCACTTAATAACGATATTAGGAAACTTAGTAGTAAACTCTTTGCGTTGCTGCGCTAGTTTAGCTGAAGTACGACGCGCAATATCACGGTAGATTTTAGCAATGGCTCCTTCAGGATCAGCAACCACTGTTGGCTTGCCTTCATCAGTATCACTGCGAATCTGTTTATCTAGTGGCAATGAGCCAAGGAAGTCTACATTTGCATCATCTGCCATGCGTTGACCACCGCCCTCAGCAAATATATGCTCTTCATGTCCACAGTTAGAGCAGATATGGATGCTCATATTTTCTACTACACCCAGCACTGGAACCTCTACCTTCTCAAACATTTTGAGACCTTTTACTGCGTCTAACAGCGCTATATCTTGAGGAGTAGTCACAATTAGCGCGCCACTAACTGGAATTTTCTGCGCTAAAGTTAGCTGAGTGTCACCTGTACCTGGCGGCAAATCTATTACTAGATAGTCTAGATCTTCCCACATTGTCTCTTGTAGAAGCTGCTCTAAAGCTTGCGTGACCATTGGTCCACGCCAGATCATTGCTGTATCCTCTTCAACCAGATATCCGATAGACATTGACTGTAAACTGTATGAGCTCACTGGTTTAAGTTGTTTACCATCTGGAGATTCTGGTTTAGCCCCAGACGCGCCCAACATTCTGGGCTGGCTTGGACCATATATATCTGCATCTAAAATCCCAACTTTTGCCCCTTCAGCTGAGAGTGCTAATGCTAAGTTAACTGCAGTGGTAGATTTTCCCACCCCACCTTTACCAGAGGCAACAGCAATGATATTTTTAACTCCTTTAACTGCTGGCACTCCCTTCTGTACCGCATGAGAAACAATATCCCAGCTTACATTCACTGTTGATGAAGTTACTCCATCTACTGCATCGATCTTTTCAGATAGTGCCGAACTCAACTCTTCGCTGTAGCCTTGCGCAGGAAAACCTAGCACCACATCAACCGTTACTGCACCCCCATCTATCGCTATATTATTAATAGATTTGGCTGAGACTAGATCTGTCTCCAGATATGGGTCTTCATAAGTTTTAAGTGCTGCTTCAACTACATCATTATTAAGCTCTGACATTCTATTGGTAACTCCAAGGTTAATTTATAATTCGCTAATAATAGCATATATATGCTCTTCAATAGACAATGCCGACTATTCTTGTCGGTTATTACCTGTTGATGTTGTATAATGGGTACAGTTAACAGACATTTCAAGTCTCAATAAATGGTAGAATCTATCAGTTATATTATTTACTACAGAAGATTTAATACCATATTATTTAACACAGAAGCCTTACAATGAATCAAAACCCTCGTGATATATTAATTACTAGTGCCCTCCCATACGCTAATGGTAGCATCCATATTGGACATTTAGTTGAGTACATTCAAACCGACATCTGGTCTCGTTTTCAAAAAATGCAGGGGCATAATTGCTACTATGTATGTGCTGATGATGCGCATGGAACCCCAATTATGTTGCGCGCACAGGATGAGGGAATTACGCCAGAAGAGTTAATTGAGGGAGTCTCCACTGAACATCAACAAGATTTTCAAGATTTCTTAATTGAGTTTGATAACTACCACTCTACCCACTCCGCTGAAAATAGGGAACTCTCCACAAACATATATGGAGAGCTAAAAGATGCTGGCTATATTACAACTAGAGATGTTGAGCAGGCTTATGATCCAGAACGAGAGATGTTTCTTCCCGACCGTTTCATTAAAGGAACCTGCCCTAAGTGCGGAGCGAAAGATCAATATGGAGACAACTGTGAGGCGTGTGGTGCAACCTACTCTACTGCTGATCTAAAGGATGCAGTCTCTGCAGTCTCTGGTGCAACCCCTATAAATAAAAAATCTGAACACTACTTCTTCAAACTTCCCGAGTTTGAGAAGATGTTGAAAAAGTGGACTCATGGAGGTCACCTGCAAGAGGAGGTCTACCGTAAGTTAGATGAGTGGTTTGAATCTGGGCTCCAAGAGTGGGATATCTCCAGAGATGCACCATACTTTGGATTTAAGATTCCAGATACAGAGGATAAATACTTCTATGTCTGGCTCGATGCTCCAATCGGTTATATGGCAAGTTTCAAAAATCTATGCCAAAAAGAGAATATAGATTTTGATAAATTTTGGGCTAAAGATAGTAAAGCTGAACTCTACCACTTTATCGGTAAAGACATTATCTACTTTCACGCCCTATTCTGGCCAGCTATGTTAGAGGGGGCAGGATTCCGTACTCCTACCGCTATCAATGCACACGGCTTTCTTACTGTTAATGGGCAGAAGATGTCTAAATCTCGTGGCACTTTTATAAAAGCACGAAGTTGGTTAGAACATCTAAACCCAGAGGCACTTCGCTACTACTTCGCCGCAAAACTTGGCAGAGGAATTGAAGATCTAGATCTGAATCTTGATGACTTTAGAGCGAGAGTAAATTCTGACTTAGTAGGTAAAGTTGTAAATATAGCGAGTCGTTGTGCAGGTTTTATAACTAAACGGTTTGATGGAAAACTCTCTGCAGAGTGCAGCGAAATAGAGTTATACAGTGAATTTGTAAATGCGGGGGAATCTATCGCTAACCACTATGAAGATCGAGACTTTAGCCGAGCAGTGCGTGAGATTATGGCATTAGCTGATATGGCTAATCGCTATATTGATGAGAAAAAACCGTGGGTATTGGCAAAAGAGGATGGCAAAGAGCAAGAGGTACAAGATAGCTGTAGCGTTGGAATCAACCTGTTTAGAGTATTAATAACCTATCTCAAACCTGTCCTTCCAGAGATGGCTATAGCTTCTGAGGCATTCCTCAATGCTGGGGAGCTAGGCTGGAAAGAGTTAGAGAGCCCACTTACGGGGACTACCATAAATAAGTTCAAACCTCTTATGCAACGAGTTACAGAGAGTGATACTGAAGCATTGTTAGAGACATCATTAGAGATGTCAAAAGAGTCTCTCACTTAATGAGTACAATTAAATTATGACGGAGATTGCGCTAATACTGGTCAGCACTATTCTGGTCAATAATTTTGTGTTAGTTAAATTTTTGGGACTCTGCCCCTTTATGGGAGTCTCTCGCAAATTAGAGACTGCAATTGGAATGGGGTTTGCTACCACATTTGTACTCACCCTCTCTTCGGCACTTAGCTATTTGGTCAATGAGTATATTCTAATCCCAATGGGGTTAGAGTATCTGCAGACGATCGCCTTTATTTTAGTGATTGCCGCAATAGTCAACTTTACAGAGATGTTTGTGCATAAAACCAGCCCTATGCTCTATCAAGTGCTGGGAATTTTTCTCCCTCTCATAACCACCAACTGTGCGGTTCTTGGAGTTGCGTTGCTTAATACTCGTGAACAAAATAGCTTTATAGAGTCCGCCGCATTTGGGTTTGGGGCTGCTGTTGGTTTCTCGCTAGTCCTAGTCGCCTTTGCTGCGATTCGGGAACGAATTGCTGGAGCAGATGTACCTGAACCATTCAAAGGAGCATCTATTGCGATGATTACTGCAGGACTGCTCTCTATCGCATTCTTAGGATTTACTGGTCTAGTCCATGTCTAGTATGCTGATAGCTGCTCTTGTTATAGGGGGAATGGCAACTCTATTTGGAGCGCTTTTAGGTTACGCCTCTGTGCACTATAAAGTTGAAGGCGATCCTATAACAGATAAAATCGATCAGATCTTACCGCAAACTCAATGCGGACAGTGTGGGTACCCAGGGTGCAGACCTTATGCTGAAGCTATATCCAACGAAGGTGCGGCTATAAATCTATGTCCTCCTGGTGGCGAGACAGTTATGGTATCCCTTGCAGACCTTCTGGATCGTGAACCAGTAGCATTAGAGCAGGAGGAGCGCCCCCCAAGCTTAGCTCTGATTGATGAAAAGACCTGCATAGGCTGCACTCTCTGCATTCAAGCTTGTCCTGTCGATGCTATTTTAGGTGCAGCAAAGTTGATGCATACCGTAATTGCTACCGAGTGTACAGGATGTGAACTATGTCTTGCTCCCTGCCCTGTAGACTGCATAACCATGGAACCTATCCCAACAGATATAACTGATTGGAGCTGGCCAGATCCAGATATGTTTAAGGTGGCAGCATGACTCTTACCAACTTTAAATTTCATGGAGGAATTCACCCTAAGCAACTTAAAGATTTGAGTAGAGATAGGGCTATCGAGAGCATCTCTTGGAGAGATGAAGATGAGATAGTCATAACTCTTAGTCAAGGGATTGGATCATTAAACCACCCCATCCTCTCCATAGGTGACTCAGTACAAGCTAAGCAAAGAATTAGCGAGTGCTACGGAGAGATTAGTGTCCCTGTACACTCTCCGTGCGATGGGACTATTACCGCTATAGAGGAGCGCCCCGCCACCCACCCCTCTGGACTACAAGCAGTAGCTATAGTAATTAAACCAGATGCTGATAGCTCTAAAATAGATATCAACAAAGCTAATGATTTAGTAAACCATAAAATAGATGTGAGTAAACTTAGTGAACTACTATCATCTCTCACTGCTGAAGAGATTATAAGTAAAATTCGGATTGGTGGAGTTATCGGTCTTGGTGGCGCAGGTTTTCCAACTTGCGCGAAACTTCATGGTGGAATAAAAACTAATATCGAAACCCTCATCATAAATGGGATGGAGTGTGAACCAAGAATCACTTGTGATGATAGGTTAATGCGGGAGCGAGCTATTGAAATTATTGCAGGAGTTGAGATTCTTGACCACCTCCTCCACCCTAACTCCATCAAGATTGGAGTTGAAGACAATAAGCCGGAAGCTATTCTGGCATTAGAGATAGCCACAACTAGCTCAACCAGCTCTATTGAAATTATAACCACTCCCACACTGTATCCATCTGGTGGTGAGAGACAATTGATTCAACTTCTGACAGGAAAAGAGGTTCCAAGCGGTACTCTTCCATCGGCAATTGGAGTGGTCTGTCAGAATGTAGCGACAGTAGCCGCTCTATACCATGCACTACTAGAACGCCCACTAACTCATAGAGTTGTAACTGTTACTGGAGATGGAGTAGAGAGCGCCGGCAACTACAGCGTCCCTATTGGAATACCTATAGACTCACTACTCACTCAATGTGGAGTAGTCGATAGTGTAAGGATTACTGTTGGAGGACCAATGATGGGCTTTGAACTACACAACAGTAGAAGCCCAATAACCAAGACTGTTAACTGCCTTATTGTAGAGAAAAATAGCTCTCTCCCATCAGCTCCAGAAAGATACAACTGTATCCGCTGCGCCTCTTGTAGTGATGCTTGCCCTGCAAAACTAATGCCGCAACAGCTATACTGGGCAGCGCAATCTCGCGACTTTGAACAGACTGAAAAGCTGAACCTATTTGATTGTATTGAGTGTGGATGCTGTGACTTTGTCTGCCCAAGTAAAATTCCACTAGTCAGCTACTATAGATATGCTAAAGGGGTAATTAGAGGAGCAAAACAGGAGCAAAACAGAGCTGATGAAGCACGCGTCCGTCATGAATTTCATGATGCGAGAATTACTAGAGAAAAAGCTGAGAAGGCAGAAAAACTCGCCAAAAAAAGGGCCGCTCTTAAAGCTAAAAAAGAGAGCAACAAAAGTACAGACAAACCAAATGATGCTGATAAAAAAGGGGCTGCAATTCGTGCAGCAATCAAAAGAGCAGAAGCTAAGAAAAAAGCTGCAGCTGCTAATAGTTGAGATTACAAGTATAGATATATGAGCATAGATAGATGATAAAAACAACAGCAGATAGTACAACAGCAAGAGAGATGCTAAAGGTTATTGCCGCCTTGATTCCAGGCTATATTGCACTGAGCTTAATTTTTGGTCCTGGAGCACTAATCCATGCTGCTATTATGATTCCTGTAGCGATGCTTGCGGAAGCAACTATAATTTGGATGCGTAGCAGAAGTGCTGTTCCAGCTATCAAGGATCTCAGTGCACCATTAACTGCGCTACTTCTTGCTGCAGCCCTACCTCCACTACTTCCATGGTGGATGGCTATAGTAGGGATACTATTTGCTATCATCATTGCCAAACAGCTATATGGCGGATTAGGACAAAATCCATTTAACCCTGCAATGGTTGGGTATGTAATTCTACTGGTCTCATTCCCCCTAGAGATGACGAGCTGGCTTACTCCTGCAGGGGCTATAGTTGGCGGAGATACTATAGGTTTTATTCAGAGCGCCGAGATAATATTTGGAACTATAGAGAACCCTAGCATAACAATAGATGGAGTTACTGGAGCTACTCCATTAGATGCAATGAAGACTGCTCTTTATCAGGGACTAACAATTAGCGAAGGGATAAAAGAGATCAGCAATGGAGTACTCGCTGGATCAGGATGGGAGATAATAAATTTAACATTTCTAATAGGTGGTATCTATCTAATAGCAAGCAGAACTATTTCGTGGCACATACCTGTCAGTATGCTAGTTGCTCTACTCATAATATCAGCACTGTTTAATACTGTTGATCCAGATAGATACTCTACTCCACTCTACCATCTACTAAGTGGTGGAACTATGTTGGGGGCGTTCTTTATTGCAACCGACCCAGTAACTGCAAGCACCACTCCGCGAGGAAGAATTTGGTTTGGAGCTTGTATAGGTATTCTAATCTACACTATTCGTAGTTGGGGAGGATACCCTGATGCAGTAGCATTTAGTGTGCTTCTCCTAAATATGTTCACCCCACTAATTGACCATTTTACTCAACCAAAAATTTATGGGGAGAGAGATAATGGTTAATATGAGTAACATAATACGGAGTGCTATGGTACTTGCACTATTTGCCGTATGTGGCACTCTACTAGTAGCTATAACTTATGAGCTAACTAGAGAGCAGATAGCAGAGAATGAGCGACTCTCTCTACTCAAATCCTTAACTCAGCTACTACCAGCAGAGAGCTACAACAACAGTCTACTTGATGATAAATTCTTAATTGAGGCTGATTCACTACTTGGGACAACTGATTCCACCTATGCATATCCTGCAAAAGTTGATGGGGATAGTCACACCATCCTCCTAACTCCAGACAGCCAAGAGGGATATACTGGAACTATAAACATTCTGGTCGCAATTAATATTGATGGTACTGTTGTTGGAGTGCGTGTACTCTCTCACAGAGAGACACCTGGGCTAGGTGACCTAATCGAAGAGAGAAGGTCAAATTGGATTCATACATTTGCAGGTAGATCTTTAGAGAGTCTCACCACTAAAGAGTGGCAAGTTAAAAAAGATGGCGGTGTGTTTGATCAGTTTACAGGAGCAACCATAACTCCAAGAGCGATAGTTAAAGCTGTGCATAGAAGCCTGCTATACTTTCAAAAGAATAGAGATAAACTTTTAGAGCTTGCTAATGATTGAGTACAACAAAATAGTTAACGATGGGCTATGGCGTAATAATGCTGGGCTGGTGCAGCTGCTAGGACTATGTCCACTATTAGCCGTTACCACTACAACCATAAATGGGCTAGGGCTAGGTATCGCCACCACTCTCACCCTTATTATCTCTAACCTAATGGTCTCATCTATACGCAACTTCATAACTAGTGAGATCAGAATCCCTGTCTTTGTGATGATTATCGCTTGCACTGTGACAGGCATTGAGTTGGCGATGAACGCCTGGTTTCATGAGCTATTTTTAGTACTCGGGATCTTCATTCCACTAATCGTAACCAACTGCGCTATTATTGGGCGAGCTGAAGCATTTGCTAGCCGCAACTCACTACTGCCATCTCTACTAGATGCGATCAGTATGGGAATTGGATTCACTCTTATCTTAATCCTTCTCGGTGGAATGCGTGAGATTTTTGGCTTTGGAACTCTATTAGCTCAATCTGACTTAATGTTCGGAGAGGGGGCAAGCTGGATGACTATGACCATTATTGAAGATTACCGTGGATTCCTCCTCGCAATTCTTCCGCCAGGGGCATTTATTGGGCTGGGGCTAATTATTGCGGCTAAGAATAGGATAGATATGAGAGTCTCTGCTGCACCATTGTCTAATATGCTACCGCAATAAGAAGAGCTCTATAGTCTATTTCTCATCTTAATTATGAACAAACAGATAAGGGAAGAGATATTCACTCGCTTGGCAGAAGCAATTCCAGAGCCAACCACTGAACTCAACTACAACTCAAACTTTGAGCTACTAGCCGCAGTACTGCTCTCTGCTCAGGCAACAGATATTAGCGTTAATAAAGCGACTACTAAACTCTTTCCAGTTGCCAATACCCCAGAGAGAATCTATGCGCTAGGTGAAAGCAAGCTTAAACAGTACATTAAAACTATCGGGCTCTTTAACAGTAAGGCAAAACATCTAATCGAAACCTCAAAAATATTGGTTGAAGAGTACGAGAGTGTGGTGCCTGATAACCGTACTGCGCTAGAGTCACTGCCAGGGGTCGGGAGAAAGACGGCTAATGTCATTCTCAATACAGCCTTCGGACAGCCAACGATTGCGGTTGATACTCACATTTTTAGAGTCTCCAACCGCACCCGTATTGCTCGTGGCAAAACTGTACTTGAGGTAGAGAGAGGGTTAATAAAATTTGTACCAAAACAGTTTAAGCTTGATGCGCATCATCTGCTTATTCTACACGGTCGCTACACCTGCATTGCACGCACTCCAAAATGTGATGGATGCTGCATTATTGACCTCTGTGAATATCGAGAGAAGCGGCTGTAGCGTGAAAAAGTATCAAAGGAGATAAAAAGTGCTATTCACCCAAAACAGAGAAGAGATTAGACGCTTCTACATAGAGAGCTGGCTCAAAGCTAAACAGGGGCTACCGTTAGAGGCACTCGAGCAGCAGCTGGTTGATATCATCAAAGATCATCCTGAATATCATATAATATTAGAGAGTGGTGAAGATAAGATAGACAAGGAGTGGACACCTGAAATGGGAGAGAGCAACCCATTTCTCCATATGGGAATGCACCTCACTATCCGTGAACAGCTCTCAACCGATCGCCCTATCGGTATCCGTGCAGCAACCAAAAAACTACTCCATAAAATTGGAGATGGTCACAAGACCGAACATCAGATGATGGAGTGTTTAGGTGAAACCCTATGGCGCGGACAGCGAGATGGCAAAGAGCCTGATCAGATAGGGTATCTTCGTTGTGTGGAACAGCTATTATAGATCCTATCGATAAACATATTGGTAACAAAATTAGAGAGTGCCGTGTACGAGCAAAAATGAGCCTTCAACAAACTAGTGAGATACTAAGCGTCTCTCCAGGTCAACTCTCTCGCTATGAGTCTGGTGAAAATAGAATTAATGCGGGCTCTCTATTCTATCTGGCACGCGGCTTTGAACTTCCTGTATCGTGGTTTTATGAGGGATTTGATATCTCAAATGAACGAAAACGACATCTTGAAAATGTCGTGCATAATTCTCTAAGAAAAGAGTACAGCTCATCAACACTCTCCTAACTAACATCCTCTATGCTGTCTTTGTGGGAATCACTACCAAATAACAGACAACGCCGTAAGATTTTAGAAATGCTTAAGGCATTTGCTTAATAATATTCAGCAATCAGGCTGCTTGAGCAAGTTTTTGATTTACCACATGCCAAAAGATAGAGATTTGAGTCGGTTTACGATCAAAGAAGTCTTCAAAGAATCCGGTCTCATTTAGTTGCCTTGGATATGAATAACGCTCCCCATCTTCACCAAACTCTGTCACCCAATCACTCGGTTCAGATAAGTCTGTAATATTAAACAGATCTACTGGATAGAGATAAGGTTTGCCATAATCATTTAATACACGATAACTGTCAGACTCTATGCCTATTACAAAATAAAAATCATTTTCTGATAAGTCAGGGTAATCAACCCCTTTATTTAGTTGAACTATCATTTATGAGACCTTTTTCCGTTTAATTTCTAATATCCCTATTCCATAACATTCATACCAATGAAACTCATATACAGCTCCATCACTATCAACCACCTCGGGACTACTTTTCTTAACCCATTTAGAGTTCCTTCCACCATACATATTCACTAGCCGTTTAACTTCTCTAATACGCTCTCCTTTTGCGATCACTCTGGACTGAGCAATAAGATCATGTGTTAGTTTAATGAGTATACTCCAAACATATCTTCCTATTTATAAAACGGAATCATACCACCGAATCAGGTTGCTCTGCTCCCTCTTTTTCTGGAGGCATTAGATCCTCCTTGCTTATTCCCATTGCGAGAATTGTATTACTTGCAACATATATAGATGAGTATGTTCCCACTACCACACCAACAATAAGGGCTAAAGCAAAGCCGTGAATAATTTCACCACCTAGAAAGAAGAGCGCTAGAAGCACTATCAGTGTAGTGATCGAAGTCATTAAGGTACGAGAAAGAGTTTGATTTAAGGAGCCATTTATAACATCCTCAGAAGTTCCCTTACGCATTTTACGGAAGTTCTCTCGAATCCGATCAAAGACCACTATGGTATCATTTAGAGAGTAACCGATTACCGCTAGTATAGCTGCCAATACGGGAAGGTCGAACTCTATCTGGAGTAGTGAGAATACTCCAAGTGTTAAAATAACATCGTGAATAAGTGCAGCAACAGCCCCTACAGAGAATCTATACTCAAAACGCAGTGCAACATAGACTAAGATTGCAAATAGCGAGAAGAGCACTGCAAGCCCGCCATCTTCAGTTAACTCATCTCCAACCTGAGGACCCACAAATTCTACACGGCGCATCTCAACTTCACCTGTTTTAGTCAACACATTTAAGACCTGACTACTAAGCTCTGATGCCTTTACTCCATCTTTTGGCATTAATCTAATTAGTACATCTTGCGCTGTCCCAAAGTGTTGAACTACAGCCCCATCAAAGCCAGCGCTATTGAGCGCACCTCGTACTTTATCAAGTTTTGCTGGTTCGCTATATCCAACTTCAATTAGAGTTCCGCCTGTAAAATCAATTCCTGGATTTAATTTAAAAGTGGAGAGTGAGACCAGAGAGATAATAATCAAAGTTAGTGAGAACAGAGAAGCTAATTTGCGCTTACCCATAAAATCTATATTTAGACCCTCTTTTAAAATTTGCATAGCTATATTTCCACTTAAATTAGATTGAGAGTGAGCTGATCTTACGCCCACCATAGACTAGGTTAACCACTGCACGAGTTCCCATAATTGCGGTAAACATACTAGTTATAATTCCGATAGTTAAAGTAACCGCAAACCCTTTAATTGGTCCTGTTCCAAAGGCAAAGAGGACAACTGCTGCGATTAAAGTTGTTACATTTGCATCCATAATAGTAGAGAACGCTTTATCATATCCTGCGTGAATGCTTGCTTGTAGAGCATTTCCCGAACGAAGCTCTTCTCGGATTCGTTCAAAAATAAGTACATTGGCATCTACAGCCATACCAACGGTAAGTACAATACCAGCAATACCAGGCAAAGTTAGAGTCGCCTGAAGAAGTGATAGAATCGAAACTATAAATATTAGATTAAGAGTGAGCGCAATATTTGCAACCATTCCAAAAGCTTTGTAGTAGATAGCCATAAAAATAAGCACCAACACAAAACCGATCATAACCGAGAGGAATCCCTTATCGATATTATCCTGCCCTAAGCTTGGTCCAACGGTGCGCTCTTCTACAATTTCCATCGGAACCGCTAATGCGCCAGCTCTCAATAACAGTGCTAAATCTCGTGCCTCTTCTGTACTATCCAGACCAGTCACCTGGAAGCGTTTACCGAGCTGATCACGAATCACAGCGACATTGATCACTTCCTGTTTCTTAACTCTTACTTTTACACTCTTTCCATTTTTAAGCTCTCGATCCATCTTAGTCTCAATAAAGACTACTGCCATCCGTTTGCCTATATTATCTCTAGTCCCGTTGGACATTCTGCGAGCCCCCTTTCCATCTAGAGTAATAAATACTGCAGCACTGCCAGATTGCTGTTCAAGTCCAGAAGATGCATCTATTACTGAATCACCAGTTAGTAGCACTCTACGCTTTAGAAGTACTGGAGTACCGTCACGCTCTTTATAGAGTAGTGCTCCACCAGGAGCATGCCCTGTTCTCTCTGCCTCATACGCATCACCACCCTCTGCAACTAGACGAAATTCTAAAGTTGCGGTTGCACCTAAAATCTCTTTTGCTCGCGCAGTATCTTGCACTCCAGGAAGCTGTACTACAATGCGATTTTTTCCCTGCTGTTGAATAACTGGCTCTGCTACACCAAGCTCATTTACTCGATTACGCAAGGTAGTGATATTTTGCTGAAGAGCAAATTTACGAGTCTCATCCATCTCTTTTTCGCTGATGCTCAACAGTAGATATGGAAAACCATCCATTTCTAACTCTTTCTGAGTCAGAAGTGGGTACTCACTTTTAATTTTGTCCATTGCAGATATTCGTGACTCTGTATTGGCAAAACGCAGCTCAACTCCACCACTTGTAGCTCTACCTATATTTTTATAACGAACTTTCTCTTTACGCAAGATAACTCGTAGATCACTAACATAACGCTCCTCTGCCTTATTGTTAGCTTCATCCATATCAACTTCCATTAGAAAATGGACACCGCCCCGTAGGTCTAGACCTAAATACATCGGCTCAGCACCAAGCGAACGCAACCAAGTTGGTGTGGTCTGGGCTAGGTTTAGCGCTGTGATATACTTATTTCCAAGTAGCTCTCTAATTTCTGTCAACCCTATTAGCTGATCTTCTGTATTATTAAAACGAACTAAGAGCTTACTTTTACTACCAACTCCAGCCTCTATCAATTCAACCGACTTAAATGGTACCTGTTTTTGCTTGAGCACAGTTTCCACTTTTTCAGCTGTAGAGCTATCGACATCACTTCGTTCAACTAACGATACCTGCACAGCTGGATCTTCTCCATACATATTTGGAAGTGCGTAGATTGCAGCTACTAGAACTAGAGTTAAAATTAACAGGTATTTCCAGACTGGATATTTATTCATAATATATTGGTTCTTATTAGCTTGATGATTTCAAAGTACCTTTTGGCATCAATTGCGCTATCTGTGGTTTCTGCACAGTTACAACCATACTCTCCGACAACTCTAGCTGTACAAAATTCTCGCCAACTTTTTTAATTTTACCTAGTAGACCGCCAGTAGTAACAACCTCGTCACCTTTAGAGACTTCATTAACCATATTAGCGTGCTCTTTTGCTTTTTTCTGCTGAGGACGAATCAACAGAAAGTAAAAAACAACAAAGAGAATAACCATCGGTAACAGTCCGGTCCAAGCAGATGGCTGCTCTGCCCCTGCTGCCATTGCATCAGATATGAAAAAATTCATTCAAAAACTCCTAATAGATAAAAAAGATAAGGTTAAATAAAACGCGCATTATAACCCATATCTTCTCTATATAGGAGGGCGAAATAAGAAATGTTATATAAAAAGAGAGGCATAATATTCAATCTTAACTTAACCCACCCCCAGCCTCTCTACGACTATAAAACTCTTCCGCAAATTGAGAAAGTATACCGTCCTCAATTGCAGACCTCATTCCAGCCATCAACTCTTGGTAATAATGTAAATTATGAATGGTATTTAAGCGTGCTCCCAAAATTTCATTAGCTTTCTGTAGATGGTGAAGATAGGATCTACTATAATTTTGACAAGTTGTACAACCACACTCATCATCTAGTGGTCTAGTATCTAGTTTATGCGATGCGTTGCGAATACGAACATCTCCATTACGGGTAAAGAGATGCCCATTGCGAGCGTTACGAGTTGGCATAACACAGTCAAACATATCAATCCCACGCAATACTGATTCGACAAGATCTTCCGGCTTACCTACCCCCATCAAGTAGCGCGGAGCGTCCTGCGGCATCTCTAATGCAAGGTGATCTAGCACCTTAATCATCTCCTCTTTAGGCTCTCCTACTGAAAGCCCTCCAATTGCATATCCATCAAAACCTGTCTCTTTAAGATGGGCAATAGATTCTGAGCGTAGTTCTGGATACATTCCCCCTTGTACAATCCCAAACAGTGCAGCTGTTGAGTTGCCGTGCGCCTCTTTACAACGAATAGACCAGCGCATAGAGAGTTCCATCGACTCTCTAGCCACCATCTCATCCGCCGGATATGGGGTACACTCATCAAAGACCATTACAATATCAGAGCCTAACTTGTGCTGTACTGCAATTGCCTCCTCTGGTCCTAAAAATACTTTATCTCCGTTGATTGGATTTTTAAAGTCTACTCCTTGTTCTGAAATTTTGCGCATAGCCCCCAGGCTAAACACTTGGAAGCCACCAGAGTCGGTAAGAATAGGTCTACTCCAGTTCATAAAGTCGTGAAGATCACCGTGCGCTTGGATAACTTCAGTTCCAGGGCGCAACATTAAGTGAAAAGTATTACCTAACACTATCTCTGCACCAAGCTCTTTTAGCTCTGCTGGACTAACTCCTTTAACTGTACCGTAGGTTCCAACTGGCATAAAGGCTGGTGTCTGTATATTGCCGCGCTCAAAGCTTAGTTCACCTCTACGCGCCAATCCATCTTGATGAGTTTTTTTAAATTTCACTGTTTATCACCTAGAGTCGGCTTATCGACAGCTGACTTCTCAATATTTGTTTCACGTAAAGATGAGATAAACATCGCATCTCCATAACTAAAAAAATGGTACTTCTCTCTTACTGCGTGCCTATATGCGTTCATCACTTCATTGTAACCACCAAATGCTGTTACTAGCATCATTAAGGTTGACTCTGGGAGATGGAAATTAGTTAGAAGTGCATCTACCGTTTTAAACTTGTAACCTGGAGTTATAAATATATCTGTATCTCCACGCATAGGTTTAAGTGTTCCACTATTGGATGCGCTCTCTAAACTACGAACCGCAGTTGTTCCCACAGCAACCACTCTGCCACCTCGCTGCTGCGTCGCCCTCACCTGCTCACAGAGCTTATCTGATACCTCTAACCACTCGCTATGCATAATATGATCCTCTATATTTTCTGTACGCACTGGCTGAAAAGTGCCGGCACCAACATGGAGCGTAACAAAACCAGCAGCAACTCCTCTCTCTTTAATTTGCTTCAGTAGTTCATCTGTAAAGTGAAGCCCCGCAGTAGGAGCAGCTACTGCCCCTTTATGGCGCGCATATACTGTCTGATAACGCTTACGATCATTTTCATCTGGCTCGCGTTCAATGTATGGAGGGAGTGGAAGACGACCAACATCTTCGAGCAAATCAACGACACTTGTATACGGGTTATTAGAATTAGTACTTGTAGTGAATTCAAATTCAACCTCAAAAAATTCACCACTACGTCCAACAACGGTTGCTGACAAGCTATCCTCTAGCCAGAGCTTAGTGCCACTTTTTGGGGATTTACTAGCACGAATATGAGTTAATATTCTACTCTCATCTAGGATGCGCTCAATTAGAAGCTCAACTTTTCCACCGCTCTCTTTTTTGCCGAAAAGTCGAGCAGGGATAACTTTTGTGTCATTAAATACTAAAAGATCGTTGGAATTTAGCAACTTTAAGATAGAGCTAAAATTAGAATCAACAACTTTTTCTCCATCTAAAATAAGCATACGGCTCTTGCCCCTTTGCACAGGAGGGGTTTGCGCTATTAACTGTTTTGGAATGTCGAAGTGAAAATCACTTTTTTTGGATCGGTATTTGCACATAAGCGTGCAAGGATACGGCAATTTGAACTAAAAATCAGCCTAATTTTAACTCTCTAAATCTAACTCTCAGTTTAAGCTTAGTTCATATAGTTAAACAGAGACATTCCCTGTAGCTTTATATATGCCTGCTGTGCCGCCTGCATAGCCACTTTATCTATATTGAAGCGAGCAATGGCTTCGGCATAGTCCAGATCATTCACTTCTGATTTAGTCTCTTTCATCTTCACAATAAAGCTCTCACTCACCTCTTTATGACGATCTATCATATTAATACGAGAACCAATCTTTGCCTCTGTTCTAACCATAAGATCCATGCCCGCATCTAGATCACTTAATAGAGTATCAGAGGTCATAGTTCCTGACTCCATCTGATCAGCTAAACTATCTAACGCCTTAAAAATATCTGGCTTTGTGGTGTAAGTTTTTGTGGTGCCCTCACCCATAATACCAATACTCTGCAGACCTCCAGCGGTTCCACTATCGGTCAGTACCGCCTCTGCACCATCTGTCGTTGTAATACGCAACTTGCCATTATCATTAGATGCCTGCACTTTAGAGTCACCACTTGTAGCATTGATGGCATCTACCACATTATCAATTGTCATACCCGCACTCATCGTGATAGTCTGTTCTGTTGATCCTGAGGCAGCGGTTGTCTTAATGGTAATATCTTTACCCGATGCAGTGGTCCCCACCATAAATGACTCTGGGCCAAATACTTCACGCCCAGTATCTCGTACTGACATACGCTGTCCGACCCCTATCTCAATATGCTTATTTCTTGAGTTTCCATTATAACTGACATCGCCAGTTTTCCCATCTGTCCCAGTAGGCACCGTAAAGGGGGGAGAATCTGTCTTTGAACCTGCAAAAATATACTCGCCATTAGTATCTCTTGAGTTCGCTATATTAAAGACTGAATCTCTAATTTGACGAATTTCTAGTGAGAGTGATTTTCTATTTTCAGCACTATTGGTACCATTAAGCGCTTGCACGGTTAACTCACGCGCTCGCTGTAGACTATTCATTACCCCCTCTGTTGCAGATTCAGCAAAAGAGAGTGAGGTTAGCGCACTATCAGCATTTCTAATATACTGCTCTGATTTACCGATAGATTGCTTAAGATTGAGGATCATAGCAGAAGCAGCAGGATCATCCGATGGACGCAAAATTCTACGCCCTGTCGCTAACTGCAGCTCTGTCTTGGTCAGTGCAGCCTGCTTATCCAAAATAGAGTTAATACCATGGTTATGTGCTGTAACGGTTGCTACTCTCATGCTCATAATTGAATACTCCTATAGTGACTCTCAAAATTATCTTTAACGAACTGCATTGAGTACCTCCTGTAACATTTTGTCAGAAATAGAAATTAATCGTGCAGATGCTTGAAACATCTGCTGATATTTCATCAAATTTGCCGCCTCTTCATCTAAGTTTACTGCGGCAGAGTCATCTCGTGAAGTCTGTGCATATTTACGAATAGACTCTTGCGCATTATAATTAACATCTGCGTAGTGGGCTTGAACTCCTACTTCTGCCACCATCTGTCCATAACCATCTTGCAGTGTTGCCGTACCGCGATTACTAGTTGTTGCCATCATCAGCTTCTCACTCTGTAGTGATGATATCTTCAGCATATTAAAGTTATTACCACTCTCATCTGCAGCATCAGATGCCGCAATGGAACCGAGTTGAGATGAGTTAAGCGACATCTTAATATCACGCCCAGAGCCACGGGTTGCGCTCACCAGAAAACTTTCTCCAGAGTTCATTGTGCCATTCAGCTTAATGGTTAAACCGTCCTTAATCAGACCACTATTTAGATTAGCTAGAGTAACCGTATCAGATACTTTATTGGTACGATTTGTGATTGTATAGTCCGTTCCATTGTAGCTGACCTCATAATCATCACCAGTTAAATTTCTAATCGCATCTTTAGAGACCCGATGAGTTGCTGCGGTAAGCCCGCTATCAGCATCTGTTCCAGCAATTACAATATCTGTATCGGAGGTCAATCTTATTTTTCCTGATTCGACAACAGTAGCCGTCACATTTGTCTCTGCTGTTTTGGCATTAATCTGTGCTGCCAGATCAGAGGCTGTCTGTGCTGCATTTGCAGAAGCATTTGCAGCAACCGTATCAATTGCTTTTCCATTAATAGTTAAACCAGAAATTTCTTGACCTGCTCCAACTACTCCTCCGGTTGTTCCAGTATCCATAGGAATAGAGATAGTTAGCGTTGAACCTGATGTGTTCTTTGTCGAAGCAGCAACTCCTCCCAACAGCAGACTATTCACAGCATGATCTCCTGCGGTACTTGAAACAGTTCCTATATTAAAGAAATTATTACCAGTATCAGAACTGCCTCCCATCCCATACCCATCTCTATGCTGTGCATTAAAAGTGGCTGCAAGAGAGAGTGCAATACGCCCTAAAGAGCTCTGAGCAGAGTCTAAAATTTCACGAGAAACATCTAGAATACCACCAGATTTACCACCTTTAATGGTACTGGTTATATCACTCTTATTTCCAGATTTATCAATAATTATGGAGAGATCACCACTATCCTTATAATCACCCTCTCCAACAGATAGCGTATTACTATCTGCACCACCAACCAGCAACTCACCTTTTCCAATATAGATATTTACCATATTACCCTGTTTAACATTTGTAATAGAGAAGTTTTCTGACAAACTCTTTACTAACATATCTCGTTGATCCATCAGATCATTAGGGGTTGCACCGCTTGCTGAGGCATTATCAATACGAAAGTTCATATTCGCAATTGATTTTGCTAGTCCATTTGCCGTACTTATCACCTCTTTAAACTCTGTTTTTGCTCGAGTGCGTACACCATCTAATTGATCATACATCCGATTAAATCGCCCTACCAATGACTCCCCTTCACTAAACATGGTTTGACGAAGGGTCATTGAAGAGGGAGCAGATGCTAGATCATGGGTTGAATTAAAAAATGAGACCATTGAAGGGGTCATTCCAATCTCTGGATCTGCCACCATCTCATCAACCATCGAGGCATAATTGTGATAAGCACCATAATTACTACTGCCAGAAATAGCACTGTTAAGTTGATTGGTTAGAAATTTATCATAGCTACGCTCAACTGCTTTTGTCTCAACCCCAGTTCCCATGTAACCAATATTGGTTGCAATTGAGACTGATGCATCTAAGGTTGCACTTTGGCGTGAATATCCATCTACACCGACTTTGGCTATATTGTTACCGGTTACGGCGAGCGCAGAGCGATATGCGCTCATTGCTGAAATTCCTAACCCGATTAATGATGTTTGTGCTCCCATACCAGATATAATGCAGTTATCGTGCCAATTTAATATCTAGATAGATAAACTAATTTTACTTGGATAATAGCGGCAAGAGATGCCACTATTTTATAATTTTCTACCGAGATTACTTGCCAACTGCTATTTTATTACGAATACAGTAGTAACGAGCGGTTTGATGAGGACGATCTGCGGTTCTAACTTTGCCACGTGGATCTAAAGTGCCTCCAGCAAGATAACGGCTTTTTTCCACGGTATGGTAGAACTGCCCTGCTGTTAGAATAATTCCTTGATGATAAGGTCCTGCCTGCTCTCCGAGTATTAACTCCTCCAGCGTCGGAAGTTTACCTTCTTGCGAGCGACACCCTAGTTCAGCTTGCATATAAAAAACTGGCTTGAGCGCATCCTGAGGGGGTGACAGCAGCCACACCTTATCTTTAAGAGGATTAGCATATTGAGGGAAAGTTGCCCCATACAGATAGTCAAAGAGCTGTTTAGCGTGTTTCTCTGCTACCTTATGCAACTCATCAACCAAAGTAAAACTCTCTGCATATCCACTATCCAAGCGAATAATAGTTAAGGTAGAGCGAATACTCTTCTGACTCATTTGAGTATAAGTAACATACGCTACCACTCCACTCCAATCTACAGGATGCTCAATCTCTTGTTGAAACTGCTCTGGAGTTACCCCTTTAAAAGAGAAACGAAG
The DNA here is from genome assembly GCA_018658305.1 of Thiotrichales bacterium. Lineage (GTDB taxonomy): Bacteria > Pseudomonadota > Gammaproteobacteria > Thiopontia. The sequence continues at coordinate 24,014 of JABHVM010000004.1, read as the reverse complement.
ACGCGGTTTTTCGATACGATTACTACGCAATAGCTGATCATAACTACCGATAAACTCAGCATTATAACTTCTCCCCAATTCAGCAATAGAGCGATCCTTATAGTGCTTTTTATAGAGAGCGTCCACCTGCTTTAACGCAGCCTTTATGGCGTCAGCATCTTGCTCACCGCTATGAAGCCCCTTAAAAATATCCCGATCTAACTTATACTCCTCCATATCAGATGCTGGAATTACTGGAATATTTGGCCATGCAACCAACTCTTCACCCTCGATTATAAATTGTGCATAGGAGAAGGATGAATAGAGGAGCAGAACAGCGATAGCCAAAAGCGGAATAATGACCCGTACAAATGATTGTTCACTAATGGTGTGAGGGTGATTAAATGTCTCCAACTCTCTCATCTCAATTGGCCGAAAGCCCACGCTCACGAAGATGGTTCACTGTACTCTGCGGTTTATTATCATTACTAATTTCGTTACTATTTGTCACTCCTGCCTGACGCATAATAGATCCCATAAACTGCTCAGTCATTCCAAAACCACCTGACGCTGTTATCTGTTTTGCAACTTCTGCATCCTGCATCTCTTTAAAGGTATTAGTTGCAGAGCTAGTAAATAGTGAACTTTCAGATACAGTAGCGCGCATAGATTTAAGCATCATCTGTACAAACAGCGCCTCAAATTGCTTAGTAGCTTCTTTGAGAGCTTCTGCCTGATCAGTTTTAGCAAGGCTTTTAATCTCCGCACCTGAACGCAACTGCAGACTACTATTTGCCACTTGTGCCGATGAAATATCACTATTGATTGAGTTAAACATAATATTTATTTTTTTAGTTTTATCTTTTAAATTATTGACTATGAATTATTGATTATAAATTACTAGAGACTGACAACTAAAATAAAGCAATATTCATACCAAATAATATTTACAAGTATTTGACGACTAAACTATTACTAGACTAAAGCACCACCAATTGAGCCTTCAAAGCTCCCGCTCGCTTGAGAGCTTCTAGAATCGCAACTAGATCACCTGGTGCTGCACCGACTGCATTGACAGCATCAACTAGTTCATCCAACGATACTCCTGCATTAAATAGAAACATCTTATTATTCTCTTCTATCACTGATATCTCTGAATCTTTCTGCACTATAGTCTCACCACCTGCTAACATTGCAGGTTGATTCACTTTCGCACCCTCTTTAATTGTTACTACTAGAGATCCATGAGTGACTGCTGCTGGGCTAACTTTAACACTATTATTTATTACAACTGTACCTGTCCTAGAGTTGATAATAATTTTTGCTGCAGCGGCGGCTGGAGATACTTCAAGATTTTCCAACATGGAGAGAAACTCAACATGATGCTTAGGATCGCGAGGTGCTTGCACTTTAATAGAGACTGAATCTATCGCATCCGCTGTTCCATCACCATAGAGCTCATTAACTGCCTCTGCCAATCTTCTGGCAGTTGTGAAATCACTCTGATGCAAGTTAAGAGTCATAAATCCTGCACTTACAAAGCTAGTCATAACTTCTTGCTCTACTGTTGCCCCTTCTGGAATACGCCCAACAGTTAAAGTGTTTACTTGTACTTTAGACCCATCCTGACCACTCACTCCAAACCCACTAACCACTAAACTACCTTGGGCAATTCCATAAATTTCGCCATCAGCTCCTCTAAGTTGTGTCATTAATAGAGTTCCACCCACTAAACTATCTGCTGCCCCCAGAGTAGAAACAGTAATATCTAGCTTTTGCCCCTGTTTTGCAAAGGGGGGAAGTTCTGCGCTCACCATCACTGCAGCAACATGCTTACCATCAGTAATCGTAGATGCTGGGGCTTGAATCCCGAAACGGTTCAACATACTGGTAAGACTCTGCTGAGTAAATCCAGCTTCATCTCCTGTTCCACTAAGTCCAACCACTAGACCATAACCTATTAGTGGATTATCTCTCACCCCAGAGACTGAGGTTATATCTTTTATTCGCTCTGCATTTGCCTGAAACGAAAATGACCAGAGAGCGATAAGTGAGACTACTAGCACCAAAAATCCATTTTGGATACATCTATTCTGCTCAATATTATTCATAACATTATCCTATTTTAATAAACAGTTAACTATTAACAACTAAAATACTTTAACTTAAAATGGCCAGAGTGCGCTCATAAAGAACCTTCCTAAGAGTCCCTGCTCATTTGAGTTAGCCACTATGCCTCCATTACCTACATATACTATCTGTGCATCAGCAACTTGGGTTGAAATAATAGTATTATCTGCAGAGATATCTGCAACTCTAATTACTCCAGAGACTCTAATCAACTCATCACCCTGATTTATAGTTACATGCTTTTCACCTCGAACCCTAAGGTTTCCATTGGGGTATACTTCAACTACAGTAACTGTAATATTACCAGTTAACTCATTACTCTGTTCAGCTGAACCATCTCCTTTAAACTCTTTTGTACTATCACCAATATCATTGGTTGTGCCACTAAACGCATTAACAATATTGCTTCCAGACAGTCCTGGAATAAGTGGAAGAGTAGCCTTATCCTCTTTTTTAGCATTCGTTTTAGCATTTTTCTTAGCACTCATCTTCTCTTGCAACTTAATAGTAACAATATCACCAACTCTTCGCGCTTGATCATTAGTAAAGAGTGAATCACCTAAACTAGCCTGATATATAGATCCATTAGTTAAAATTTTCTTCTGTTGCACTGGAGGAACCACTGGCTCCCAACTAGCACGATGACGCTCCGGATTAGTTACGCAGCCGCTCCCCTGCAACAGCACTAAAGTCAGAACAGCAACTTTTACTCTACTATTAAATTTTAAATTTTGCTTTTTCATTACTAATTACTCACTATTAATTAAGAAGGTGAATTGACATTAAGTTCTCTGGATAAGGGTACTCATCATCTCATCCGCCTTCTCCATCACCTTTGCCCCCATCTCATAACCTCGTTGCGCTTCAATCATATTAACCATTTCGTCAATGGTTGTAACATTAGATGCCTCCAAAGATTTATGGGTCAAAGAACCCAAATTCTCCACTAAAGGAATTGCGTAACGCGCTCCACCAGTTGATGCAGGGTTATCTGTATAGAGATTAAAACTATTTTTCTGGATACCAGAGTTTGCGCCAAAAGTTGCTATAGAGATCCATCGAGGAGATGCTAAAGATACAACTGCTCCATTCGCCTCCTCCATGATCTCCCCATTAGAGCCGATAATTAACTTATTTCCATCATTGCTCAGAGTAAACTCTAGTGCGGAAGGAGGGGGAGTAGTAGTTGACGCTGTTGGTTGAGTCGCTAGCCCCATCAGCTTTTTCTGAGATGCGGTATGAACTAAGTTATATGTCTTATCTGTCCCTGTATGTCTTAACTCAAAATGTCCATTTCTAGAAAAAAACCTCTGCTCTTCAGGTTTTGCGGAGGCTGTATCTCCCTCTATAACAAAAAAACCTTTTCCTGATATAGCTACATCAGTATCAGAGTTAGTTATTGTTAAAGATCCTTGGGTAAAGTCTGTAGAGGTATCACTAATCGCAACTCCCCTACCAACCTTGATGGTACCTATATCATAATCTCCCCCTTCGTTCATGCTGGTTCTACCCTGCACTGTGTTATATCCCAGAGATTTAAAATGAGCTATATCTTTCTTAAAACCAGAGCTTGCTGCATTTGCCATATTATTGGCAATGGTCTGCACTCTAAAATCTTGTGCTTCCATTCCTGTCTTTGCTACCCATAGTGAATCAAACATAACTTACTCCTTAAATATACTTTTATCTATATAGTTCTTAATTCATTCTCAACAGCGCAGATGATTTAGTTGCCAACTCATCTGCACTCTTCATCATCTTCACTTGCATCTCATATTGGCGTGAACTTTGAATAATCTCTGTCATCGCCTCAATTGCGCTCACATTACTCCCCTCCAGAACCCCACTTTTCACTCTCACCTCTGCCGCAGGAAGAGCCTCTCCGCCACTCTTCATTCTAAATAATCCATCTAACCCCTTCGCCATCTCACCATGCGCCGGATTAACCAACATAATACGGTCTATAATCGAAAAATCTCCAGAAAATGCGCCTGTTCCAAATACATTTATAGATCCATCATTAGCGATCTCCACTCTGGAATCTGGTGGTACAGCAATTGGTCCCTCATTCCCTAACACCATCTGCCCCTCACGATTACGCAAAATACCCTCTCCCCCAACATTCAGTGATCCAGCTCTAGTATAACCAGTAGTTCCATCCTGCCCCACAACAGCTATCCACCCCTCACCTTCAATTGCAATATCCAGAGAGTTGTTGGTGGTAATTAGACTACCTTTATTAAAATCTTGAGCCATAGTTGTTGCAACACCATAATGGCGCGAACTATTCTCACCATCAACTGGTTTGCTTACCATAAGAGTCAAATCCTGCTTGAATCCAGTCGTATTTGCATTGGCTAGGTTATTTGCAGTAACTGCCTGTGCATGTAACATCTGTGTAGCACCAGTCATTGAAGTATATAACATTCTATCCATTGCTATTTTTTATCCTTTCTATCTATAATATGCCTCATAGCTATTACTAATGCACGAATCGTGCCATTAACAATCGTCAAAAAACCCACAACAGATATACTGTCGTGGGTTTTTTAGTTTCCAATAATTAACTATCAGATATTAATTATTAGTTATTAGATATTAAGAACTACCTGATTCATCTCCTGACCAGCACTAATCATCTTAGCATTGGCTTGGAAATTTCTCTGCGCAGTAATCAGATTTACTAGCTGCTGAGTAACATCAACAGTCGAACTCTCTAGTGACTGTGACTTAATACGCCCAAAGATAGATTCGCCTGCAGAACCTGGTCGTGGATCACCTGAATTATTAGTCTTCCCCCAGAGTACCCCGCCCTCTTGGCGCAGTCCATTGGGGCTATTAAAAGCAAACATAGCAATTTTACCAATTTTACTTGTACTACCATTACTATAGCTAGCTGTAATAACACCACCTTCATCAATACCGATATTTGTTAATGAACCACTCGCATACCCATCCTGTCCGATCTGAACAATTCTAAAATCACTGGAGTACTGAGTCGTTGAGTCTATATTCATAGTGACCGTACCAGATATCCCCACTGTACCAATCCCTGTATCAATAGTAAGAGAGGTTGAGCCCACTACTTGAGGAGTAGCAGTAAGATCATATACTGTAGCATCTGTGTTTGTAGTACCAGCTGTTGCAGGGGTTTTGATTTTACTCAACACACCATTAGCATCAAAAGTAACTGTTCCTGCATAAATAGAATCTGTGCCAGTAGTGGGATAGGTGGTTCCATCATCTTTTAAACTCTGCGTAAAGACTGACCAGAGACTCGTTCCATCTGCATTTTGTAGATCTTTTCTAAAATAACTATTTAAGGTATGTTTAGTGCCGACCGAGTCATAAATTGCTGAGGTGACAGCATGATCATAAGTGGTTGCACTCGAGGGGTCAATATCTGTGGTCACACTTGCTGGCGGGGTTGCGTCTGCGGTAGCGATACCACTTGCTGCAGATGCTGCATTTAGATTAAATTGCCCAGTTAATACAGCCGTTGTTTTAGCTTGAGTATCATCTTGTTTAATTCTAATCTCTTCTGTATTGGTGGTGACAGGGAAGATTGTTGTTGCTCCGATTACTGTTGGTTTATACATATGAAGACGCATCCCTGTACCACTCTGTACATAGCCTTTACTATCTAAACCAAAGGCACCATTTCTAGTATAAAAGTCATTCTTTACTGTTCCCTCTGCACCACCACTATCTGTAACCTTAAAAAAACCTCGTCCAGAGATCGCCAGATCCCAATCATTGCCTGTTCCTAAAATACTGCCCTGGGTAAAGGTCTGGCGCATAGAAGAGACAGAGACACCGCCACCAACATCACCTGCCATCACATCAGCAAACTGAACGGATGACCCCTTAAAACCAACTGTACCAGCATTGGCGATATTATTACCCGTTGTTGATAGGTCTGTTGTTGCTGCTACAATTCCACTCAATCCACTATGTGCAATACCCATGATTTACTCCTAAAATATAAAAACTAAAATCTTAAAAAACTTCTATCTATTGACTGATCTATTCAATCTAATTCGATCAATTAATCTGCTTAACATCACTTAATCCAATTTTCGTGCCATCTTTCAAAAAAAGTTGTGGCTCTGCTGTACCACTTCCTACAGCAACACTTGCAACGGTGATTGCCATCTCTGTTGAAAGGGTACTTTCCCCCTCTTTATCACTCAAGTTCCCTTTAACAGCGGTATAATAGCTTCCATCTGGCTGCATAACGCCTTCACTGTTTTTACCATCCCAACTAAAAGGAACGACCCCTTTTTTCTGTATACCCAAATCCATAGTTCTCACTACACTGCCGTAGGCATCCTTCACCTCAACCACTAAAGAAGAGGTACTACCAGGAAGATCAACTTGTCCAATCACTGGCTGTCCAGCGGTTAATATTGCCGCTGAAGTGGGGGCAATCACCTGCCTTCCAACTAGAGTTGCCGCTTGCAACCCCTGTCCCTGCTGAAATGATTTTGCCATCTCATCAAGGTTTGTACTCATCTTTTTAATTCCATCTACCGAGCTAAACTGTGCCATCTGTCCGATAAACTCACCATTATCCATCGGTTCAAAAGGATCTTGATTTTTAACCTGAGCAATCATTAACTTAAGAAAATCAGTCTGATCAAGGCTTTGAGATGGATCTTCAGAGAGCGCGCTATCTCTAGCCGCCTGACTTGATACTTGATTCGTTGCTGCTGTTGTCGTTGCTGAAAGTTCCATAACTAATCATCCATTATATTCTTGGTTAACTGCTTATTAATGATTTACAATGCAACTCCTATGCCAACACAATTTGTGTATATTTTAAATAGTTGCTGAACGAGACTATAATTAAAACTATAATTGTGTATAATTAGTAGATATTATGAGCAGAGAAGAAGCTATCACGAAAGATAAACCTGAAGTTAATGTAACTATTAATGGAGACTCCATTCGCACTCCTGCGACTCTCTCTGTTATTCAGGCACTCTGGCATGCTGGTTACCCACGAGTTCAAGGAGTTGGATGCCTCGAGGGGGTCTGTGGTTCCTGTAGAGTTCTGGTTAAACGAGCTGACACCAATAATATAAGCATGGAACTTGGGTGTCAAACTCTAGTTGAAGAGCAGATGGAAGTTATGTTTCTAATCTTTCCATCACCACCTCAACACAACTATAAACTTGAAAAAATAGCTAACTCCTGGGAAGTCCAAACTGAATTCCATCAAATATTTCCAGAGGCTCAACAGTGTCGTAACTGCCATGGCTGCAGTACGGTCTGCCCCAAAGGAATTGATGTAGAGAGAGGTGTTGCACTTGCAGTTAAGGGGAAATTCAGAGAGGCTGGAGATCTTTTTATAGAGTGCATTATGTGTGACCTCTGTATGACTGGTTGCCCTGAAGGGATATCTCCTAACCATGTCGGACTTTTTGCACGACGAGTTACCGCCTACTTTCACACTCGACCCTCTAATCTTATCAATAGATTAGAGAAAATTAGAACTGGCGAACTTACTGTTGTACATGAGACAGATCAAGCATAGAGCGACAGATATATGAATAGTAATATAAGCTATAGAGAAGCATTAGAAAAATACACCCCTAAAAAGGAATCTTCTCTACCTCCAACCACTACGGCAAAAGGGGCTCTTTTAGAGGAGTTTCACCCTGATTACATTACAGAGTGCAGAACTACTTTAAAAAGTGGGGTAAATAGAGGGGATAGTTGCCACACTCAACTCGCAGAACTACTCCAGTCAGATTCTCGCATCAATGAGGCAAACTTAGCTGGTGCTGAAACCATAGAGACAGATGTACTCGTCATTGGTGGTGGTGGAGCTGGCTGTGCAGCGGCACTTATTGCACAACAAAATGGGGCTAGGGTTATTCTAGCTACAAAATTGCGCCTAGGAGATAGTAATACAGTTATGGCTGAAGGTGGTATTCAAGCATCACTCAATAGAGAGGATACTCCACAGCTTCACTATGATGATACTATCTCTGCGGGTCACAATAGATCTGATCCTAAATTGGTCAGCAAACTTGTTTTAGATGGTCCAGATGTTATTCGCTGGCTAATTCAACAGGGTATGCAGTTTGATCTTGATGAATTTGGTGACATTCTAACCCGCCGTGCAGGTGGATCTTCTGCAGATAGAATATGTTTCTATAGAGACTATACCGGATTGGAGATGATGCGTATATTGCGTGAATCAGTACACAATAGTAATATTGAGGTCTGGGACTACTCGCCAACAGTTGAACTCCTCGGTGATGAGCAGGGTGGATGTTCTGGCGCAGTGATCTCCTCTCTGCAGCAGAAAAGATATATTCAAGTCAGTGCAAAATCAGTAATTATTGCCACTGGAGGAATTGGACGGATGCACCTTAATGGCTTCCCCACTTCAAATCACTTCGGGGCAACTGGAGATGGACTTGTACTCGCTTACAGGATGGGGGTAAAACTACGGGATCTTGACTCATTCCAGTACCACCCCACAGGACTATCCCACCCTAACCACCTAACAGGAAGCCTTATAACTGAGGGTGTTAGATCATGTGGAACTTGGCTTCTTAACGGAAATGGAGAACGGTTTATAGATGAGCTCTCTGCACGAGATGTTGTGGCTGCAGCAGTTATTAAAGAGTGCAGAGAGGGGCGCGGTATAACAACAGAAGATGGAAATGTTGGCGTGTGGCTAGATACTCCAGGGTTAGAGCTCCGTTCTCCAGGCATTCTAGCAGAACGATTTCCTAAACTGATAAGTTTAGGGAAAAAAGCAGCTATAGATCCAACTAAAGAGCCACTACTCATCTACCCCACTCTTCACTACCAAAATGGTGGAGCAGTAATTGATGTAGATGGCAGAACTGAAGTAGATGGTCTCTTCTGCTGTGGAGAGGTGAGCGGAGGGATTCATGGTAAAAATCGTCTAATGGGAAATGCCCTATTAGAGATTATAAGTTTTGGGAGGCGAGCTGGTCTGGCAGCTGCGGAGCGCAAAAAACTTCGACATAACGGACAACTATCTATAGAACATCTTAACCAGCTGCGCCGAGAACTCTCTGAAGAGAACCTCTCTTTAGAGAAGCAGGGGCCTCTGCTCTTCCCAGATTACGCTAAGTTTGATTTAGATTCAGACTATAGTAAACTGCGTAGAACCCAAAAAATATGAACATTAAAGATCAAGCTAATCGACTACTACTTCATCCTGAACGCCGTTTTGGCGCAGATCTTGATACTTGGATGGTAGATGTTGGTGGAGAGGGACTGGAAAATGCCTTACAAGACCCAGACTCAATAATCCCAACAATAAAAAATGCAGAGTTATTAGGTTTAGGAGGAAGTGGTTTTCCAACCCATATTAAATGGAGTTATGTTTCTGAAGAGGGGCTTAACGAAGATGGGAGCAGATCCACCGATATCGATAAATACCTAATCTGTAATGGTAATGAAGATGAACCAGGCACATTCAAAGACCGTATTCTTCTAAAAGAGACTCCACATCAAGTGATTGAAGGCGCTCTAATTACCGCTCTTGGCGTTGGAGCAAATCAAATTGTCTTCTATATAAACCCAGAGCAGAAAGGATCACTAGAGGCGATGGAAGAGGCTACTGAACAGTGGAGCGATAGCACTCTTCTCCAAAGAATTTCTACAGAGCTAGGACGGCCTCTAGAGCTCTTCGTAGTTGCCAGCTCTGGGCACTATATTGGTGGAGAAGAGACCGCTGCACTTGAATCTATTGAGGGTAACTTTCCATTTCCACGCGGCAAACCACCATATCCTGCTAAAGCTGGACTATTTGGAATGCCTACTCTTATAAACAATATTGAGACCATTGCAAATGTATCTCACATTATGCGTAATGGTGCAGAGTGGTTTAAGAGTTTAGGAAGAGGCTCATCTCACGGCACCAAGATATTCTCCCTAAGTGGAGATGTGCTGCGCCCTGGAGCTTATGAGCTCCCAATGGGCACACCACTTCAAGAGCTGATCGATATCCATGGAGGAGGAATGCTCCTAAATCGTAAACTAAAAGCTGTTTTTATGGGGGGACCTTCAAACACAATTCTCACCCCTAAGGATCTCGATGTGCCGCTAGATTTTTATAAAGTACAAGAGCGACGCTCTAGTCTTGGTACAGGAGCAATGATTGTAGTCTCTGAAGGGACAGGAGTTGTGCGCAGAGTTACAGAGTATATCTCATTTTTTGCAAAATCATCTTGTGGTCAGTGTCCATCGTGCAAAACTGGCACCTACTACGCAGCCCAACTTCTAACTAAAATTGATAGCGGTAGCGGAAGTCAAGCAGATTTAGACACACTAATAAACCTCACAAAAATACTTCCTGGAAGTGGTCGTTGTCACCTCTTAGATGGAGCAATGAAGCTTTTAGATAGCTCACTCTACCACTTTATGGACGAATATGAGCAACCACTATTAATTGATAAAACCGTTGATAATAGATAGATCTATCCCAAGATGACCGCAATTGACCTAATATCAATTGTAGTGTTATAGTTCAACTTGATTTACCCCTATGCTTTATGAGATAATTAGTAGCTAAATTCATAGTTATTTATAATAAAATTTAAGGAAATATTCCGTGGAACCACAAGTTATACAAGAACATATTGTTGAAATTGTCAGTGACTCTGGAGAAGGTGCACAGAAGTGTGGCCAAACCTTCGGTAACATTGGAGCCAAACTAGGTAATGGGGTATGGACTGTAGAAATTATCCCTGCTGAGATCCAACCCCCAGCTCGCACCCCATCAGGAGCTAGTGGAATTCGTATTCGTCTGGGCTCTACAAAAGTGACCAATGTTGGTAATGAGGGTGATCTAGTTGTAGCGTTTAATGAACAAGTCCTCTACTCTCGTATCGCCAATGGTGCATTTAAAGAGGGAACTATCGTTCTGTTAGATAACAGATGGGCTAGTGATCCATCAACAGAGATTCAGAAGATGTATGCAGATGCAGTGGTAGAGTTTCGTCAACATGGGTTAGTTGTCCACGAACTATCTATCCATGAAGCGTGCCTGAAAGTGGTCAAAGATCCTCGCAAGGGCAAAAATATGTTTGTGCTAGGGATGCTCTGCCGTATCTATAATCGTGATCAAGATATGGGGCGCAATGAGATCGCCCTAACCTTTAAAGGAAAAGCTGAAAAAATCATCAGCAGCAACCAAGAACTCTTCGATGCTGGTTACAAATTTGCCGCAGATGAACTAAGTGAATACTTTTTTGATATTCCTCCACAAGAGAAATCAGATGATAGACCTATGGTAGTTACCAACGGTAACACCGCAATTGGTTTAGGAGTGATGGCGTCAGGAATGGAACTTGTATCTATGTATCCTATCACTCCTGCAACTTCTGCATCTCACTATCTAGCAGATGTATTCCCTGCCTGCGGTGGTTTTGTACATCAGGCTGAAGATGAGATTGCAGCGATAGCCTTTGCTATCGGATCCTCTTACGCTGGAAAAACTGCATGCACTATAACTTCAGGTCCTGGAATGGCTCTCAAAACAGAGAGTATTGGACTTGCAGTTATGGCAGAAATCCCTCTAGTCATTGTAAATGTACAACGAGGCGGTCCATCAACTGGACTCCCAACTAAGATTGAGCAGGGGGATCTACTCTCCACGCTCTATGGTGAGCCTGGCGATGCCCCAAAAATCATTCTTGCTGCAGCAACCATTCCAGAGTGTTTTAGCCTAGTTGTATTGGCGCGTCAGCTCGCTGAATCTTTCCGTACTCCTGTTGTAGTATTGACAGACGCCAATCTAGCGACTGGAGTTCAACCGTGGGATCGCCCCGACCTTAATAGGGATATGCTAGCACCACCACTTGATCAATCTGAATGGGATAAAAGTGTTCCAGCTTATGATTGGGATGATAAAACGGGGCTCTCTCAACGCCCAATTCCTGGCATGCCAAATGGTGAGTATGTACTAACTGGACTATCTCACACTAAGTTTAGTAAAGTATCTTATGAAGCTGAAGACAATCAAAAAAGCACTGCACATAGAAGTCGAAAACTGGCCACTCTGCAGAGCACATTAACCCCTCCAAAAATTCATGGTGAGAGTAGCGGCGATCTCCTAGTTATAGGATGGGGCTCAACCATTGGGGCAATTGAAGAGGCTGTGGATGATCTGCGTAAAAAAGGGGAGAAGATATCTACTATCCATCTTCGCTTCCTCTCTCCTCTAGAACCAGGTTTAGGGGAGATTTTCTCTAACTTCAAAAAAGTTATGACTATTGAAGTCAACTATAGTGATGATCCAGACGCTCCTATGATTACTCCAGAGAACCGTAGATATGCTCAGCTAGCATCAATTCTTCGCATCCAGACTTTAGTTGATGTAGATTGCTGGTCAGTTGTATATGGACATCCATTGCAACCAGCTATAATTGAAGAGGTGCTGCAACAGCGCCTAACTAAAGTTAAATCAGATAACAGCGCAGAGGAAGAATAGATTATGTTTGGAATAAAAGCAGATTGGTCTCTAGATATTCAAGAGCGCTATTTCACTATTGATGACTATGAAGGTAATGAAGCGCGTTGGTGTGATGGCTGTGGCGACCATGCCGTATTAGCAACTGCACACCGAATATTGAGAGATGCTCAACTCCCTCCAGAGAAGAGCGTATTTATCTCTGGCATTGGCTGCTCTAGTCGTATGCCCCACTATATGGCAACTTATGGACTACATGGTACCCATGGACGTGCGCTCCCGTTAGCTTGTGGAGTAAAATCTCGTCGTCCCGAGCTTGATGTGTGGGTTGCGACTGGTGATGGTGACTGCTTCTCAATAGGAGCTGGTCACTGGATTCATGCTGTTCGTTACAATATGGATATGACTATATTGATCTTCGATAATCAGATCTATGGATTAACCAAAAAACAGACATCTCCAACTAGCCCTATTGACCTTAAAACCAACACCCACCCAGAAGGGTCATTCCTTGATGCACTAAACCCACTTACAGTAACTTTAGGAATTACCAACGCCTCATTTGTGGCACAAGTTATTGACTGGAATCCTCCACTACTCTACGAAACACTCAAAGCTGCACACGAACATAAAGGGACAAGTTTTGTACGTATCATCCAACGCTGTCCAGTGTTTGTAGATGGAATCACTAAAGAACTTCAGAATGACTCTTCCAAACTTCTACTCTTAAAGCATCATGATGGCATTCCTGTGGCAGCTGGACTAGAACGCCTCTTCCCAGAGAGCCGTGAGCACGACCCATCAGATATGACAACTGCCTTAGATATCGCTAGAGATGAGACAACCAAAGGTATCATTCCTGTTGGACTGCTCTACAAAAATGAAGATATACCGTGCTATAGCGATCTATCTGCATTGGGACATGATATAACTGATGAAGATAAGATAGCTGCTACTAATAAGGCTTTGGATGCGTTTGCAATATGAGTAGTTCGCCATCTCTTCCTACACTCCCCAAAACAGAGTCTGCCCCTAAAACAGAGCCTGAAATACTTCATACTCTCCATCACTTTCACTTAGGAGATCCGAGTGTAGAGCGAGATACTGAAGAGATAAGCAGCGACCATCTCCCCGCTCTACTAAACCCATTTCGTGATACTTCAAAAATCCGTTATGACTATCCGTTAGTACTCTTTGCGAATGGTGGTGAGAGTGGAAAACATTATGCTCAACCTCTAACCAGCCATCTGAGTGAGAGTATAGAGACTTTTTCTCCTGGAAAAAATAGTGCACGCTTTTTAAAGGATAATATCTCGTGGATAGAGCGAGAGATGCGTGAACTTATTGAGGAGCATAATTTAACTCAAAACATAGAAAAAAAATCACTTAGTAATGGTTCTAACAACTCAACAGAACCACTAGCTACAGATATCTTAAAACAAGCAGCTGCTTCTCTGCAACAGCACCTCAATCTATCTCCAGAAAATAGAGAGACACTCCAAGAGTCATTAGATCAACTTGTAAACTCTTTTAGTCAAGAGGATAGAATCCTCTCCTATGACCGCTATACTGCAACCAAACTGATGATTCATTTAGTTCATCAAAGATCTGCAGAGCGCTGGGGAAAGTTTGAAAAAGAGCGTGATAGTTTAATTAGACAACTAACCCAGATTATTGAGGTAGAAAAACATAAACGAGGAGATGCTTTAGGAACCGAAGCGCTTGAGAAGAGTGTTGGAAGTAATGCATCCCACTTTAACCCTGCTGCTTTCTCCTCTATTTTACCCAATAAAAGTGGAACCATAGTTATACCTCCAGAAAGAATGGAGCGGATGGATAGTGCTTTAAAAATACTTAACCAGTTTAAGCGTAGTTCCATCCAACTCTACTTTATCCACACAGGAGACTACAGTGTAGATGAAAATAAGACCATAAAAGGAGAGGTAGCCAAAGATCCATGCTCTAGATCTGCCGATCTATTTGATCAGGAGGCGGCGAAACTGTCATCTCTATTTAGTGCCTGTCGTATTGCAAAGTTAGAGGTCTCTAACCAATACAGCGCAACTATTCACGACCCATGGTTTAATAATTTTGGGTGGGAAGCGTTCTCTGAACAGGAGCTCTTATTAGTTCCAGCAATTATTGCGTTAGAACCTGCCAATCGGCTAGCTCAGGAGGGACTGAGCTCATTCTCTCAACTACTTGGGTCAGGACGACCAATCCAGATAATGAGTAGAGTTAAAGGACATGCAAACCCTGCTGCTACAGAGAAAAGCTCTCCATTTAGAGATTTTCGCTTAGAGCTTGGATACATTGCTATGGCTCATCGTCAGTGCTATGTAGCCCAGAGCTCTGCAGCTCGGTACCAACATCTCATACAAGGCTTTATAGAAGCGACTGAGATACCTCGCACCGCTATTCATCTTATTAATACAGGAGTACAAGAGCAGTCTACTATCCATGAAGAGGATCCTCATCTTATATCTCCGAATATCACTAAAAGTAAAAAACAATTTTTACTAGATCCTTGGATGGTATCAAGTGCTGCCTTAGAGAGCCGCGTTCACCCATTTTTCCGCATCAACCCAGAGAGTGGCGACACCTTTGCAGAGCGTATGAACTTTAGCGTAAACCCACAACCAGATAGAGATTGGGCAACCCACCCTTTCAGCTATAGAGATGAGAGCGGAGATGTAACTCATACTGAACTTGCTTTTACATTCGCAGATTACGCACTGTTAGTTCCCAAACTACGGAGCCACTTCCGCCTGATTCCAGATAACTTTGAGTCAGATAGTCTCTCTCCTGTTGCAGAGTATCTTACTCATAACGAAACTACACGCTTCTCACTAATTCCTTTTGTCTGGACTATGAACAGGGATAATGTAATGCATAGAGCGGTTGTATCTCGTGAGCTCATCCTCGCCTGCCGCGACCGCCTTAACTATTGGCACACACTACAAGAGATTGCTGGAGTTAAGAGCCCTCATATAGAGCAGGCGATTAACGATACCACTCTTACCATAGAGGCTAGGAAAAACAGTGAGATTAGTGAACTCAAAACAGTCCATACAAGTGAACTGCAAGAGCTTCAAAATGATGCCACAACTAAAGTTATGGGACAGTTGGCTCAGGTACTGATGGGGATGAACCCTGCTGCAATGCAAGGAGACTCGACATCTAGCAGAAATAGTTCAATACCGCAAAGTTCTAGCGAGACTGAGAGTAGCTCTCCTGCAGAGAGTGAAGAGAGTGCTACAGAAGATAATTCTGAACAGAGTGAAACAGTAGCCGCAAGTGAACCTGCTGCAGAAGTTAGTGAAGATCCTTGGATTGAGACCATGCTCTGCACAACCTGTAATGACTGTACCAATATGAATCCACAGATGTTTGTTTATAACGATGACAAACAAGCATACATAGCAGATCCAAATGCTGGAACCTATGCAGAGTTGGTGGAGGCTGCTGAAATTTGCCCCTCCCGTTGCATCCACCCAGGACTTCCGCTAAATAGTAGTGAAGCAGACTTGGATGAGCTTATCGAAAGAGCAGCTCCCTTCAATCAAATATGAATCAGTAGTGAACAGCTCTCTCGCTTCTCCAGCAATCATGATGGGGATTGGGCTCTTCTTTGGAGTAATCCTTGCTGTTGCTTATCGTCTTCTAAAAGTTGACGAAGATCCACGCATTGATGAAACCGAAGAGATGCTCCCTGGCACAAATTGTGGTGCCTGTGGAGTTCCTGGCTGTCGTGCATTTGCCGAGGAGCTCATCAAAGGAACTTCTGAACCGAGCCAATGTACCGTATCTCCAAAAGATGAAATTGAGGAGATTGCCACATTCCTAGGAGTAGATGCAGGAGCACAGCGCAAACGAGTAGCTCGTCTTCACTGTGCTGGAGGTAAAGCTGAAGCATGGCAAATCGCCGAATATAACGGATTTGATAGCTGTCGTGCTGCAGCTGTAGTCTCTGGTGGCGGTAAAGGATGCTCTTGGGGATGTCTTGGACTTGCTGACTGTGAAATTGCTTGTGACTTTGATGCTATCAAGATGAACAGTAATGGACTACCCGTAGTAGATCCAGAGAAATGTACTGCTTGCGAAGATTGCGTGGTAGCCTGTCCCAAAGACCTATTTAAAATTCACCCAATGGATGAACACTTACTAATACAGTGCAGCGCACCGCTAGAGGGAGATGCAATTCTTAATCTATGCCGTACCGCCTGTGATGGTTGTAGTCGCTGTGTTGCTGATGCCAACAAAGGAATGATTGAGATGGTTAATGGACTTCCTATTATTGACTATCAGAGTGGTATTACTGAAACTCCAAAAGCAACTTACCGCTGCCCTACAGATGCGATAATCTGGATAGATGGAGCACAATTTGAGAGAGCCTAAATTGAGAGAGTCTAGTTTCAAGAAAATCAGCCGAAGAATTTACCACAAACTTATGGGGGTTAAGCATACTACTAACCTTGCAAATAGTGGAGAGTCATTAATATTAACTGGTACTGATGCTATTACTAGAGTAGAAAAGATGCTCGACGGTAAAGAACTAGTTAACTCTACTCCTCGTAATATGCTAGCATCAGCTATAGGGCTTACCATGTCTGGAGTACGCAGTAGGTGCAACCTATTCAGTGATGAGCTAGCCGCATCCAGAGACCTCCTTCAACAAGCTGTAGAGGGTCATATACCGTTAGTTATTCATGTCACTACCCGTACAGATGACACTCATATAAATTCTCTAGTAGACTCTGGAGCACTGATTTTATATGCTGGAACTGTGCAAGAAGCTATCGACTTTACTCTAATAGCTCGTGCAGTTGCTGAACAGACATTAACTCCAGCCGTTGTAGTTATGGAATACGAAGTTAGCTCTAAACCGCAGAGCATAGAGCTTCCATCACCACAACTTATAGAGCGTATTGTAGGAGACACTACAGATAAAATAAAGCTCAATCATCCATCACAACAGATAGTATTTGGGCCGGAGCGTAAACGCCTCCCCTGCCGTTACAATCTAGATCATCCAACTATGCAGGGAGCAGTTGCAGATAAGTATAGCTCTAGAGTTAATAAAATATCTCATACCATATTTTTTGGGGCAGAAATTGGGGCGAGCGTAGATACTGTTTTTCATAAATTTAATGAAGCTACTGGTAGAGAGTACAGCAAACTAAGTTATCCAAATAACAGAAGCGGGAAGAGAGTTAACAAAAGAGTACTCATCTGCCAAGGAGAGGTAAAGGAACGCTGTAAACAGATAAGTGAAAAAATATCCTCTAAAGTTTTAGTAGTTGGTATCACTGTTGTAGCACCTCATCCTTTGCAACAACTTAGAGAAGTAGTACAGAGTGCCGATGAGATTATAGTCTTGGAGAGAGCAATCTCTGCAACCAACAGCTTACTTCCACTACATAAACAGATAACTGCACTTGCTTCTCACAGCAGTCGCATTCACTCTATTAGTTATGGAGTTGATGGAGCTCCAATCTATGACAATGATCTAATAGCTGCCCTTGAAATTAAGAGTAGCGCTCCTGCTCAGACACTCTATTTAGGTCTCACTCCAACCACTGAAATCAACAATCCAAAACAGCAGGTACAACACGATCTATTAGAGAGAAACTATCCAGAGCTCCATACATTAGGGTTAAATGGAGGGTTAACTGAAAATAGTGATAGCTCGAACTTAAATCCAGAGATCAAGCACACTCCTATGGCTGTACGCCATCTTGGCTCAGGAGAGCTCTCAAACTTCTGGAATCAGACTGGAGTACTCTATCGTGACCAACAAGAGAGCAGACAGGGACTTAGCCCAAATGCTGGGTTTGGAGAGATTCCTCCCCTAACATCCACCTTTAACTCAATTAATAGTAAATACCTTCCAAAGTTTGACCATGACAATTGCAGTGGATGTGGTGAGTGTTGGATCAACTGTCCAGATAGCGCTATTGGAGCGACTTCTATCTCACCAGCTAAATTACTGGAATTTGGATTAAGCTTAGGAGGTGCTGACGCACTTCGTCCCCACCTCTCTAAACTGAGTAGAGCTATGGGAGAAAATGGAAAATCTATTAAACAGAGCTGGGAAATAGTTATGCAAAACTCCCCGCTACCTGAAGAGCGCCGTATTGCTGCTGACAAGGCTATAGAACAGTTGAACGCTAACTTAAAAGATATTCCATTAGCTATCACTGAACCACTATTTATAGATAGAGAGCGCTTTAAAGCTGGAGCTGGTGAACTCTTAACTATTGCCATAAATCCAGAAAGCTGTAAAGGGTGTGGAATATGTGCCGAGATGTGCGGTGATAATCTAGCTCTTAATATGGTTGAGAGCAGTGAGATTAATAGAGAACAGCTCTATCAACAGTGGAGAGTATGGGAGCAGATGCCAGACAGTAGCTCTGCGACTCTAACCGAGTTTAGCAAACGCCCTGAGATTGGTGAAATCAAAGCAGCTATGCTCTCACGATATGCTGCAATGTCAATAGGAGGGGGAGATAGTGCTGAACCAGGGTCTGGAGAGAAAATTGCTCTCCGCCAAATATTTGCAACTACTGAATATGTACAACAGCCACAAATTAGATCACTTATTAATGAGATGGAAGAGCTCCACAGCAAGTTAATTCGGGGAATAAAAGTGCAACTTGCAGAAGCATCTCATATCGACAATCTCTCGGAACTAGCTAAAGAGCTGGAATCACAACAGAATCGTCAACTTGATTTAAAAAACCTAATTAACTCAACTGATGATGGAGTAGATATCCATAAACTCCGCGAATGGATTGAACTTACTGAAATGTTACGCAGTGAAATTGCAGAGATAGAGAGTGGAGAGAATTCGTTAGGACGCTCTCGTTACAGTCTAGCACTTACAGAAGGAGCTTTAACCAACTGGGCAGGAAGCTTCCCGACCAACCCATTCCAAGTTCCAGTTGCTATTGCACCATCATCATCAATAGCAGCTCTGGCTTGTGGTTTGATTGAGGGGGTGCTTGAGCAGACTACTGCAACTCAGAGGATACTGCGCACAGCTAAACTGCTCCTGAAAGGAGCATCCGAAGCAGAGCGGCGTGAAGTTAAACATATTCAATGGAGTGATCTAAGCGAGATAGAGCTGCAGCGCTCTCCACCACTATTTTTGATAGGGAACGAATCAACTCTTGGAGTAAACTCTGCAGGAGATATTAGTTGGATTCTAAATAGTAAACTACCTATTAAAATAGTTATTCTTGCAGATATGCAATCCACCCCTAACCAGAGCAACTTAACTATGCTCGCCCTATCCCAGCGCAACTCTTATGTAGCACAAAGCTCTGTAGCATCTCCTGACCACCTAAATAGCTCTATTAAAGAGGCTCTACATCATAGTGGTCCTGCGCTAATTAGAGTCCATACTCCAAGCCCATCAATGGGTGGATTTAGCACAGAACTGACTATAACTGAAGCTAAATCTTCGATATCAAATTTAGCACTTACTCTATTCAGCTATAGCCCAACACGAGAAGGTATATTTGGTGAGCGGATAAGATTAGAGAGTGTTGATATAGCAGATGGTGCAGAGAGTGAGGAGCATACACTGCTACAAGAGCTTGCTGGTGAAGTTACCCCATTCACTAAAAAAATCCGAGATGAAGTGGAGAGATCTGTAGCAGAGTTGCACAAAGATGAAATTGATATATTAAAAAATGCACACCAAATAGAGGTAACTGAGTTACGCAATAAAATGGAAGTAGAGATAACTCAACGCATCACCTCCCAACTTACAGAATTAGTAAATTATAATCAAACTTAACTAATCAAATCAATCAATCAACCAAAAGGAGTTTTAATGATGTACATAAAAAAAGCACTACTCTCTCTGAGCTTAATCACCATACTGCTTACCTCAACCATAAGCACTGCCTCAGAAATAAGTTCAGAGAGTGCCATCCTAAAACGCATAAGCGCACTAGAAGAGAGGTTGTCCGTTTTAGAGAAGAGAGTAGAAAATACAGAGGGTAAAGATCGCTGGAGGGACAATATTTTGTGGAAGCGCTTAAAAGTAGAGATGCCTATTGAGGAGGTAGAGAAATTACTCGGCAAAGCTGGACGAATTGAGAATCAGATATTCACTAGCTGGTACTTTCATCCAACCTCAAAACTACACAGTTTCGTCTGGTTTGATGAAGGCATTCTACTCGGATGGGAAGCTCCTAAATAGAAGCATTACATCCATAATAAAAAACCCACTAACCGTTAAGTTAGTGGGTTTTTTATTATACTATTTTTATGGATTAGTTGATCTTCTGATCCAACTCACCAGTATCATATTTGCCAAACATAGTCTCTAAAGATAGAGAGGTAATTTTACTTGCCATTCCCTCACAACCAAACTCTTGGTAGCGATTCTTACAGATCTCTTTCATTCCATTAGTTGCCTCTTTGAGGAATTTACGAGGATCAAAGTTAGAGGTATTCTCCATAAGATGACGACGCACAGAACCTGTAGATGCCATACGCAGATCAGTATCGATATTAACTTTACGCACACCGTTTTTGATTCCTTCTACAATCTCTCCTACTGGAACACCGTAGGTCTGCCCCATATCACCACCAAAGTCATTAATAGTCTTCAGCCACTCCTGAGGTACAGAAGATGAACCATGCATTACCAAATGGGTATTAGGGATACGGGCATTGATCTCTTTAATTCTATCAATTCTTAACACTTCACCAGTTGGCTCTTGTGTAAATTTATAAGCACCGTGAGAAGTACCAATAGCAATTGCTAGCGCATCTACACCTGTCTCTTTCACGAAAGTTGCAGCTTCTTCTGGATCAGTTAGGAGCATATCAAGATCTAGCTTTCCTTCTGCACCATGTCCATCCTCTTCGCCCATCATACCTGTCTCCAATGATCCTAGGCAACCAAGCTCTCCCTCTACTGATACACCACCAGCATGCGCCATATCTACAACTGTTTTTGTTACATCTACATTGTACTCAAAACTAGATGGGGTTTTAGCATCAGCCATTAGTGATCCATCCATCATTACCGAGCTGAATCCAGACTGAATAGAACGCAAACATATCGCTGGCTCTGAACCGTGATCTTGATGCATAACTACAGGAATATGAGGATACATCTCAATCGCAGCCTGAATTAGGTGGCGTAAGAATGGTTCGCCTGCATAAGAGCGCGCACCAGCAGAGCCCTGCATAATAACTGGACTATTCACCTCATCAGCAGCCTGCATAATAGCATGAACCTGCTCCATATTGTTTACATTAAATGCAGGCATACCATAACTGTTCTCTGCCGCATGATCTAATAATTGACGCATTGAAATTAGCACTGTTTTGTCTCCTTGACTTTACATATTAAAAAATAATTAACTAAAAATAATTCACTAAAAAATAGTTTCCTCGTACAACTATATAATCTCATCATCCCCATCATCCTCGACACGACATATCTTCATAATATTAGTGCCACCACCCTCACCAGCCATATCACCCTTGGTTATAATAACTGTATCTTTAGCGCGTACAACTCCACGGCGCACTAACTCATCAATCATCTCTCTATTAACCTGATCTCTATTTTTATTGGTAACATCAAAACTTACCGGGTAGACTCCTCGATAGAGAGTAACTTTGCGCCGTGTCTGTAGATTACGGGTCATCGCAAAAATAGGAATATCTGAACTAATTCGTGACATCCAGAGCGTAGTAGATCCGGTCTCAGTAAGGGAAGCAATCGCTTTAACTCCAAAATGGTTGGCGGTATACATAGTAGACATCGCGATAGCTTCATCTCTACGCTCAAAGCGTTCATTCATTCGATGAGTTGATATTTTTGCTTGTGACTCCTTCTCCGCCTCTTGACATATATTATCCATCGCCTCAACTACTTTAGCTGGATATTTTCCTACTGCTGTCTCTCCTGAGAGCATCACCGCATCGGTTCCATCAAGGACTGCATTAGCCACATCAAAGACCTCTGCACGAGTCGGGATTGGATTTTCTATCATACTCTCCATCATCTGAGTAGCAGTAATAACTACTCGATTCATTCCTCGTGCCAACTTAATTAATCTCTTCTGAACAGGGGGAAGTGAAGCATCTCCAATCTCAACCCCAAGATCACCTCGAGCCACCATAATTCCTTCAGACTCCAACATAATATCATCAATCACATTGATAGACTCGGCACGCTCTATTTTAGAGATGATACCGCATGAACCCCAACCAGCCTCAGTCAATAATTTGCGAGCCTCGCGCACATCCTCAGCATTACGCACAAAAGATACTGCAACATAGTCTGCCTCCATCTTAGCTGCAGTTTTTATATCAGCTCGATCTTTATCGGTAAGTGCAGCTGCAGAGAGTCCGCCGCCATGCAGGTTGATCCCCTTATTATCTGAAAGCTTCCCCCCCTGCGTAACTTTACAGTTAATTTTAGCACCATCAATCTCTATAACCCAAAGTGCAATACGCCCATCGTCAAGCAGAAGAGTATCACCACGAGAGAGGTCTTCATTTAACTTATTATAAGTTGAGCCGACAGCTTCTTGACTGCCTTTTCTCAGATCCAGCTCCATATCTATACAGAACTTATCTCCATCCTTTAACTGAATAGTTCCAGACTCAAATTTTCCAATACGGATTTTAGGTCCTTGTAAATCAACCATCACCCCCACTTGGCGACCATGTGCACGAGCTCTATTGCGCACTGACTCAGCTCTCTTCAGATGTTCCTCTTCAGTTCCATGTGAAAAATTCAAACGAACTACATCTATGCCAGCCTCAATTAGCTCATCCAACGCTTCCGAAGTGTCAGTTGCTGGTCCGAGGGTAGCAATTATTTTGGTTCGTCTTGGCATAGTAGTACTCTATCCTAATTCTATTTAGCGCGCTCTTCAAGAACAGCAACAGCTGGAAGTTTTTTACCTTCTAAAAACTCAAGGAATGCTCCACCACCCGTTGAGATATAAGAGACCTTCTCTGAGATACCGTATTTATCAACTGCAGCCAGAGTATCACCACCACCAGCGATTGAAAATGCACTAGAGTCTGCAATTGCCATCCCTAATGATTTTGTCCCCTCACCAAATTGATCAAACTCAAACACTCCTACAGGACCATTCCAGACCACTGTTCCAGCTGACCTCATCATCTCCGCAAAACGGGCGGAAGTCTCTGGACCGATATCAAAAATCATATCATCATCTTCAACATCTTCAACTTTTTTAACTATCGCCTCTGCTGACTCACTAAACTCTTTACCAACTACCACATCAGTTGGTACTGGAATCTCATTACCATCAGCTTTTGCTGCAGCCATAAGGCGTTTCGCCTCTGGGATAAGGTCAGTTTCAACTAGAGACTTACCAACATTAAATCCTGCTGCAGCGATAAAGGTGTTAGCGATACCACCACCGGGGAT